>NZ_FMTR01000002.1:0-467099 GCF_900100135.1 Pseudomonas sp. NFACC05-1 | reverse complement strand
GCTCGGTAGCACACTGGCAAACGGGCAGATCTCCCAGGGTAATTCGCGCGACCTTCCTGCTTATGCCTGTCGGATCTACGTCACAGCGTTCCGTGCAAGTATTGGGCTTTGGCAATTTTGGCTACCTTACCCCGCTGCACCGCCTAATCCGCTTCCTGTTCGTCAGGCCAGCATTTTGCCTCGGGCTTCCTTCAGATTCGCAGTCACCCGCGACACCCTTGCCTCTGGCTAACACTTCCCCTTGCCGGGTGTGTAGAGGACTTTCACCTCCAAGTCACCAGCGTGACCACCACAGCCAAGCTGGTTGCGCTTGCGCGCAACGCGCCATGCCTGGCGCACCAAAAGAAAACCCCGCCGAAGCGGGGCTTTGCAGACTGTTTCCCTGACATCCATTTCACTCCGCCTTCCTGGCAGAATCCTACGTGTCCGTGTTGTTACTTTTGCGCATCCTGCGCGGCGTCCATGTGAAGTAGATTAGCCTTGGATCCAACCTGCCGATAGAGGGAAAACGCCAGCACATTGTGTAAGCGTTTGCTTACACAATGTCAGTTTTTAGAACTGTCCGGGCTCCAGCAAGAACAGCGACTCGCTCCCTGCCTTCACCGAAGCACTCAAGGAGTGAATACGCGGCAGCAGGCGGGCGAAATAAAACCGCGCCGTGCCCAATTTGCTCGCGTAGAAATCATCCTGGCTTTCTTTGCCCAAGGCCGCCCTGGCCATCAGAGCCCACATGTAGGCATACGCGGTGTAGCCAAACGCCTGGAGATACTCCACCGACGCCGCGCCGATTTCGTTCGGGTTGCTTTTCGCTCGGTCCAACAACCATTCGGTCAGCTCATCCAGCGTACCGACCGCATCGTTCAGCGGCTTGGTGAACTCCGCCAGGTCGCTGCTCGCGGTGGCAGTGAAGTGCCGGATTTCATCGGCAAACAACTTGTAGAACGCACCGCCGCTGCCGACGATCTTGCGCCCCACCAGGTCCAGCGCCTGGATACCGTTGGTGCCTTCGTAGATCTGGGTGATACGCACATCGCGCACCAGTTGCTCCTGGCCCCATTCACGAATGTAACCGTGGCCGCCGAACACCTGTTGACCATGGACTGTGGTTTCCAGGCCCAGGTCGGTCAGGAAGGCCTTCGCCACCGGTGTCAGCAACGCCACCAGGTCTTCGGCGCGCTTGCGCGTGACTGGATCTTCGCTGAACTTGGCGGTGTCCAGTTGCATCGCCACGTAGGTGGAAAATGCCCGACCGCCTTCGTTCGAGGCTTTCATGGTCAGCAGCATCCGACGCACGTCGGGGTGGACGATGATCGGGTCGGCGACCTTGTCCTTGTTCTGCGCACCGGTTGGCGAACGACTTTGCAGGCGGTCACGGGCGTATTCGATGGCGTTCTGGTAGGAACGCTCACCCGAGGCCAGGCCTTGGATGCCGACGCCCAGACGTTCGTAGTTCATCATGGTGAACATCGCCGCCAGACCCTTGTTCGGCTCGCCTACCAGATAACCCACGGCTTCGTCGAAGTTCATCACGCAGGTGGCGGATGCCTGGATGCCCATCTTGTGTTCGATCGAGCCGCAGTTGGCCGCGTTGCGCGCGCCCAGGCTGCCGTCGGCATTGACCATGAACTTGGGCACCAGGAACAGCGAAATCCCCTTGGGGCCTGCCGGCGCGTCCGGCAGTTTCGCCAGCACCAGGTGAATGATGTTCTCGGTAAGGTCGTGCTCACCGCCAGTGATGAAAATTTTCGTGCCGCTGACCTTGTAGGAACCGTCGGCCTGGGGTTCGGCCTTGGTGCGGATGATCCCCAGGTCCGTACCGGCATGAGGCTCGGTCAGGCACATGGAACCGGCCCAGACGCCGGCGTACATGTTCGGCAGGTACGCTGCTTTCAATTCTTCACTGGCGTGGGCATTGATCGACAGGCAGGCGCCGGCGGTCAGCATCGGGTACAGGCCGAAGGACAGGCTGGCGGAGTTGACCATTTCCTCGACCTGGGCCGAAACGGCCTTGGGCATGCCCATGCCGCCGTACACCGGGTCACCGCCGACACCGACCCAACCGCCTTCAGCGTAAGTCTTGTAGGCCTGTGGGAAACCTGCCGGCGTGGTGACGGCGCCGTCGGCCCAGTGGCAACCTTCTTCGTCAGCGGCGCGGCTGAGGGGCGCGATGCTTTTGCTGGTGACTTTGCCGGCTTCTTCAAGGATCGCTTCGACCGTTTCGGCATCCACGGCATCGGCCAACGCCGGCAATTGGGCCCAGAGTTTCGCGACCTCGAACACTTCATTGAGGACGAAGCGCATATCGCGCAGGGGCGCTTTGTAGTCAGCCATGGCAAACCTCGCAGGATCTAAACAGTTGGTTCGAAAGAAAACGCTTTTTGCAGTGGCTTGAGTGTACCCCAACAACTTTTGAGACACATAGGGTCAACCTATGACTGTTTTGTTATTTTTAGTCAATATACAGACTTGAATGTTGATGGTGGCGAGGGAGCTTGCTCCCGCTTGAGTGCGCAGCACTCACAAAAAGGGCTGCTACGCAGCCCAGCGGGAGCAAGCTCCCTCGCCACGGGTTCAGTCAGAGGGCAAACAACTCTGCCGGTAGCTTCATCAGGCAGTCGCTCCCGGCCTCGACCGCAGCCCGATGGGCGGTCGTACGCGGCAGCAGGCGCTTGAAGTAGAACTCGCAGGTCGCCAGTTTGGCCTGGCAGAAATCGCCGTCACCGTTGCCGCTGTCGAGTTGCGACTGAGCCACCAATGCCATGCGCAACCACAGGTAGGCCAGGATGACGTAACCGCTGTACATCAAATAATCCACGGAGGCGGCGCCGACTTCATCTGGATTCTTCATGGCGGCCATTCCAACCCGAGTGGTCAGCTCGCCCCACTGCTGGTTGAGCCCGTCGAGTTGCGCGACGTACGCCTTGAGCTGCGGGTGTTCGGCATTGGCCACGCAGAATTTATGGACGATTTTGGTGAAACCTCGCAACAATTTGCCCTGGCTGCCCAGCACCTTGCGTCCCAACAGATCCAAGGCCTGAATACCGTTGGTGCCTTCATAGATCGGCGCGATGCGGCAGTCGCGCACCAACTGTTCCATGCCCCATTCGCGAATGAAACCGTGGCCGCCAAACACTTGCATGCCGTGGTTGGTCACCTCCAGCCCGGTGTCGGTCATGAAGGCCTTGCAGATCGGCGTGAGGAACGCCAGCAGGTCCTCGGCCTCCTGGCGGGCGGTTTCGTCCGGGCTCAGGTGCGCGGTATCGAGCAATTGCGCGGTGAAATACGTCAGCGCCCGATTGCCTTCGTTGAAGGCTTTCATGGTCAGCAGCATCCTGCGCACATCGGGATGGACGATGATCGGGTCGGCGACTTTTTCCGGCGCCTTGGGGCCGGTCAGCGCGCGCATCTGCAAACGGTCGTTGGCGTACCTGATGGCGCCCTGGAAGCTCGCCTCGCCCAGGCACAGGCCCTGCATGCCAGTGCCGAGCCGGGCGTGGTTCATCATGGTGAACATGCAATTGAGGCCCTTGTTCGGCTCGCCGATGAGGAACCCCTTGGCCCCATCGAAATTCAGCACACAGGTGGCCGATGCCTTGATGCCCATCTTGTGTTCAATCGAACCACAGGACACGCCATTGCGCGCCCCTGCCTCACCCCTGGCGTCGGGCAGGAACTTGGGCACGATGAACAGCGAGATGCCCTTGGTCCCGGCGGGAGCGTCCGGCAACTTGGCCAGCACCAGGTGGATGATGTTATCGCTCATGTCGTGTTCGCCGGCGGAAATGAAGATCTTGCTGCCGGAGATCGCATGGCTACCGTCGGCCTGGGGCACGGCGCGGGTCTTGATGATGCCCAGGTCGGTGCCGCAGTGGGCTTCGGTCAGGCACATGGTGCCTGTCCACTGGCCGGCGGTGAGTTTGCTCAGGTAGGTCTGTTTCTGTTCTGACGTGCCGTGGGCATGAATCGCCGACATGGCGCCATGAGTCAGGCCCGGGTACATGCCCCAAGATGTGTTGCTGGAGCCGATCATCTCGCTGATGACCAGGCCCAGGGAGCTAGGCAAGCCCTGGCCGCCATACGCCGGGTCCGCCGCCAGCCCATGCCAGCCACCCTCCACATACTGTGCGAAAGCCTGCTTGAAACCTGTCGGCGTGGTGACTACACCGTTGTCGAAATGGCAACCCTCTTCATCACCGGAGCGATTGAGCGGCGCCAGCACGTTCTCACAGAACCTGGCAGCTTCTTCGAGGATCGCGCTGACCATGTCCGGGCTTGCGTCGCTGGCGCCCAGCTCGGCATAGCGACCATGGAAATCGAAGACGTGATCGATCAGAAAGCGCATGTCGCGCAGTGGGGCTTTGTACTCGGGCATGGTGGTTTTCTCCGGTAGCAGATCGTTTCAACCTACTGCCGGCCACCCAGGCCCACAATCACAGTCCAGACGCTGAATGCGCCGTCATCACTCAACCCGCGGCAGTCTCCATGCGCACCGCACCGCGGCGGTTCTGCCCGAAGGCAATCACACAGTTACGCCCCGCGCCCTTGGCGTTATAGAGCGCCTGGTCGGCGGACTTGAGCACTTCTTCAGGCGTGCGTTGCTCGAGGCGTTCCGCGACACCGATGCTGACCGTCACCGAGACGCTGGACGCACCGGCACCGGAGCGACGCTGGCGGCCTTGCTGGTCGTCCTGGGGACGACTGTCAGGGTTGCGCAGTTGGATGGCGTACGTCTCGATGGACTGGCGAATGACTTCCAGATGGGGCATGCACTCGTCGATGGTCTTGCCTGCGAACACCAGGGCAAATTCCTCACCGCCGTAGCGATACGCCCTACCGCCACCGCCGATTTTCGACAATTTGCTGGCCACCAGGCGCAGGACCTGGTCACCCACATCGTGGCCGTGGGTGTCGTTGAATTTCTTGAAGTGGTCCACGTCACTCATCGCCAGCACATAATTGCGCCCCAGGCGCTGCATGCGTTCGTTCAGCGCCCGACGGCCCGGCAGGCCGGTGAGTTCATCACGGAAGGCCATTTGATAGGCCTCATGGGCGACCGCTGCCGCGATCATCAACATCACCTGGCTGCACATGATGTTCAAGGTGAAGGGCAGGATGAAGGTTTTCGGCAACATCCAGAACAACCCCAGCACCCCCACCAATTGCGCAGCATGCAGTGGCCGGGGGTTGCGCCAATATTGCCAGGCCAGCAGCAGGAACGCGGCGGCGAACATCGGGTAAGACAATTGGATCAGGCTCATCCAGGCACCGTGCAACGCCGGCCAGCGGATCTCCGAAAGCCACAACAGCAAGGCCTGGGGGAAACTCTGCTCCAGGGCCAGCGCCACGCTGCCAAAGACCAGCAACACCGCGAACCGCGCCACCATGTCCTGGAACAGATGGGTGCGCTCCTGCCACGCGGCGAACAGCCCGAACAACAGCGGCAACAACAGGCAAACGAGATGGAACACCACCGCCGCGTCTTCGCGCACCTTGCCGTTATCGCGATAGAAGTCAGTCTGGGTGTCCAGCAGGAAATAGGCGATGTACACCGTGACCATCAGAAACAGCTCACGTTGACGTCGGTAGACCGCGCAATACGCCCCACCCAGCAATAACACCAGCGTCGGGAGCACGTTGAACAGCGAGGTGAAGAAAACGTTGAGATCCTTGACGTAGGCAGCCGCAAGCCCCGCCAGCAACAGCAGCAATGACGGCAGGAAATGGCTGAAACGTACAGCGGAAGAACGCGGCAAGGGTAAAGCTCCGACCCGGCTGATCAAAGATGGCATTGTGCCTGCAACTGGAGCAGTAAGGCACGCGAGATGTGACAGATGTCACACTGCCATCGCTGTAACGGCAGAGGTGACGGTTTTCTTAGGGTCGAGTTGGATGAATATTGTTTCAGGATCCTGGTTGCCCCTGTGTGCGAGCTTGCTCGCGATAGCGGTGTGTCAGCCATGAAGGTACTGACTGAACAAACGCCATCGCGAGCAAGCTCGCTCCCACAAGGGCCTGCGGTGAATACAAATTTGTGGCAGGCATGAAAAAGCCGCTGCTCCCGAAGAAGCAGCGGCTTTTGGAAGAAGCGCGTGAGGCTTAGTAGCCCAGCGCGAAGTCCTCTTCCTTCATGTCCATCAGGTTGTTGGCGCCCGACAGCATGGTTGCCACGTGGGTACGGGTACGCGGCAGGATGCGCTGGAAGTAGAAGCGCGCGGTCTGCAGCTTGGCGGTGTAGAAGGCTTCTTCAGTGGTGCCGGCTGCGAGTTTTTCCGCCGCCAGGCGCGCCATGTCGGCCCAGAAATAGGCCAGGCAGGCGTAACCGGAGTACATCAGGTAGTCCACCGACGCGGCGCCGACTTCTTCGCGATCCTTCATGGCCGCCATGCCGACCTTCATGGTCAGCTCGCCCCATTCCTTGTTCAGCGCAGCCAGGGGTTCTACGAATTCCTTGACCGCTTCGTTGCCTTCGTTGCCCTGGCAGAACTTGTGGACGATCTTGGTGAAGCCCTTGAGTGCCTCGCCCTGGGTCATCAGCACTTTACGGCCCAGCAAGTCGAGTGCCTGGATGCCGGTGGTGCCTTCGTACAGCATCGAGATACGGCTGTCGCGAACGTTCTGCTCCATGCCCCACTCGGCAATGAAGCCGTGGCCGCCATAGATCTGCACGCCGTGGTTGGCCGATTCGAAACCGACTTCGGTCATGAAGGCCTTGGCGATCGGCGTCATGAACGCCAGCAGTGCATCGGCCTTTTTCTTCTCTTCTTCATCCACGCCGTACTTGACGATGTCGACCTGCTTGGCGGTGAAGTAGACCATCGCGCGGTTACCTTCGGCGAAGGCCTTCATGGTCAGCAGCATGCGACGCACGTCAGGGTGCACGATGATCGGGTCGGCGGCCTTGTCTGGCGCTTTCGGGCCGGTCAGGGAACGCATTTGCAGGCGGTCGCGAGCGTATTTCAGGCCGCCCTGGAAACCGATTTCGGCGTGGGCCAGGCCTTGCAGCGCGGTGCCCAGGCGTGCGGTGTTCATGAAGGTGAACATGCAGTTCAGGCCTTTGTTCGCCGGGCCGATCAGGTAACCGGTGGCCGCGTCGAAGTTCATCACGCAAGTGGCGTTGCCGTGGATGCCCATCTTGTGTTCCAGGGAACCGCAGCTCACCGCGTTGCGCTGGCCGATGGAGCCGTCGGCGTTAGGCAGGAACTTGGGAACGATGAACAGCGAAATGCCCTTGGTACCAGCCGGTGCGTCCGGCAGGCGCGCCAGCACGATGTGAACGATGTTGTCGGCCATGTCGTGTTCGCCGGCCGAAATGAAGATCTTGGTGCCGGAAACCTTGTAGGAACCATCGGCCTGAGGCTCGGCCTTGGTGCGCAGCATGCCCAGGTCAGTGCCGCAGTGTGGTTCGGTCAGGCACATGGTGCCGGTCCATTCACCGGACACCAGCTTGGTCAGGTAAGCCTCTTGTTGCTCAGGCGTACCGTGCTCGGAAATGGTGTTCATCGCGCCATGGGACAGGCCCGGGTACATGCCCCACGACCAGTTGGCTTCACCGACCATCTCGCTGACTGCCAGGCCGAGGGATTCCGGCAGGCCTTGACCGCCATGCGCGACATCATGGGCCAGGCTTGGCCAGCCGCCTTCGACGAATTGCTTGTAGGCTTCCTTGAACCCGGTCGGGGTCTTCACACCGGACTCGCTCCAGGTGCAGCCTTCGAGGTCGCCCACGCGGTTCAGCGGCGCCAGCACCTGCTCACAAAACTTGGCGCCTTCTTCGAGAATGGCGTCAACCATGTCCGGAGTTGCGTCCTGGCAAGCCGGAAGGCTCTGATAATGCGCTTCGTAGCCAAGCAGTTCGTCACGAACGAAGCGAATATCACGCAAGGGGGCCTTGTAGTCAGGCATAGCGATAAACCTCTGCTGATGTAACCGGGAATGAACGACCGCGTGGATTTGTTGTAGCGATCAAACAGTTGTTTGAAACATACGTTTACGCCGAAATCTTGTCAAGCACCGATCCGTTACCACTCGTCCCTCGTCTTGAAATTGATCGCGCTTGGCGCGGACCAACGCCACGACTGTCAACCTTTACAGGTTCGGCTTTGCGAGAAAACTGGTGTACTGACTCCGAGGCACAGAACAGCGCCGTTTCGGTCCAGACTAGTTCCCAATGGAGGAAAGCACATGGCCACTCAATCCGCAGGAGACAGTTCGAATCGCATACCAGGCGAACTGGACCGGAAATTTGGTACAGATGGCTATATTCAATTCAATGAACGAGGTAGCGCCACCACGATTGCTCACGACAGGGAAGCCAAATTGGTCTTTGCCTTGCAACTCCAGGATCATTTTGCACTGACGCGCTACCTGCCTAACGGGACCAGGGACGAGGCGTTCCAGGAAATTGGTTGGAATTTCCGGGATGGCGACAAGAGCTGGCCGACACGCGTATTGCTGCAAGAGGATGAGAAAATCCTGCTCATCGGAGCTTCGTCAAAAAACAGCGAGTGGAACCCGGCGGCGGTGCGTTTTCTTGCAAATGGCGGTCATGACATCGTGTTCGGTCGTAGGAGCCTCCCTGGCCCCGTCAATGCAAACCATGGGTCGATATGGAATGACAAACTCGTAGATGGATGCCTGCAAAAAAATCAAAAAATATTGATCTGCGCCACTTACTTCCTTTTTCCTGACGAAGAAAAACCAGAAGCATCGCTTAGTCGCCTGTTTTGCCTGCAACCCAACGGGGAACTTGATACTGGCTTCGGCGCAGGCCGCGGCTTCATCGATATCCGATTCCATGACCACGCAAGCTTCGCCTGTAATGTGCAGGTACAAAGGGATAGCAAGATCATTGTGGCTGGCAGTTGGCGACGCCTGGACGAAACCCTGAGGACGCGAACCGTTGCTCGCTACATGCCGACAGGCGAATTGGACCTTAGCTTTGGTAATAACGGTTTCGCCGATATCGTTGTTGAAGGAGAGGCCGCGCAATTGCTGCCTGCAGAGCGCTTTAAGCCGGAGATCGTTACCCGCGTGCTGGTCCAGAATGACGACAAGATTCTCGTCGCCGGCTACGCCAACGCTCCAGACGACCTGCAAAGCGGCTTACTTGTCAGATTGGAAGCGAACGGTGAAATGGATGGAAGTTTCAATAACGGTGAACCGCTACTGATTTCTCGCACTTTAAACAAACTGAGCCACAACTCGATGACTCTGCAACTGGACGGCAGAATCGTGGTGGTAGGTACCGCCGTCTCGGCAGGTGTAAACCTGAGGCAGTACGAGCGCGTGACTCAGAGCGGACAGTTAGAGGGCTTCTTTTTGGCGCAAAGCCCCGGCGACTGTGCAGATGTGACAGTCCAACCCTTGGGGCGGGTTGTTATTGCAGGCAGCTCTGGAGTTGGTAGCGCAATTACCCCAACGATCTGGGGATACATCGGAAGCTCATGAGGCGGGATGGTATGCACTCAAATCGGCATGAAGCGTTGAGTGCATTTGCCTAACGACGTTCAGGCAAACGTATCGATCAACGTACCGAGCATTTCGTCGGATGCCTTGGCGACATTAACACCCAGTTGCACCTGGAACTTGCCTTGGGCCATATCGACCATGTTGCTGGCCAAGTCCGACTGCTGGCTACGATCCACCGAACGCAAGCGATCAACCTGGACTTCGGACGACTGGCTGGTGACCGAACGCTCGATCGTATTGTTGGCGATCTGGCTGGAGGCCTGATCGACGCGGTTCTGCCCTGTCTGAATCGTGCTCAGACCGGCATAGAACGCGGTACTTCCTGAGATTTCCATGGCAGAGCTCGTCTTCTTGAAGGGTCGACAGTGGCCATTGAATCAGAAGCCCCGGGAAAAGGCCCGACAAAAACACTAATGGCACAGTGCCGCGTCATAGGCAAAACCTTGGCGGGACTCAGTCCAGCAGATCCAGTTGCAGGTGTCCGGCCACGGCTTCGGCCGTCACGCTCTGAATCCGCGCCACCCTGCCCAGGCACGGCGCCGGAAGTCGCTCGGCCAAGGTTGCCAGGTTTTCTTCCAGGCGCGAGGTGGCCGGGTCGACGATGTTCGCGACCCAACCGGCAAGCTGCAAGCCATCACGGGCGATAGCCTCGGCGGTCAACAACGCGTGGCTGATGCAACCCAGGCGTACGCCCACCACCAGAATCACCGGCAAGCCCAGCGCGATCGCCAGATCGGAAAGATTGTCCTGGCCGGCCAGCGGCACGCGCCAACCACCCGCGCCTTCGATCAAGGTGAAGTCGGCGCCCAGCGCCAGCACTTCGCGCATCGGGCCGAGTAGCGACTGCACCGTCAACGCAACGCCCGCTTCCCGAGCGGCCAAGTGCGGCGCTATTGCCGGTTCGAACGCCACCGGATTGACCTGTGCATACGTCAACGGTATCGAGCATTCGGCCAGCAAGGCCAAGGCATCGGCGTTGCGCAGGCCCTTGGGCGTCACGTCGCAGCCAGAGGCCACGGGTTTTCCGGCAGCCGTGCTCATGCCAGCCTGCCGGGCAGCATGCAGCAGGCCCGCCGCGACGGTGGTCTTGCCTACATCGGTGTCGGTGCCGGTAATGAAATAGGCCTGGCTCATAGCGGTTTCTCCAAAACGGCGTAGACCATCTGGTAAGTCGCCGGCAGTCCCAGCGCCTGACGAAACTGCTCATAGGCTTCAACCAGCGCCAGGATCCGCGCCCTGCCGGTCAAGCCGCCGGGGCGGCCGGGGTTCAGATTGTGGGCGCCCAAGGCTTTCAATTCATGCGTCAGGCTGCGCACGTCGGGGTAATGCAACACATGGGGACGGTTTTCCAGACTGACGACATTCAGCCCGCTGTCCGCGCAAAGGTGTTGATACGTCTCGAACCCACGGAAACGATTGACGTGCACCAAGCCATCCACCTGACGCCAACTGTCGCGCAATTCGTACAAAGTGCCTACACAAAGGCTGGTGAAGGCAAACACCCCACCCGGTTTCAACACACGATGGGCCTCGCTCAGCACCGCGGCAAAATCCGCACACCATTGCACCGCCAGGCTGGAGAACACCAGGTCACAGCTCGCCGCTTGCAAAGGCAACCGCTCAGCATCACCCGCGACAAAATGCGCAGCGCCACCTTGGGGACGAGCATGGTTGAGCATGCCTTCGGCGATGTCCAACGCCAGGCCGGAATCCACGCCATAACGCGCGCCCAGGGCCCGGGTGAAATAGCCAGTGCCGCAGCCCAGGTCCAGCCAACGTTGTGGGATAAACGAAGACGGCAAGCGCCCGAGCAACTGTTGGCCCACGTCGCGCTGCAGTTCGGCCACGCTGTCATAGCTGGTTGCCGCCCGGGAAAACGAAGCCGCCACCTGGCGCTTGTCGGGCAAGGCACCGGGCAATTTGGGAAGAGACAGATCAGTCATCGCCGGACTCATGCAAAAAAGCCTGGATCGCCCCCGCGACACCGTGCGGGTCCTCCAGAAGGAATCCGTGGCCGGCCTGTTCGATCAGGCCGATTTCGACATCCGGCAGCAAGACCAGCAACTCACCCGCGGCTTCGGCCGGCACCAGGGCATCGAGCCCGGCAAACAGATGCAATTGCGGGCCACGAAAGCGCTGCAATGCGGCGCGAGTGTCCAATTGCGCCAACAGTTCGAGCCCGGCCATCAAGACCTCGGGCGATGTGCCCGGCGCCCCGGCCAATAACAACCGCGACAACCCGCGTGGGTCGCTGCTGCCCTGGGCGCACAGCAAACTGAAGCGCTTGAGGGTCTGGCGTGGATCGGCCGCACAGCCGGCGAGAAAACCATCGAAGGTTGCTCCATCCATCGCACTCGGCCATTGCTCATGGGCAACAAAGGACGGATTGCTCGCCAGGGTCAGCAGGCCGCAGCAGCGCTCACCCCGACGCGCCGCCAGCGCCGAGGCCAGCATACCGCCCAGGGACCAACCGCCCAGCCAGGCATCCTGGGGCACGGTGGCGTCCAATTCTTCGAGCCATTCATCCGGATCGTTCGATAGCAACGCCGGCAACGGTTCGATTTCCACTCGCAAGTGTTCGTCGAGCCCGTGCAACGCTGCCGCCAGCGGCTCCAGCGGTGAAACGCCCAAGCCCCAGCCCGGCAGCAATATCAGTCGGTCACGCATCGCTTGGCTCCGGTCCCAACAGGGCAAAACACTCGGCCAGTGCATTCAACAATAGCTGCACCTGGGCCTCGCTGTGAGCAGCGGTCAGGGTCACGCGCAAACGGGCGCTGCCAGCCGGTACGGTGGGTGGGCGGATCGCCGTGACCATCAGCCCGCGCTCACGCAGCATTTGCGACAAACGCATGGCCCGTCCCGCATCGCCAATCAGGATCGGCTGGATCGGCGTGAAGCTGTCCATCAATTGCAGGCCGATCTGCTCGGCGCCCTGGCGGAACTGACGAATCAGCACCTGCAAGTGCTCGCGCCGCCAATGCTCGCTGCGCAGCAGCTCAAGGCTCTTGAGCGTGGCGCAAGCCAGGGCCGGCGGTTGGCTGGTGGTGTAGATGTAGGGGCGAGCGAACTGGATCAGGCTTTCGATCAGTTCTTCACTGCCGGCGACAAAAGCCCCGGCGGTGCCAAAGGCCTTGCCCAGGGTGCCCACCAACACCGGCACGTCATCCTGGCTCAAGCCAAAATGCTCGACGATACCGCCGCCATTGGCTCCCAACGGGCCGAAACCGTGTGCATCGTCGACCATCAGCCAGGCGCCCTTGGCCTTGGCTTCACGGGCCAGGGCCGGCAGGTCGGCGATGTCGCCGTCCATGCTGAACACGCCATCGGTAACCACCAGGGTATTGCCGGTGGCTTTTTCCAGGCGGCTGGCCAAACTCTGGGCATCGTTGTGCAGGTAACGGTTGAAACGCGCACCAGACAACAGGCCGGCGTCGAGCAGCGAGGCATGATTGAGGCGGTCTTCCAGTACCGTGTCGCCCTGCCCCACCAGCGCGGTGACCGCACCGAGGTTGGCCATGTAACCGGTGGTGAACAGCAACGCCCGCGGGCGGCCGGTCAGGTCGGCCAAGGCTTCTTCCAAGGCGTGGTGAGGGCCGCTGTGGCCGGTCACCAAATGGGAGGCGCCCCCCCCGACACCCCAACGGAGCGCCCCGGCGCGCCAGGCTTCGATCACTTGCGGGTGATTGGCCAGGCCCAGGTAATCGTTGTTGCAGAACGCCAGCAATGGCTGGCCGTCCACCACCACTTCCGGGCCCTGCGGGCTTTCGAGCAGCGGGCGCTGGCGATAGAGGTTGTCGGCACGACGGGCAGCCAGGCGTGCGGCGAGATCGAAGGGCATGCAGGCCTCAACTGTTTAAAGACTGGCCAAAGCCCCTTGTGGGAGCGAGCTTGCTCGCGATAGCGGCGTGTCAGTCGACATCAATGCGAATGTTCCATCGCCATCGCGAGCAAGCTCGCCCCCACAGGGTCTTGCATTCCAATCCGGGTATCGGTGAGTGGTCAGACAGCGGCGTTGTAGAACTGCTCGCTGCTCTTCTGCTCCACCAGCGCCTGTTCAATCGCTGCCTGGTGCACTTCGTCGGCATGTTCTTCGCGGGCTTCGGGCTGGATGCCCAGGCGTGCGAACAACTGCATGTCCTTGTCGGCTTGCGGGTTGGCGGTGGTCAACAGCTTGTCGCCGTAAAAAATCGAGTTGGCACCGGCCAGGAACGCCAGGGACTGCATCTGCTCGTTCATCGCTTCACGGCCGGCGGACAGCCGCACATGGGACTGGGGCATCATGATCCGCGCCACGGCGAGCATGCGGATGAAATCGAACGGATCGACGTCCTCGGCATTCTCCAGCGGCGTGCCGGCGACTTTGACCAACATGTTGATCGGCACCGATTCCGGGTGCTCCGGCAGGTTCGCCAGTTGGATCAGCAGGTTGGCGCGGTCGTCCAAGGACTCGCCCATGCCGAGGATGCCGCCCGAGCAGATCTTCATCCCCGAATCACGCACATAGGCCAGGGTTTGCAGGCGCTCGCTGTAAGTGCGGGTGGTGATGATGCTGCCGTAGAACTCCGGCGAGGTGTCAAGGTTATGGTTGTAATAGTCCAGGCCGGCCTGGGCCAGCGCTTCGGTCTGTTCCTGGTCGAGACGGCCCAGGGTCATGCAGGTTTCCAGGCCCATCGCCTTCACGCCTTTGACCATTTCCAGCACATACGGCATGTCCTTGGCCGACGGATGTTTCCAGGCCGCGCCCATGCAGAAACGGGTCGAACCGATGGCCTTGGCCCGTGCAGCCTCTTCGAGGACCTTCTGCACTTCGAGCAATTTCTCTTTATCCAGGCCGGTGTTGTAGTGACCGGACTGCGGACAATATTTGCAATCTTCAGGGCAGGCGCCGGTCTTGATCGACAGCAGCGTGGAAACCTGGACGCGATTGGCGTCGAAGTGCGCGCGGTGCACGGTCTGCGCCTGGAACAGCAGGTCATTGAATGGCTGGACGAAGAGTGCTTTGACTTCGGCCAAAGACCAGTCATGACGCAGGTTGGCAGTGGTGCTGGCGCTCATGGGCATTTCCTTGATTATGCTTGGCTGGCGCCTGGGGACATGGAATACCCACAGGCGCGACACGGATGTTCGGCATATTTAAGGAAGAGTCATGCGCTGTCAACCACGATACAAAGGACAGGTTTACATCTGGTTAAAAAACAAACAATCTTGCCTGCTGTGCGGCGAAAGCACCGATACGCCGCAGCCTATCTGCACCCCTTGTGAAAGCGAGCTGCCCTGGCTCGGCGATCAATGCTGCGTCTGTGCCTTGCCGCTGCCCATGGCCGGGCTGCGTTGCGGACAATGCGCCGCGCAGCCGCCGGCCTTCGAACGGGTCCTGGCGCCTTGGGCCTACGACTTCCCGGTGGACAGCCTGATCACCCGTTTCAAGCATCAGGCGAAATGGCCCCTGGGCCGACTGCTGGGCGACCTGCTCGCGCAGTCGTTGCAACATCATTTCGACGAAGGGCTGGAACGACCCGACGCGCTGGTCCCGGTGCCACTGGCGACCCGGCGTTTGCGCCAGCGCGGTTTCAACCAGGCAGCGCTGCTGGCCCGCTGGCTCAGTGGGCCGTTGGCGATCCCTTGCGAAGAACACCTGCTGCGACGCACCCAGGACACCCCCGCCCAACAGGCACTCGATGCCAGGGCTCGGCGGCGAAACCTGCGTCAGGCCTTTGCCCTGGCACCCCAGGCTGCGTTGCACAACCGTCACTTGGCGTTGGTCGACGACGTGCTCACCACGGGCGCCACCGCCCAGGCGCTGGCCGCCCTGCTGCTCGATGCCGGCGCTGCACGGGTCGATGTGTACTGCCTGGCTCGTACCCCGAAACCCGGAGAGTCGGCTTGACGCGCCACGCCCAAGGCGCCAACGTCCGCTTATCGACCTTTGCACGCAGTTTTCCGTCATGTCCTTGCCCACGCTTCTGACCCAGCACATCGCTCGGCGACCACAACGCATCGCCCTGTTGCAGCACATCGCCGAACAAGGTTCGATCACCCGCGCCGCCAAGAGCGCGGGCCTGAGCTACAAGGCGGCGTGGGATGCCATCGATGAGTTGAACAACCTCGCCGACCAACCGTTGGTGGAGCGCAGTGTTGGCGGCAAGGGCGGTGGCGGCGCCAGGCTGTCGGAGGAAGGCCAACGCGTGCTGCGCCTGTATCTGCGCCTGCAAGCGCTGCAGACACAACTATTGGAAGCGAGCGAGGATGCCGACGACCTGGGCCTGCTCAGTCGCCTGATGCTACGCACCAGCGCCCGTAATCAATTGTATGGCAAGGTCCTGGGCATCGAGGCCCAGGGGCACAACGACCGGGTACGCCTGGAGCTGGCCCGGGGCCTGGTCATCGAAGCCCAGATTACCCACGACAGCACGCTGCGCCTGGAGCTGGATGTCGGCACCAACGTGGTGGCGCTGATCAAGGCCGGCTGGCTGGAATTACACCCTGTCGAGCAAGTGGAAAAACCGCGGATCAATACGCTGCGCGGCATGATCGAACAGGTCGACGCCGCCGAAGACGGCCCCAGCGAAGTGCGCATCAGCCTGCCCAACGGCCAGACGCTGTGCGCCCTGGCCGACCCGCTTGAGCTACAAAAGCAGCATTTGGAAGGCGGCTCACCGGTGCAAGTGACGTTTTCAGCGACAAATGTGCTGCTCGGCACACCGCTGTAGCGTGTTGCAACAATAGTTTCATCGACCCGCTTTAAGGTGACTGCCAAAACCAGCAGGGAGCCTGAGATGAGCCTATTAGAAGAAAACCAATCCACCGACCTGGAAAAGATCGTCGGCCTGAGTCGGCGCAGTTTCATCAGCGCCGGCGCCCTATGCGGCGCGGCGATGTTCCTGGGCGGCAACCTGCTGAGCCGCAGCGTGCTGGCCGCCGCCGTGAGCGAAGGCAACAGCCGGCTGCTGGGCTTCAACAGCATCGCCGCCGCCACGACTGACACCATCACGTTGCCGCCAGGCTACAAATCCTCGGTGCTGATCAGTTGGGGCCAACCCCTGCAGAAAAATGCACCGGCGTTCGACCCCAGTGGCAACGGCACCGCCCGCGCACAAGAAGTGCAGTTCGGCGACAACAACGACGGCATGAGCCTGTTCCCATTCCCCGGCGACAACAACCGGGCGCTGATGGCGATCAACAACGAATACACCAACTACCAATACCTGTTCCCTCACGGCGGCCAGCCACAGTCGGCCGAAGACGTGCGCAAGGCCCAGGCCAGCGAAGGCGTCTCGGTGATCGAAATCCAGCGTCGGCGCGGCCAATGGCAATTCGTCCAGGAATCGCGCTACAACCGCAGGATCCACGGCAACACACCGATTCGCCTGCGTGGCCCAGCTGCCGGGCACGACCTGCTGAAAACCAGCGCAGACAAGAGCGGCAAGAAAGTGCTGGGCACCTTCCAGAACTGCGCCAACGGCATGACGCCTTGGGGCACCTACCTGACCTGTGAAGAGAACTTCACTGACTGCTTCGGCAGCAGCAAGTCGGACCTGCAGTTCGACGCGGCCCAGAAACGCTATGGCGCCACAGTCACCAGCAGTGAAATCAACTGGCACTTGCACGACCCGCGCTTTGACCTGGCGAAGAACCCCAACGAACTCAATCGCCACGGCTGGGTAGTGGAAATCGACCCGTTCGATCCGCAATCCACCCCGGTAAAACGCACCGCCCTGGGCCGCTTCAAACACGAAAACGCCGCCCTGGCGCAAACCAATGACGGTCGCGCCGTGGTGTACATGGGCGATGATGAGCGTGGCGAATTCATCTACAAGTTCGTCAGCCGCGAGCGCATCAATCACAAGAACGCCAAGGCCAATCGCAACCTGCTGGACCATGGCACCTTGTATGTCGCGCGCTTCGATGCCGGCGACGGCAACCCGGACCATCCCAAAGGCCAAGGCCAGTGGATCGAGCTGACCCATGGCAAGAACGGCCTCGACGCCAGCAGCGGTTTCGCCGACCAGGCCGAAGTTCTCATCCATGCACGCCTGGCCGCCAGCGCCGTTGGCGCCACCCGCATGGACCGCCCGGAGTGGATCGTGGTCAGCCCGAAAGACGGCCAGGTCTATTGCACCCTGACCAACAACTCCAAACGCGGTGACGCCGGCCAACCGGTGGACGGGCCTAACCCTCGAGCCAAGAACGTCTACGGGCAGATCCTGCGCTGGCGCACCGACCGCGACGATCACGCCGCCAAGACCTTCGCCTGGGACCTGTTCGTGGTCGCCGGCAACCCGGCGGTACATGCCGGCACGCCAAAGGGCGGTTCCTCCAACATCACCCCCCAGAACATGTTCAACAGCCCCGATGGCCTGGGCTTCGACAAAGGCGGACGCCTGTGGATCCAGACCGACGGCGACTCGAGCAACGCCGGGGACTTCGCCGGCATGGGCAATAACCAGATGCTCTGCGCCGATCCCAACAGCGGTGAAATCCGTCGTTTCATGGTCGGGCCGGTGGGCTGCGAAGTGACCGGGATCAGCTTCTCGCCGGACTACAAGGCTATGTTTGTCGGTATCCAGCATCCCAGCGGCGGCTCAACCTTCCCCGAGCACCTGCCCAACGGTAAGCCGCGATCGTCGGTGATGGTGATTACCCGCGAAGACGGCGGGGTCATCGGCGCCTGACCCTTGTCTGGACCGGGGACATAACACTTCGTGGCGAGGGAGCTTGCTCCCGCTGGGTTGCGCAGCGCGCCCTTCTTCTTTGGGCGCTTCGCACCCAAGCGGGAGCAAGCTCCCTCGCCACAACGGTGCAAGTCTCACCGATCAATCCAGGCTGCTTTGCGCTACCATGCTGGGCCGGACGCGGCAGCCCTGCCGCTGCGCAGGAGTCAGCATGTCCCATCCGTTTGAAACCCTCACGCCCGACCTGGTACTCGATGCCGTTGAAAGCATCGGTTTCCTCAGCGACGCCCGCGTGTTGGCCCTCAACAGCTACGAGAACCGCGTCTATCAGGTCGGCATCGAAGATTCCGAGCCGCTGATCGCCAAGTTCTATCGCCCTCAGCGCTGGACCAACGAAGCGATCCTGGAAGAGCACAGCTTCACCTTCGAGCTGGCCGAATACGAAGTGCCCGTGGTCGCGCCACTGATCCACAACGGCACCAGCCTGCACGAACACGCCGGGTTTCGTTTCACCCTGTTTCCCCGTCGCGGCGGTCGTGCACCGGAGCCGGGCAACCTCGACCAGCTCTATCGCCTGGGGCAATTGCTCGGGCGCCTGCACGCAGTCGGGGCGACCCGTCCGTTCGAGCATCGTGAAGCCTTGGCCGTGAAAAACTTCGGCCACGATTCACTGGCCACTGTGCTGGCAAGCGGCTTCGTCCCTCGTAGCCTGCTGCCGGCCTACGAGTCGGTGGCCAGGGATCTGCTCAAGCGTGTCGAAGAGGTCTACGCCGCCACGCCCCACAAGAGCATCCGCATGCACGGCGATTGCCACCCCGGCAACATGATGTGCCGCGACGAGGTGTTCCACATCGTCGACCTGGACGACTGCCGCATGGGCCCGGCGGTGCAGGATTTGTGGATGATGCTCGCCGGCGATCGCCAGGAATGCCTGGGCCAACTGTCGGAACTGATGGACGGCTACCGAGAGTTCCACGACTTCGACCCGCGAGAACTGGCACTGATCGAGCCACTGCGGGCACTGCGCCTGATGCACTACAGCGCCTGGCTGGCGCGGCGCTGGGACGACCCGGCCTTCCCCCGCAGCTTCCCGTGGTTCGGCAGCGAACGTTACTGGGGCGACCAGGTATTGGCGTTGCGCGAGCAACTGGCGGCGCTCAATGAAGAGCCGTTGAAGCTGTTCTGACGACCACTGCGGATCCCCTCTGGGAGCGAGCTTGCTCGCGATTGCGATCGAACATTCGACGCCCTTGTCGACTGATCCACCGCTATCGCGAGCAAGCTCGCTCCCGCAAGGAATTGCAGTGAAACGCTCACAAAGGTTCACAGCACGACCCGACAAATCTCCTTACAATCACGCCTTTGTTAGCTGCCTAAGCAAGGATTCTGCATGCAAGCCGCCAACCCGCGTCGCGGGTATATCCTGGGCCTGAGTGCCTACATCATCTGGGGTCTGTTCCCGATCTACTTCAAGGCCATCGCCAGCGTGCCGTCGGTGGAGATCATCATCCATCGGGTGCTGTGGTCGGCCCTGTTCGGCGCGGCGTTGCTGCTGGTCTGGAAACACCCGGGCTGGTGGCGCGAACTGCGGGACAACCCACAGCGCCTGGCTATCCTCGCCCTGAGCGGGACGCTGATCGCAGCCAACTGGCTGACCTACGTCTGGGCGGTGAACAACGAGCGCATGCTCGAAGCCAGCCTGGGTTACTACATCAACCCGCTGGTGAACGTATTGCTGGGCATGTTGATCCTCGGCGAGCGCCTGCGCCGCATGCAGTGGTTGGCGGTGGGTTTGGCGGCGGTCGGTGTGGCGCAGCAGGTCTGGCAAGTGGGCAGCCTGCCCTGGGTGTCACTGGTGCTGGCGCTGACCTTCGGCTTCTACGGGTTGATCCGCAAGCAGGCACCGGTCAAGGCATTGCCGGGGCTGGTGGTAGAAACCTGGATGCTGGTGCCGATCGCCATCGCCTGGTTACTGTTCAATCCCACGGCCACCAGTGCCCAGGCGGCATTCTGGACCACCTCCGAAGCCTGGTGGCTGGTGGCGGCAGGCCCCGTGACGCTGGTGCCGTTGGTGTGCTTCAACGCCGCAACACGGCATTTGCCCTACACTACCATCGGTTTTCTCCAGTACATCGCGCCGACGCTGGTGCTGCTGCTCGCCGTGATGCTGTTTGGTGAGCACCTGTCGTCCAGCACACTGGTGGCGTTCCTGTTTATCTGGGCCGGGCTGGCGGTGTACAGCGTCGATGCGGTGATCAGCATGCGTCGGCGCAGCTGATCAAAAAACGCACAAACCTCTACAGGCCACGTCTGGCGTGGCCTGCGCTCATCCTTCCCAAGGTTATCCACAACGTGATCCCCGCCGTTTGTGCACAAGCCCTTGAAAACTGATGATTTTTTGAGCATTCCTCGCCGAGGCCCGGCGGGCTTGGGCTGGAGCCGGGTCTCTACAGGTTATCCACAGGCAGGCGCAGTTTTTCCTTGGATAACCTTCGTCACGCTTCGTCGCTGAGCTTGAGCTCCACCATCAACTCATCGGCCAGGGTCTCCAGGCGTTCCTGCAACGTCTCCAGCGACAGGGTCAAGGGCACCCCCAGGATCGCTTCGGCGTGGAACAGCAGCTCGCTGCTCATCGGCGCCGGCCGGACGTAAGTCACCAGACGCTCGACATTGACGCCCTGCTCGCTCAACAGCCGGGTGATGTCCCTCACTATGCCGGGACGGTCGTTGCCCACCAGCTCCATGGTGATGGGTTTCCAGGTGCAGGACTCCTCAAGGGCGCTTTCAGCGATCAACACGCGGATGTCGTAAGTCGATAGCCCCTGCAAGGCTTCGATCAGTTCCTCATGGGCCTCGGCGGGAGCGCCGATTCGCAAGATCCCGGCAAACTGCCCAGCCAGGCGCGACATGCGGCTTTCCAGCCAGTTACCGCCGTGGTCGGCGATGCAATCGGCAATGCGCTCGACCTGCCCGGGCTTGTCCGGGGCGAAAACAGTGATGACGAGGTGGTCCATGGCGCAGTCCTCTTGTTGGGGAAGGGACAGTATAGGCAAGCCATGAATCGGCACCGCCCTGCTTTCGTGGCGAGGGAGCTTGCTCCCGCTGGGCTACGCAGTAGCCCCCCCCTAAACAGGGGAGCGCTTCGCACTCCAGCGGGAGCAAGCTCCCTCGCCACGGGACAATGTGTACATTAATTAGATTTATCTGGAACAATGATCCGCTTTTTTGAGAACATCCTATACCGCGCCGTGACTGTACTGCTTTAGTCGGTCGCGGAACGACGCAATTAGTCTAATTTTCACAACCGCAATTGATCATGTAGTATGCCGCAGCGAGCACTACATAACGTTGTACCGATGTCTGCTTAAGGCGCAGTCGCATCCCTGAAAAGCCCCGTCAGCAAGGCTTACCACCCAGCCGCCAGCGATGGCATGTACTGGTTCCGGGGTTTGTGCTTTAAATGTCCCGAGGCTTCATTGTCAAAATCGAAGAGCTGAAAAGCGAAATAGCTGAGCAGAGTGAGGCAAGCAATGACTGAACACGTTCAAGTCGGTGGCCTGCAGGTCGCCAAAGTCCTGTTCGACTTCGTGAATAACGAAGCCATTCCCGGAACCGGCCTCACCGCCGACGCGTTCTGGGCCGGTGCCGACAAGGTCATCCACGACCTGGCGCCGAAGAACAAAGCCCTACTCGCCAAACGCGATGATTTCCAGGCGCGGATCGATGCCTGGCACCAGGCCCGTGCTGGCCAGGCCCACGACGCCGTGGCTTACAAAGCCTTCCTGCAAGACATTGGATACCTGCTGCCAGAAGCGGCGGATTTCCAGGCTACGACCCAAAACGTCGATGACGAAATCGCCCGCATGGCCGGCCCGCAGCTGGTGGTGCCGGTGATGAACGCCCGCTTCGCCCTCAACGCATCGAACGCCCGCTGGGGTTCGCTGTATGACGCGCTGTACGGCACCGATGCCATCAGCGAAGCCGATGGCGCGGAAAAAGGCAAAGGCTACAACAAGGTCCGCGGCGACAAGGTCATCGCCTTCGCCCGTGCCTTCCTCGACGAAGCCGCGCCCCTGGCGGCCGGCTCCCATGTCGACTCCATTGCTTACAAAATCGTCGACGGCAAACTGGTGGTCACCCTCAAGGGCGGCAGCAACAGCGGCCTGCGTGACGATGCCCAGTTGATCGGCTTCCAGGGCGATGCCTCGGCACCGACCACCGTGCTGTTGAAACACAACGGCCTGCACTTCGAAATCCAGATCGATGCCAGCACCCCGGTCGGCCAGACTGACGCCGCTGGCGTCAAAGACATCCTGATGGAAGCCGCGCTGACCACCATCATGGACTGCGAAGACTCGGTCGCCGCCGTCGATGCCGATGACAAAGTGGTGATCTACCGCAACTGGCTCGGCCTGATGAAAGGCGACCTGGCTGAAGAAGTCGCCAAAGGCGGCCAGACGTTCACCCGCACCATGAACCCCGACCGTGTCTACACCGCCGTCGACGGTTCGAGCGTGACCCTGCACGGCCGCTCGCTGTTGTTCGTGCGTAACGTCGGCCACCTGATGACCATCGACGCGATCCTGGACCAGCACGGCAACGAAGTGCCGGAAGGTATTCTCGACGGCCTGATCACCAGCCTGGCAGCGATCCACAGCCTCAACGGCAATACCAGCCGTCGCAACAGCCGCACCGGCTCGGTGTACATCGTCAAGCCGAAGATGCACGGTCCGGAAGAAGCTGCGTTCACCAACGAGCTGTTCGGCCGTGTCGAAGACGTACTGAACCTGCCGCGCAATACCCTCAAGGTCGGGATCATGGACGAGGAACGCCGTACCACGGTCAACCTCAAGGCCTGCATCAAGGCCGCCAGCGAGCGCGTGGTGTTCATCAACACCGGCTTCCTCGACCGTACCGGCGACGAGATCCACACCTCCATGGAAGCCGGCCCGATGGTGCGCAAGGCCGACATGAAAGCCGAGAAGTGGATCGGCGCGTATGAGAACTGGAACGTCGACATCGGCTTGAGCACCGGCCTGCAAGGCCGTGCGCAAATCGGCAAGGGCATGTGGGCGATGCCGGACCTGATGGCGGCGATGCTCGAACAGAAAATCGCTCATCCGCTGGCCGGCGCCAACACCGCATGGGTTCCCTCGCCGACCGCCGCGGCCCTGCACGCGCTGCATTACCACAAGGTCGACGTGTTCGCCCGCCAGGCCGAGCTGGCCAAGCGCGCGCGAGCATCGGTGGACGACATCCTGACCATCCCGCTGGCCGTCAACCCGAACTGGACGCCGGAGCAGATCAAGAACGAACTGGACAACAATGCCCAGGGCATCCTTGGCTACGTGGTGCGCTGGATCGACCAGGGCGTGGGCTGCTCCAAAGTGCCGGACATCAACGACATCGGCCTGATGGAAGACCGTGCGACGCTGCGTATCTCCAGCCAGCACATCGCCAACTGGCTGCGCCACGGCATCGTTACCCAAGACCAGGTGATGGAAAGCCTCAAGCGCATGGCGCCGGTGGTCGACCGCCAGAACGCCAGCGACCCGCTGTACCGTCCGCTGGCACCAGACTTCGACCGCAACATCGCCTTCCAGGCGGCGGTCGAGCTGGTGATCGAAGGCACGAAGCAGCCTAACGGCTACACCGAGCCGGTGTTGCACCGTCGTCGTCGTGAGTTCAAGGCAGCCAATGGGTTGTGATTGAGCAGCCGTGACAACGAAAAAAGCCCTGATCGAAAGATCAGGGCTTTTTCATTTGCAAATACATGAGCGCTTTTGTGGCGAGGGAGCTTGCTCCCGCTGGGCTGCGAAGCAGACCCTTTTCCAGCGTTCGGAATCTTATTGACCTGCACTGCGGTCGCTGCGCAACCGAGCGGGAGCAAGCTCCCTCGCCACAAAAGCACCCGATAGCGCCATTCTCACGACAGGCTAGAGATCCATCCCCAACTCATGCTTGACCAACCCCAGCAACTTGTCGGTATCGATCGGCTTGAGCAGAAAGTCCACCACGCTCAGGTGCATGGCTTCGATGGCGTCCTTCACGTCGGCATCGCCCGATACGATGATGATTGGCAGCGCCGCCCGCGGAGACTCGCGCACCAGGCGAATAAGTTCCAGCCCATCAACATTGCCCATCCGCAGGTCGGTGATCAACAGGCCGATCGATGGCTTGGTTTCCAGCATCTTGAGTGCCGTTTCACCACTGGCGGCGGTCATGCAGTGAATCCCGTCCAACGCCAGGATCTCCGACAGCAGCTCACGAGCGTCCTTGTCGTCATCGACGATCAAGACGCGCTGCGGCGGCAGGTCGGGTTCCAGCATGACGGCACTCAGCGCCTCGCGCTCGGCGTCACTCAAAATATCGTGGTCGGACATGGTGCTCTCTACGTTCTTTAAATCGATCCCCTGGCACAGTGGTCAGACATCGTTCTGCGGCGCTTCAATGTGCACTTCGTCGGATTTTTTTCCAAGAACATTTAATGAAGATTTTTCTGACGCTTGGCGTAGGTTTTTTCCGTAAGTTCACCCCTAGGCGGCGACCTAGACTTACGTCCAATGGGCACCCCGCTCTGAGGGGCCGACCATGGGAGAACAGATCGACCACAACAATTCAAAAAAGACTGCGTAATGGTTATGAAAAAAGCGGACGCCTTCACCCAGGCAGGGAAAACCGCGGTGTTGCAAAACATCCAGGGGACACTGCAGTTTCTCCAGCGTTTCCCACCGTTCAACCAGATGGAAAACGCTCACCTGGCCTATCTGGTGGAGCAATGCCTGCTGCGTTTTTATGCCCCGGGCGAAACCATCATCAAACCAGCCGACGGCCCGGTGGAGCACTTTTACATCGTCAAGCAAGGCCGAGTGGTAGGTGAACGTCCGCATACGGCCAAGGGTGGAACCGAGACGACCTTCGAAATCACCACCGGCGAGTGTTTCCCCCTCGCCGCGCTGCTGGGCGAACGGGCCACGCGCACCGAACACCGGGCCGGCGAAGACACGTTCTGCCTGCAGTTGAACAAACTGGCCTTCATCAAGCTGTTCGCCCTGTCCGGCCCGTTTCGCGACTTCGCCCTGCGCGGGGTCAGCAGCCTGCTCGACCAGGTCAATCAACAGGTCCAGCAAAAGTCTGCGCAAACCCTGGGCACCCAGTATTCCCTCAACACGCGACTGGGCGAACTGGCGATGCGCCATCCAGTCAGTTGCAGCCCGGACACGCCGCTGCGCGAAGCCGTGAAGCTGATGCACGACCAGCAGGTCGGCAGCATCGTGGTGGTTAATGAACAGAAAGCTCCGGTGGGAATCTTCACCTTGCGCGACCTGCGGCAGGTGGTGGCCGATGGGGCCGGGGATTTTTCCCAAGCCATCGTAGGACACATGACTCAGGCACCGTTTTTCCTCTCGCCGGACCACAGCGCCTTCGATGCGGCCATCGCCATGACCGAACGGCACATCGCCCACGTCTGCCTGGTCAAGGACCAACGCCTGTGTGGCGTGGTGTCGGAGCGCGATCTGTTTTCCTTGCAGCGCGTCGACCTGGTGCACCTGGCCCGGACCATTCGCAACGCGCCCAAGGTGGAAAACCTCGTGGCCCTGCGCGGCGAGATCGGCCAACTGGTGGAACGCATGCTAGCCCACGGCGCGTCATCGACCCAGATCACCCACATCATCACCCTGCTCAACGATCACACCGTATGCCGGGTCATCGAGCTGACCCTGATCGACAAAGGTGACCCAGGCGTGCCGTTCAGTTGGCTGTGCTTCGGCAGTGAAGGCCGGCGCGAACAAACCCTGCACACCGACCAGGACAACGGCATTTTGTTCGAGGCCCGGGACGCCGCCCATGCCGCGCAGATTCGCGGCCTGCTACTGCCCATCGCCCAGCAGATCAACCAGAGCCTGGCCTTGTGCGGCTTCACCTTGTGCAAGGGCAACATCATGGCCGGCAACCCCGAGCTGTGTCTGTCCCGAGCTGAATGGGCCCGGCGTTTTTCGGCATTCATTCGCGAAGCAACCCCGGAAAACCTGCTGGGCTCGAGCATCTATTTCGACCTGCGGGTGGTCTGGGGCGATGAGCAAGGCTGCGAGCAGTTGCGCCGGCAGATCCTCGATCAAGTGGCCGATAACCGTTTGTTCCAACGCATGATGGCCGAAAACGCCCTGCGCCACCGCCCGCCCGTGGGCCGCTTCCGGGATTTCGTGCTGAGTCGCAAGAACGGCGAAAAAGCCACCCTCGATTTGAAAGTGCAAGGCCTGACGCCCTTCGTCGACGGCGCCCGTCTGCTGGCGCTGGCCAACGGCATCGAAGCCAACAATACCCTGGAGCGCTTGCGGCAATTGGTCGACAAGCAAGTGATCGAACCGCTCGATGGCGCAGCCTACGAAGAGGCCTATCACTTCATTCAACAGACCCGCATGCAGCAACATCAATTGCAAACCCGCGAGAACCTGCCCTACTCCAACCGCGTCGACCCCGACAGCCTCAACCATCTGGACCGACGCATCCTGCGCGAATCCCTGCGCCAGGCCCAACGCCTGCAAAGCAGCCTGACGCTGAGGTATCAGTTGTGAGCATTTTTTCCTGGTTGCGCCCAGCCCAACCAATGTTGTCCGAAGAAATGCAAAGGCGCCTGGAACGCCTGCCGACGGCTTCAGCCTTGGGTGAATGCGATCTGCGGAAACAACGCTGGGTCGTGCTGGACCTGGAAACCACCGGATTGAACCTGAACAAGGACCAGGTGCTGTCCATCGGCGCGGTGGTCATCGAAGACGGCGCCATCGACTTCAGCCAGCAGTTCGAACGCACCTTGCAATGCGATAAACAGAAACTCGGACCCAGTGTGCTGATCCATGGCCTGGCGCCCAGCGCCATTGCCGCCGGCAGCGACCCGGCCGAGGCGCTGCTGGCGTTCATGGAGTTCGTCGGCGACAGTCCGCTGCTGGCCTTTCACGCGCCGTTCGATTCCCACATGCTCGGGCGCGCCTTGAAAGACTACTTGGGCTATCGCCTGCAGCATTCATTCCTCGACGTGGCGGACCTGGCCCCGATGCTTTGTCCCCAGGCCAACCTGCGCAAGTCGGGCCTGGACGAGTGGATCGACTGGTTCAAGCTGCAAGTCTTCGACCGCCATAACGCCAGTGCCGACGCCCTGGCCACGGCAGAACTGGCGCTGATCCTGTTCAGCCGCGCCCGCCAGCAACAGATCCTGAGCCCGCTTGACCTGCAACAACGGCTGAGCCAATGGAAACGGCGGCAGCAAGCGCCTTCGCTTTGACTCACCTTGAAGATGAACACACTACCCTGTGGGAGCAAGCTCGCTCCCACGCAGAACCCGGCCTCAATTTCCTTATCCCACGCCGCCCGACCGGCGCCAATTGCTTTCCCGCCCCCGCCTCTGACACAATCGCGAACAATTCTCGTTACTTAAAACATCGGTGATGCTCCGTGTCGTCAGTCCCTAGCCCCCACAGTGATCTGGTTGGTGCGTTATACCGTGACCATCGTGGTTGGCTATTGGCCTGGCTGCGACGCAACGTGGCGTGTTCGCAACGGGCCGAGGACCTGAGCCAGGACACCTTTGTGCGCTTGCTGGGTCGCGAAGAGCTGAAGGCGCCCCGCGAACCGCGGGCGTTTCTGGTGGCCATCGCCAAGGGCCTGTTGTTCGATTATTTCCGTCGAGCGGCACTGGAGCAGGCCTACCTCACCGAACTGATGCTGATTCCCGAGGCCGAGCAGCCCTCGGTGGAAGAACAGCAAATCATTCTCGAAGACCTCAAGGCCATCGATCGCCTGCTTGGCAAACTGTCGAGCAAGGCCCGCGCAGCCTTCCTCTATAACCGCCTCGACGGCCTCGGCCACGCTGAAATTGCCGAGCGCCTGGGGGTTTCGGTGCCGCGCGTACGGCAGTATCTCGCCCAAGGCATCCGCCAGTGCTACATCGCACTTTATGGTGAGCCGACATGAGTCAGGCCCATGCCAAACCGGTCTCGGCCAGCGTGCTGGATGCCGCCATTGCCTGGCAGTTGTCCCTGGACTCGAGCAGCGCCCAGGAGCGTGAAGCCTTCGCCCAATGGCATGCCGCCGACGAAGAACACGCCCGGGCCTGGCGACAGCTGGGCATGCTTGACCAACGCTTCAGTGTGGCCAACGGGCCGGCGCGCGCCGCGTTGCTGCAATCGCGGGTGAGCATTCGTCGCCGGATACGCAAGGTCGGCAGCGGCCTGGCCAGCGTTATCGCGGCCATCGGCCTGGCGCTGTTTGCCGGCGATCGTTACCTGCCGCTGGATTACTGGCTGGCCGATCAGCGCACCGCGACAGGCGAACAGCGCACCCTGCGCCTGGACGACGGCACGCTGATCAACCTCAACACCCACAGTGCCCTGGACGTGCGTTTCGATGACAAGCAGCGCCGCATCGTCCTGCAGGAAGGCGAGATCCTGGTGGAAACCGGTCACGACGACCCGCGCCCGTTCATCGTCGAGACCCGTGAAGGCCGCCTGCGCGCCTTGGGCACACGATTCCTGGTCAAGCGTGAAGACGAAGGCACGCGCCTGAGCGTGTTGAAATCCGCTGTGGCGGCGCATCCCCAGGCCACGGACCAGGAACAGATCCTGCGCGAAGGCCAACAAGTGCTGATGCGCCGCGACGGCCTCGGGCCGACCCTCGCCTTGAACCCCGGCGCCGATGCCTGGACCCGCGGCATGCTGGTGGTGGATAACGCCCGTCTTGAAGATTTGGTCCATGAGCTGGGGCGCTATCGTCGCGGCTACCTGGGTGTGGAGCCGCAAGTGGCGGATTTGCGCATCACCGGCAGTTTCCCGCTGCACGACACCGACCTGGCCTTGACCGCCCTGCTGCCGACCTTGCCGGTGCAGGTCGGATATCACACGAAGTGGTGGGTGGTCGTGGAACCGAGGAACGGGGCCAAGCCCTGAGGGATGTTGTGTCAGGCAGGCCGCCTTCGCGGGCAAGCCCGCTCCCACAAGGGGATGGCGGCGCACACAATATTGCGGGCGACCCGGTCAAAAATGTGGGAGCGAGCCTGCTCGCGAAGCGGCCACCCCACACACCACAAAACCCAGGCCGATCTAAAAACTGAATCTAAATTATTTTCATCCAGCCCTATCACTTTTCAATTTTCATCCGGCACCCAGGCAATTGAGAAATATTTCCATTCAGGAGCCGCCGTATGTCCCGCCCGCTAGACACCCTGTTGCGCCCCAGCCTGTTGGCAATCGCCATTGCCTTCGCCATTCCCTTCGCCAGCGGCCCGCTACTGGCCGCCGAACAGGCCTCGAGCGTGCGCACCTACAACCTGCCTGCCGCGCCACTGGCCAGCACCTTGAACCAGATCGCCAGCCAGGCTGGCCTCGCCCTGAGCCTGAATCCGTCCCTGGCCTCGGGCAAGACCTCGGCCCCGGTCCAGGGCCAGTTCGACGCCACCGGCGCATTGCGCCAGGCCTTGCGCGGCACCGGCCTGCAACTGGAACAAAGCGGCGCCGGCACCTACAGCCTGGTGGCTGTACCTGAAGGCGTCATGGCCCTGCCGGAAACCAGCGTAATCGGCGCCGGCGTCAGCGAAACCGCGTGGGGCCCGACCGAGGGCTACGTCGCCACCCGCACTGCCGCCGGCACCAAGACGGATACGCCGATTGTCGAACTGCCGCGCTCAGTCTCCGTGGTTACGCGCCAGCAGATGGAAGACCGTTCGGTCCTCAACCTCAATGACGCCCTGCGCTACACCGCCGGTGTGCAGAGCAGCGGCTACGGCTCGGATTCGCGCAACGACTGGCTGTTGGTCCGTGGCTTCATCCCGACCCAATTCCTCGATGGCCTGCCGCTGCCCAAGGGCAACTACATCACGCCGAAAATCGAGCCCTGGAACCTGGAGCGCATCGCCGTGCTGCGCGGCCCGGCGTCTTCGGTCTACGGCCAGACGCCACCTGGCGGCATGCTGGACATGGTCAGCCGTCGCCCGCAAGCCGAGAGCAGCCATGAAGTCGAATTGCAGGCCGGCAGCTACGAACACAAGCAGATCAATTTCGACAGCACCGGCAAGGTCGATGACGAAGGTCAGTTCCTCTATCGGCTCAGCGGCACCGTACGTGACAGCAATTCCCAGGTCGATCACATCCCGGACAAGCGCTACAACCTCGCGCCGAGCCTGACCTGGAACATCAACGACGACACCCGCCTGACCTTCCTGTCCCAGTACACCCGCGACGACACCGGCATCACCGGGCAGTTCTTGCCGCTGCAAGGCACCAAGCTGTCTTCGCCGGCGGGCAAGATTTCCCACCACAAGAACCTCGGCGATCCGGATTGGGAATTCTACGACCGTACCTACTACGCGCTGGGCTACAACTTCGAACATCGCCTGAACGACACCTGGCAGTTCCGCCAGAATTTGCGTTATACCAAGAGTGATCTGGAGTCCCAAGGCATCACCGCGGGAACATTTCCTCCTGATCAAGCAGTAAGCCCCGACGGTACAGTCAAGCGCAGCGCCGGGATTGTTGACGAAGACATCAGCCAGTTCGCCGTCGACAACAACTTCCAGGCCGACTTCCAAACGGCAAGCCTGAGCCACACCTTGCTGCTAGGCCTGGATCACCAGCGCTCCAACAGCAATTCGCGTTGGCTGTGGGGTTCCACTGGTGTTCCCGACAGCAATATCCATAACCCGATCTACGGACAGGACTTTTCCAACGTTCAGTATTTCACCATGTACGACTACAACCAGAAGACCCAGCAAACCGGTCTCTACGTCCAGGACCAGATCGCCCTGGACAACTGGCGCCTGACCCTCGGTGGTCGTGAGGACTGGATCCACACCGGCACCGAGTTCCACAACCAGGCCGGTGCGACCAACACCCAGCGCGACAAGAAATTCAGCGGCAACGCGGCGCTGAGTTACGTCTTCGATAATGGGGTGACGCCGTACATTTCCTTTGCCCAGTCGTTCCAGGCGGCGGCGGGTTCAACCGTCAACAGCACCGACGCGTTCAAGCCGACCGAAGGCGAACAGTACGAGGTGGGCATCAAGTACCAGCCGCCCGGCACCAAAACCTTGCTGACGGCGGCGGTGTTCGACCTGACCCAGCAGAACAACTCCGTCACTGAAAACAACATCACCCGCCAAGTGGGTGAAGTACGAGTACGCGGCCTGGAACTGGAGGCGTCCGGTGACGTGACCGACAGCCTCAAGCTGATCGGCTCATACACCTACAACGACAGCGAAATCACCAAAGGCACCGTGGCTGAAGAAGGCAAGCGCATGACCCAGGTGCCGCGTCACCAGGCCACAGCCTGGGCCGATTACACCTGGCACAACGGCCCGCTGGACGGTTTCGGTGTCGGCGCGGGTGTGCGTTATGTCGGCGACACCTATGGCAACACCACCAACACCGATTGGGGCCACGTCGGCTCCTATACCGTGTATGACGCGTCGGCCCATTACGACCTGGGGCGCCTGAACAACTCGCTCAAAGGGGTATCGGTGGCGGTGGACGCAAAAAACGTCTTCAACAAGGACTACCTGTCCACTTGTGACGGTTCCTACTGCTACTACGGCGACCAACGCAACGTCGTCGCCAGCGTGAATTACAAATGGTAAACGGTTAGCATTTGCAAAACCTTTTGAGGGCACGCCGCTGAGTGCAATGTTACTCGTCGAAGTGAATGGATCCGTGGCGAGGGAGCTTGCTCCCGCTTGAGTGCGCAGCGCTCATCCAAGAGGGGCTGCTGCGCAGCCCAGCGGGAGCAAGCTCCCTCGCCACAATGGATTTAGCGCCTTGAGTCAATAGTGTGCTCGCCGCAAGCGGCCTTTTTGCATTTGGAACCATCATGAAAAGCAAAACCATCCGCCGCTGGTCCTTCGTCCACACCTGGACCAGCCTGATCTGCACGGTGTTCCTGCTGATGCTGGCGATCACCGGGCTGCCGCTGATTTTCCATCATGAAATCGAGCATCTGCTGGGCGACGCGCCCGAGTTCCGGGAGATGCCGGCCGACACGCCACACCTGGACCTCCAGCAATTGGTGGAAAAGGCCAAGGCCCATCGTCCGGGTGAAGTGGTCCAGTATTTTGGCTGGGACGAGGACGAGCCCAACGGCATCTTCACCATCATGGCGCCGACACCGGACACCGAGCCCAATTCCTCCCATACCTTCATGCTCGATGCGCGCACCGGCGAGGCCCTGGAAATGCCCTCGGCCAACGGCGGCTTCATGATGGTCATGCTGCGCCTGCACGTGGACATGTTCGCGGGTTTGCCGGGCAAGTTGCTGCTGGCGTTCATGGGGCTGTTGTTCGTGATCGCCATCGTTTCCGGCGTGGTCCTGTACCTGCCGTTCATGCGCCGGTTGAAGTTCGCCACGGTGCGCCAGGACAAATCCACGCGCCTGCGCTGGCTCGACCTGCACAACCTGATCGGCGTGGTCACGCTGGTCTGGGCGCTCACCGTGGGCGTCACCGGCGTGATTGCCGCGTGCGCCGACCTGATCATCGCCGCCTGGCGCAACGACAGCCTCAGCGCCATGGTCGAACCCTATCGCAACACCCCGCCGCTGACGCAACTGGCCCCGGCTACCCGCTTGCTCGACATCGCCAAGGACGTCGCGCCGGGCATGGAACCGAGCTTCATTGCCTTCCCCGGCACGCTGTTTTCCAGCCAACACCACTACGGCGTATTCATGAAAGGCGGCACCCACCTGACCTCGCATTTGCTGACGCCGGTATTGATCGACGCCAGCACCCTGGAGGTCACCGCCGTGGCCGAGCGGCCGTGGTACATGGATGTCATGAGCCTGTCCCTGCCACTGCACTTCGGCGATTACGGTGGCCGGCCGATGCAAATCTTCTGGGCCACCCTCGACGTGCTCACCATCATCGTCCTCGGCAGCGGCGTCTACCTGTGGCTGGTGCGGCGTAAAGCGGCCAAGCGCGCAGCCGTCGGCACGGAGGTCGTCTCGTGAGGCCTCGGCAGTCGAGTTTCTGGAAGGTGTTTGGTATTCCCGTGGTGATTGGCGTACTGAGCGCAGCAGGGTTGTTTTCGGCGCTGCTGGGCGATGGGATGTGGGATGCAGTGGCCTGGGTGGGCCTGGGGGTTCCGACGGTGCTGGGGACCTGGGGATTGCTCAAGCGCGGATAAGCTCAGCCGGACGCGGCCACTCGCCAGCCGCACCGGAACTGTCTAGGCTAAGTCCTGCCCGCCAATCGAGGAGACTTTGCATGTCCACCCCCAGCATGACGCTGTTCCACAACCCCGCTTCGCCTTTCGTTCGCAAGGTCCTGGTGCTGCTGCACGAAACCGGTCAGCAGGATCGCGTGGCATTGCAGCTCAGCCAGCTCACGCCGGTCAAACCGGATCGGGCGCTCATCGATGACAACCCGTTGAGCAAGATCCCGGCCCTGCGCCTGGCCAACGGCAGTGTCATCCACGACAGCCGGGTCATTCTCGATTACCTCGACCACCAGCACGTCGGCAACCCGCTGATCCCCCGCGAGGGTGCGGCCCGCTGGCGGCGCCTGACCCTGGCCTCCCTGGCCGACGGGATCATGGATGCGGCGGTGATGATCCGTTACGAAACCGCGCTACGCCCGGCGGAAAAGCACTGGGACGAATGGCTCGAGGCGCAGCGGGACAAGATTCGCCGCGCCTTGGGCATGCTCGAAGCCGAGGCGATTGCCGAACTGGCCTGCCACTTCGACGTGGCCTCCATCAGCGTGGCGTGTGCCTTGGGTTACCTGGACCTGCGCCATCCGGACCTGGAATGGCGCAAGGCCCATCGGCAACTGGCGGCGTGGTTTGCCGAGGTCAGTTTGCGGCCATCAATGCTTGAAACAGTGCCCCGGGTCTAACGCTGCACAAGCTGTGCCGGCCTCATCGCGAGCAGGCTCGCTCCCACATAGAATCGTGTTGCACCTTGTGGGAACGAGCCTGCTCGCGATGGCAGCGCACCGGATCCAGCGGGAACAACCCGGCAATGCGCATCACCAACACTTCGCGCACTCGCTGATCCTCACGCAACCCCAGCGACCGGCTCATTTCACCTCTCCCAGATCAAAGCTCATCGCCGCCGCCGGCTTCGCGCCAACCCCGTACCAGTCCAGCTTGCGGGTCAGCACCATGAACACCCCCAGCAGGCCGAACAGCAACAGCGAACCCATCAACAACGCGTAGTCCTCTGCGCTCAACAAGCCGTAGAGCAAACCGTACAAGCCCGCCAGCCCCGCCGAAAATCCCAGGCCATGACTGACGCTGCGCAGCACATGGCAGACATAGAAGCCGATCAGCAATACACAGGCACTGGCCGACGCCAGGTAGGCCAAGGCGAAGCCAATGTGCTCCGACAATGACAGCAGCAACAGGTAAAAGAACGCCAGCGCCACACCCACCAAGGCGTACTGCACCGGATGCACCGCCAGGCTCTTGAGCACTTCGAAAAGGAAGAAGCCGGCGAAGGTCAGGGCGACGAACAGCAACGCATATTTGATCGCCCGGTCGCTCTTGAGGTACTGGTCCACCGGGTCGATGAAACTCACACCGAAGGCCCGGCTGCGGAACGCTTCACAACTATCGCTTGGTTCGCAGGCTTGCAGTGTTTCCAGAAGGTTGGTGGAGAAAAACGACGTTTGCCAGTCGGCACTGAAACCCTGCTCATTGATCTCGCGATTGGTGGGCAGGTAGTTGCCAATGAAGCTGGGATGTGGCCAGTCGGCCGACAGGTGCACCTTGGTGGATTTGCCCACTGGCAGAATCTGGAACTCGCCGGTGCCTTGCAGGCGCAGGTCAAAACCGAAGGTCAGCTCAGGGCCGCCCTGGGCGGTGATCATTGGCAGCGGCACATGCACACCCTGCCCCAGCCAGCCGAGCCGCGAGCCAGGCAGGAAGTCGACGGTCTGTTGGTTCAGCGTCAGCGTCAGCGCATTCTCGATGCCGCGAATATCGCTGATGCCGACGCTCAGGTATGGCTCGTCGAAGCGGTAGTCGGCAAAGTCTTTGGCAGCGACACCGTAGCGCTCAGGCACCTTGAAGCGGCCATCGATCCGGTTATCGGCATGGAATAAACGCGCTTCGTAGATGCCCCGGGCACGGGTTTCGGTGCGGACCTGGCCGTCGAGTTCAAACTGCTCCGGTAAAAAATACAACTCACCTGCTCGCTCGACGGTTTCCAGGAAACGCACGCCGGTCTTCTCGTTGGTATTCCAGACCTTCACGCTCTTGCGAAACGGCACCACGATCATCGGCCCGATCAGTTGCTGGTTGTAGCTGGAGCTGCGGGCGATGTCCTGCAGCACACCGTCACGCAGTTCCTGGCGCTCATCAATGAGCCCGTTGATCATCAACAACGGGATCATCAACAAGAGAATCAATAGGGCGATCATGCCCAGTTTTATGGCGAGACTGCGGTTCATGTGGGGCTCTCCCTGTTCGAATGAGGGAGAGTCTGGGGTGGCTGTGTGTTGGGCTTATGGAGCGATTGTGGAGATTGTGTGGAGACGGCCATCGTCGTGCTGGGCGCGAACGCCGGCATCCGCCACGTCCACGGCCTGGAACGCTTCGCGCAGGGAATCTTCCATCAGCTGCCAGGCCTCCTCGGCCGAATCGTCCGGCCCCAGGTGGGTGAACATATGGTCGCAGCCTTCAAACATTCGCAACCGCACTGGCACGCCGGCCAGACGCAACTTTTCGGCGTAGGCCTCGCCCTCGCCACGCAAGATATCGTACTGCGCGGTGATCACCGTGGCCGCCGGCATCCCCACCAGCGAATCGACCGGCGACAGCAGGGGCGACGCCAACGGATCGAGCGCCTGCGCCGGATCGCTCAGGTAGCAGCGCATGAAGAAGCGCATCAGGCCGACACCGAGCAAGGGACGGGCAACGGTGGAAGTCTTCAGCGCCGGGTCTTGGGCCAGGTCCAGCGCCGCATAGTCGATCAATTGATGCACCACCTTCAGTGTTCGATGACCTCGCGCCAGGCCCGCCACCACCGCGGCCAGATTACCGCCGGCGCTATGACCACCGACGGCGATCCGCTGGGGATCGATACCCAACGCTTCGGCCTGGCCCGCCAACCACTCGAGCACCGCAAAACATTGCCGCGGCGCTGCGGGAAAGACCTGCTCTGGCGCCAGCGCATAGTCCAGGTTGACCACCAGGCAATTCAGGTTGTGGGCCAGTCGACGGCAATAGCTGTCGTCATGCTCGGGCGTTCCGGCGACAAAACCACCCCCGTGGAAATTCAGATACACCGGCAGCGTCGTCGCGGTCTGGGAATGGGGCCAGTAGAACAACGCCCGCGCGGGTCCCCATGGGGTTGCAATGGTTTGTTCGGCCACGGCGCGCAACGGAAACCGCGCGGGGTCATAGGTGAACTTCGCCTTCATTCGCTTGGCGAAGGCGCGCAGCAACTTGGCCTGCAATTTTTGCCAGAGGCTTACCATGCTCATGCTCCCGGTTGTGTAGCCACGATAGGACCAACGAACCGAAAGCCATCTCGCCGTAAGGCAGGGCGTGCTGACAGGTCTAGTTATTGTTCGTCAGTGCTGAGCGAAAACTAAACCTAAAAAATGATTATGTAAATTAACCAATAACAAAATTAACCAAATTTTTCTCAAGGCAAGCGCAGCACCACCTCCACCCCACCCTCGACGTTGCCAATCCTGAACTCACCTCCATGCAACTGCACCACTTCCTCCACGAAGTTGAGCCCCAGGCCGGTGCTCTTGCGACCGCTGTCCGGGCGCGGCAGGGAGTAGAAGCGCTCGCTCAGGCGTGGCAGGGCGTAGTCGGGAATCGGTTCGGCCTGATTGAACAGGCGGATCTCGACCTGGTTGTCGATTCGTTCGGCGCTGATGCGCAGCAATCCATGGGCGGGAGTAAAGTCCAGGGCGTTTTCCAGCAGATTACCCAGGGCCTGGCGCAACAGAAATGTCTCACCCGTTAGGGTCAGGTCGGCGGCAATACGTTGCTCGACCTTTAGCTGACGACTTTCGATCCAACCACCGCGCGCTTCCAGCAACTCATCCAGCAAAGCCACCAGCGGCACAGCGACCACGTCCTCCAAGCCCTGTCGTTGCTCGATCTGGGCCAGGTTGAGCAAGCGTTCGATCAACTGCTGCATGCGCACGCTTTCACTCTCGATGTTGCTGACGAAACGCTGGTGCTGGGCCGCCGGCATATCACTTTGCAGCAGTTCGGCAGCGCCGCGGATCGCCGCCAGCGGGCTCTTGAGCTCGTGGGTCAGGGTGTGCACGTAACGCTCGACGTAGGCCTTGCCTTCGAGTTGGGTGCGCATGTGCTCCACCGCCCCCGCCAGTTGCTCGAACTCGCCGCCGCGATAATGCGGCACTTCCACCCGGCGTCCCTGGCTGACCGCCTGGGCGTAGCTCGTCAAACGCCGCAATGCTGCGCTGAGCCACCATGACAACAGAGCCCCCAGCAGCAGGCCGAGCACGATCAGCCCGGCGCCGTAGGCCAGCAGGCGCCGCTCCGTGCGGTCGACATAGGGCTGCAGCGAACTGTTGGGCTTGGCCACGGTGACGACACCGATGATCCGGCCGTTATCGCGGATCGGCGCGCCGACATGCATCACCGAAGACGTTGGATCATCGGCAACGCTGCGGGTCGAACGGGCGCCGTAGTGGCCGCGCAGGGTCAGGTAAACGTCGTTCCAGCGCGAATAATCCTGGCCCACCGCCACGCCACTGGAGTCGAGCATCACGATGCCCTTGGCATCGGTGACATAGATGCGATGGCTGACCTGGTTTTTCGGCAAGCCCCAGATCGTCGCCGCCGGCTGGCGCTCGCCGTAAGCCTTGAGCAACTGCGGCCAGCGATTCTGGTTGAGGGTGCCGGCCTTGAAATCGTCCCGCAGGATCTCGGCCATCAGGTTGGCCGTGTCCACCAGGGTTTCTTCGGTGGACTGACGCACGCCGGGGCGGATTTCCTCCATGACCGTGTTGAGCACGAAATACCCGGTCAGACCGATAAACAGCACATACACCAGGAAAATCCGGATCCCCAGCGACATCAGCTGTGCCCCGGACTGTAGCTGTAGCCCAGGCCTCGGTGGGTCTGGATCGGTTCGGCTTCGGCCCTCACCAGGCGCAACTTGGCGCGCACGCTCTTGATATGGCTGTCGATGCTGCGCTCATAGCCGGCATCACTGGCCACGCCCAGGGCGTCGAGCAATTGTTCGCGGCTGAAGACCCGTTCGGGCTGTTCCAACAGACAGTTCAGCAGGCGAAATTCGTGACGCGTGAGGTTCAGCGGTTTGCCGCGATAGTTGATCTGCACCCGGTCGCTGTCCACCTGGAACAACGCTGTGCTTGAGTCCGCCGCCGGTCGCGGCGCCACGCGCTTGAGAATCGCCCGAACCCGGGCCGCCACTTCGCGGGGGCTGAAGGGCTTGACCACATAATCGTCGGCACCGATCTCCAGGCCCACGACCCGGTCGATCTCGCCATCCCGGGCTGTCAGAAAGATGACCGGAACGTCGCTGAAACGTCTGAGATTTTTACACGTCTCGAATCCGCTGATATCCGGCAGGCCCACATCGAGGATGATCAGGTCGGCCGGGGTGTTCTTCTGGTGATCGAGGGCGGCGGCGCCAAGGCTCAGCCACGTGGTGTCGAACCCCTCCCCTTGCAGGGCAAACACCAGCGTATCGGCGATGGCGGCTTCGTCTTCGACAATCAGGATATGAGGCATGGCTTGCGAGCCCGGCAATAAAGTTGCCGGAACGGTGCCCCAAGGCTTGGGGCACGTCAATCAGGGAAATCAGCAGTCCGGCTTATCCGCCGTAAACCGCCGCGCCGGATTCACCGCCGCGCCAAACTCGCGCAATGCCTTGGCACCAATCAACAACGGGTAGTTGAAACTGCTGCGGTCGGTCAGGTTGACCTCCACGGTGCGCTTGACGTTACCCAGGCACAGCTCCAGATCCACCACCGGGCGCTTGGTCGGCGCAATTTTTTCGTCGTCGTCCTCGTCTTCTTCAGAGCGGGTCTTGATCTTGCTGATGCGCGCGATCTTGTGCTCGTAGAGTTTATTGCTCGCACCTTTGGTCGCCAGGCGGAAGCGCACCCAGTCATCACCGTCGCGGGTGAACGTTTCGATGTCCTTGGCCGACAGCGAGGCGGTCAACGCGCCAGTGTCCATCTTGGCCTTGAGCACTTCACCACCGATTTCCGGCAGCGCGATGTATTCGTAGCGCCCGTACAGGGTCGGCTCGGCGGCCAGCACTGGAAGGGCCACCAGGGTAAGCAGGGCTAGAACTGATTTCATGTAGTCAGGGCTTCCATTGTGGGAGTGGGGTTTTAGACCGTTGCTGATGAATTCGTTCGGTTAAACATCCCTGTGGCGAGGGAGCTTGCTCCCGCTCGGCTGCGCAGCAGTCGCAAATCGGTCTGGCCATCGCCGCCAATTGGGGGCCGCTTCGCAGCCCAGCGGGAGCAAGCTCCCTCGCCACAAAAGCCCATCCAGTTTAGCCAAGCCCAAGTGAAACTTTCGTCCACGCCGATTTGGCCTGCCGCCGGAAGCTGCTTATCATGGCCCGCCCACCCGCTTGCAAGAGTCATGTATGCGCCGCCTGCTCACCGGCTGTTTCGTCACGCTGCTGTTATTGCTCAACACCCTGGTGCTGTTCGGGCCGCTAATGGTGTTCGCCCTGCTCAAACTGATCCTGCCCGGGCGCTTTCGCGACTACGCCTCGTGGGCGGTGATGTGGATCGCCGAGACCTGGGCCGAAATCGACAAACTGATCTTCGCCCTGTGCATCCCCACCCGCTGGGACATCCGCGGCGGCGGTAACTTGCGTCGCGACACCTCTTACCTGGTGATCAGCAATCACCAATCCTGGGTCGACATCCCCGCCCTGGTCCAGACCCTCAACCGGCGCACGCCATTCTTCAAGTTCTTCCTCAAGAAGGAACTGATCTGGGTGCCGTTCCTGGGGCTGGCCTGGTGGGCGTTGGACTACCCGTTCATGAAACGCTACACCAAAGCCTTCCTGGCCAAGAACCCGGAACTGGCCGGCAAGGACCTGGAAATCACCAAGGCCGCCTGCGAGCTGTTCAAGCGCCAGCCGGTCACCGTGGTCAACTACCTCGAAGGCACGCGCTTCACCGCCGCCAAAAGCCAACAGCAACAGTCACCCTTCACCCACCTGCTCAAACCCAAGGCCGGGGGCGTGGCATTCGTGTTGGCGGCCATGGGTGAACAACTCGATGCCGTACTGGACGTGACAGTGGTGTACCCGCAGGAACGGATTCCCGGGTTCTGGGATTTGATCAGCGGCGCGGTGCCCCGGGTCATCATCGACATCCAGACCCGCGAGCTGGACCCAGCGCTGTGGCAGGGGGATTACGAGAACGACCCGGTGTTTCGCCAGCATGTGCAGGATTGGGTTAACCAGCTGTGGACTGAAAAGGATCGGCGGATTGCGGCGTTGCGTAGCGAAACAATGGATTCCTAACAGTTCTGATAGTTGGCAGCGGCGCAAAACCGCGTGAAACCTTCATCCCGAACATCCTCGGAACCCTGCAAAGACCGCCCCATCTGTTAATCCTTCAGACGTTTCCGCTTTTCATGAAGTTTGAGTTAATTATCGCCAAAGGTTAACAGTCAAGAACCAACTAATTCCAAATCAACATAAACAACTGTCAGCATTGACAGTAGCCCTCACCAAGCACAGCCGCAAACATGTCGCCGGGACACATTGTGGAGGCAAGCCCATGAGAAACTTAATGACTGATGGCGGCGCAGGAATTTGCTTACTGATAATCGGCCATGTTCATGCCGCAGAAGTCACCTGTCCGGCTACAACACTCATCCATGGCACCACTGAAACAGTAGAAATTCAGGATGATCGCGAATGGCAGAGCCAAGACCTTGGACAGGAGGCCAATCCGGCGGTGCAGCAATTCAACGGTGCTGAGTTCGCGGTCCATGAACCCGACGAAGATGAACAGGTGCCGAGGAGAGTGATCATTAGCTGCAATTACGGCGAGAACAACCTCACGCTGGATTATCTTGACGTCCAGGAGCCGGCGTCCTTGCCCTGGTCGGCCAACCATTGCGCCAGTCGGGACACCTACTCCTGCAAGCCGGTGAACGCCGACTATTTCAGCTTGAGGTTTTGATGGTTCCGTGGCGGATTTTCGATGTCGCCACCTTCATCAAACACCCGCCCCCGTACCCCAGATCCCCCCCAGATTCTGCAGCAACGAACCTGCCACGCCCTGTTGGCCGAGGTACTGCAAGATAATCGGGGCAAACTGGCCGATCATGCCGCTGTCCATGCCCAGCGCACTGAAGGCATTGTTCAGGTCGCCGGTGTCCTTGACGTTGCCCAGCAAGCCGTCGAGCAGTGAATGCTTCTCCGATCCGCCCCCGAGCAAACCGCCCAGGCCATTGAGCCCGCCGATGGCGCTGTTCCCAGCGATCTGATCCAGGCCCGGAACACTTTTGCTCAACTCGGAAAACTGCGGCTCGCTGAGTTGGTTCTTCGCCAGCCCCAGCATCGCACCGGCACCGCCGATGGCCTGTTCCGGCGTGATCTTGAGTTCCGATCCCAAGGTGTTGAGCAACCCGGCGGCTTTCGGCGCGGCGGCCACGGCGCCCTCGCCCTGTTCGCCTTGGTTGCCCTGCATCGCCGACACCACATTGGCTGCATCACTGAGACTGAACTGCGCGAAGGCTGGGCTGGCAGCCAGCGTCAACAGGCAAGACAGAGCAAAACCACGTGAAACCTTCATCCGGGACATCCTCTAGACCATGAAAAAGCCGCTCATCAAGAGCGGCGTAAAGCGAGCGTTGGACTGGAGCGGATGCAGATTGTTCCTAAACGTATTACAGGAGTGGCCGATAGCCACTACAGAAAAATCTTCCAAGCCCGTCAGAAGTGTCTGATTCAATGAAAACTGCGCTTTTTCTTATAGCTATAAGTTACCAAACATCCATATACAGTTCTGAATTGACATAAATAACTGACAACATTGACAGTAGCCCGCCCGACCAAAGCCGTGAATCGTTGATCTGAGCCCTGGAGCCTGGCACATGAGAAAAATACTGGCTGGAGGCGCGGCGTTGCTTTTGCTGATCATCGGCCACGCCCATGCCGGTGAAATAACCTGCCCTGCCGTCACTGACATCCATAAAAACATTGAATCGGTGGAAGATGTTTTTTTCGTCGAGGCACAAGACAACCACGAATGGGAGAGCGAAAGCCTGGTGGACGTGGTCGACCCGGCAAGGCTGCAATTCGAAGGCGCCGAGTACGTTATCCATGAAGCCGACGAGGACAGACAGGCAGCCACAACGGCGACCGTCACGTGCCGGTACGGGGACATAAATCTGAATATGGAGTATCAGCAGATATTGGAACCGGCCTTTTCAGGGTGGGTGAATAATCGCTGCGAAAGCCCGGACACCAAAATGTGCAAGTTAATGGACGCAGACTACTTCAACCTGTTGCTTTGATCGGGAATGGCAAACGCGTCACTGTTCCTGCACAGCATTTCAAGGCGCCCTGCCATCGCCTGCACCGTTACCGTACAGTGCGGCTTTCTCCTGCAGAGTTTGCCTATGAACGTAAAAATCGGCGGCGCGGCCCTCGCCGTCATCCTGACGGGCATGCTCATTGTCCTGGGCGTCAACGAGTACCAGCGTGGCCCGCTGAATCCGGAACTGGCCGACGGCACCAGCGAAGAACAAAAGACCTGGCTGACCATCGAACACCGCATCAAGCGCTCCGCCCCGACGCTTACCGATGTGACCCGCGACCAGCAAACGCTGACGTTGCGCTACCGTCCAAACACCGCCGCGGATGACAGCAACGCCTGGGTTGCGGACCTGCTGCGGGTTGTCGGCCATGGCCTGGCGGCGCTCAACGGCGCACCGGGGGGTAAGCAGTACACGCAAGTGACGGTCAAGGCGCGCCTGCTGGCCGATGATGACGTGGAGCTGGTCTACGACATGCAAGGCTTCGACGCCATCAAGACGCAACAGGATGGCTACGTCACCTTCGCCAGCATGCCCCGTAGCCTGGACTTCAGCGCCGATGCCCTGACCCAGGCGCAAGACTATTGCCAAGGCCCCAGCGCCCGGGGTTTCTACCCTGAATTCTGCGACCGGGTCGAGGCCGCGACTGCACACCAATAACCGGGTGGCGAGGGAGCTTGCTCCCGCTCGAGTGCGAAGCGCTCGCCGCTGGTATCTGAAAAGCAGGGGACTGCTCTCCCTTTATGGCGAGGGGATTTATCCCCGCTGGGCTGCGCAGCAGCCCTAAAGCCGCGAACTCGATCTTCCTGACGCACCGAGTTGTCTGGTTTGGGGGCCGCTTCGCAGCCCAGGGGGGATAAATCCCCTCACCACAATGGAAGCGGTGTTCCTGCCTGAATACTCACGACCAAAAATCCCACAAATACTTGGGAAATCCCCCGCAACAGCGAGCCTTGCCCAGCCCAATAGGCGATGCCTATAGTTCTTCCCGTCGTCCACATGGCGACTCGGGTTTGGCGACTCGATAAACTACGGTCAGAAGCCCTGCTTTTTGGCACGGGCTTTTGCACTCGAAAAACTACTTAATGGTAGTTGTGCGCGGGAGACCTGAGGTCTGCCGGAGTCCGTAGCTATCCGGTTCGCCAACCCGCGTACAGCTGCCACCCATTCGTTTGGCGACGAGTGAGTGGCGGCATCCACCAAGCTACGGGAGATCTACCCAATGAACCGATACATCCCCATCACCGGCGTCGACTGCACCCCCGCCACCCTGCTCATCGACACCCAAGCCCCCCTCGACGTCCTCTACGAAACCGCCGCCTACCGCATCCGTGCCGCCACCCAACTACTGGAAAACATCGCCTTCCGCGAGGAGATCAGTTCCGACGCCGTCGTCCTCCACGACTTCGCCCTGCTCCTGGCGATTCCGTTGCGCGATGGCTGCGACGTGCTGGACGTGATCGGCCGACGATTGCAGGCGCAAGCCCTGGCATGATCGCCTCATGACAGTCATCTGAATATCACTTGCAATCGGTTATTCCCTCTCGGTATTGCCTACTGTCAACTCTGACAGTAGGCAACGATTTGCCCCGATCCTAAGCTCCCGTCGTGTCAACGAAAACAAGGCCATGGGCAACCACGCCTTTATCCATTCGGACAAGCAGGACAATAAAAATGAACGACCGAATCAAGGGAACCGTTAAATGGTTTAACGATGCAAAGGGCTATGGCTTCATTTCTTGCGGCAAGGGTGGCGAGGAATTGTTCGTTCACTACTCGGCGATTGCTGGTGAGGGCTATAAAACTTTGAAGGAGAGGCAGAGCGTTTCGTTTGAAATCGAGAAAGGAGAAAAAGGTATGCAAGCCACGAGAGTGATGCCGGAATTAAGGACCGGCTCCACACAGCGAGCGAACCATGTCGACGAACCGTAAAATGCTGCTCTGCCGCTACCGTTACGACCCACTGGATCGTCTGACCGATTGCATACCCTCGGATCAAGCAGACACCCACCGTTTCTACTTGAAAAACCGGCTGGCCACCGAAATTCAAGGTTCGACGCAGCGCTCGATTTTCCAGCAGGCCGATCTACTCCTGGCGCAACAACAGCGTCTGGACGGCGTCGTCGAAACCACTTTGCTCGCCACCGATCAACAACGCTCGGTACTGCAAGCATGGGACACAATGCAGCCGCATTCCCTCATTTATACACCTTATGGCCACCGTGCCCGGGACAGCAGTTCAATTAGCCTGCTCGGTTTCAACGGTGAACGGCCAGACCCGGTAACCGGACATTATTTACTGGGCAATGGTTATCGGACGTTCAATTCAGTACTGATGCGATTCAACAGCCCGGATGCTTGGAGTCCGTTTGGAGGAGGAGGATTGAATGCATATGCATATTGTTTAGGGGATCCAGTAAATCAGGATGATTCCACCGGACACATGGCGAGAAATCTATGGAAATCTTTCCTGAATTTATTTAGGCCTAAACCTCCGACCCCAACCGCTCATACTGATGTGGCTGTCAAATCAATCAAGAACGTTAAAAGAATTGCAGACAACTCTATAATATTTGATGATTATCAAGATGGATTGCGGTTAAATATAATTGGCCATAGCCCACCCCCACGCTGGGAGAGCGATCCACGCTACATTCTTATAGGTAATGAACTCTTCTCACCAGCGGAGCTATATAAGCATCTTATACGGCATGTAGACCTCAAAAAATATGCATCGCTTAGACTTCTTAGCTGCTACTCAGCTGCCACCGTTCGTCCTTTTGGTGCAGAGCTCGCGACATTGACGAACAAACCTGTAAAAGCATACTCAGGCCCTATCATGGCTAGTTTTTTTCCAGATCAGGGAAGAGACTAAATATAGCTCATCCGAATATAAAAAAAGCAAAAAAAATAAGCATCTTAAAATCAAAAAAAAATTATTACTTTGAAGGAGAAGTCGTACCTCCCTATCATTCTGTGAAATTCACTTCGCCGCATTCAATAAGACGGCCCTAATCGAAATCAACCAATTACCTTTTGACGATAAAAAACAGTCGAACGCTTCCCCAACAGAGGAAAATCTATGACTTATAAATGCAGGGTCTTATTATGCCACTGCTATTACGATCCATTGGATCGCCTCCATCAGAAAGACAGCTATTACTCTGTTTAGCTGCCCCCCCCTATGGTAAGAGCAATACTGTTCGACATCTTAAAAAAAGCGGCCAAGACCGCACTTTTACCGCTTCATCTACATTACTTACGCCGCACAAAACAACTTATACGAATCAATCACAAACTTCTTCTGCACGCTATCGCACCAGCCATCCCTTCGGCGCATAATCCAGGCTGTTCTTCTACACACCGACAATTTCGGTAAAGTCTCTGAGCAAGTTAAGGTGAGTGACGTATTTTCCCCACTCGCCCCTAACAGAGTTGCTAGTCGACGACTTTAACCAATTGTGCCACAGTAACTTTTGAAATACGCGTACCCTCCAGGGAGTACTGTCGATGCCATTCGAACGCGAAAACCTACTCTGTCGATACCGCTACGACCCGTTGGATCGCTTGGCCGATTGCACGCCAACAGCCCAAGTCAGCTCCCAACGTTTCTACCTCAAGGATCGTCTAGCCACAGAAGTTCGGGGGACGGCGCAGTGCTCCTTTTTTCAACTGGAGGACCAACTCATGGCGCAGCAACAACGCCAGGAAGACACTGTCCAAACCACTTTTCTCGCCACCGATCACCACCGCTCAGTATTACAAGCGCTCAATGCAACGCAGCCTTGGCCCCTCGTCTACACACCTTACGGCCACCGCGTCCCAGAAAACGGTCTACTCAGTCTGCTCGGCTTCAACGGCGAACGGCCAGACCCGGTAACCGGACATTATTTGTTGGGTAATGGGTACAGGGCGTTCAATCCCGTATTGATGCGCTTCAACAGTCCGGACAGTTTGAGTCCGTTTGGGGCAGGTGGATTGAATTCATATGCCTATTGCGTTGGAGACCCGATAAATCGGAGTGATCCAACGGGGCATACTTGGGGCCCGTTAAAGGCTGTCTTGAGGGAAGCAGGGCTCATGAGGCAATCAAATCCGGTAGTTCAACCCGCAGCCTCGCGAAATCCACCGGCAACAACTGGAGCTACTCCGTTACAGACCTCCAATGCTGAAACCTCGGCACGGACGACTAGAGGCATTATAGAGGTCAGTGCCCTCTCAGTTTTTCCCGCTGAGGATCCCAATCGTGGCTTGCACGCTCGGATATTTTCACTAATTAGAGCAGATATTAGAAGCATCTTAAGGACGGGAGCAAGATATAGACCACCTGTTGTAATAATCGTAAATGACGGACTGAACGATTTTCGAGGTCGACATGTTGTTCCTCGGCCTAGTGTCGGAGAGTCGCCTCCGCCCAGTTACGAACATTTTTCTCCGCCACCTTACTCAGTCGCAATGAAAAACATTAGATCAATTGATAGGACTATAAAAAAACATGACACTAAGCCACCCTCCTATTTTCAAAATTAACTTACCCCCCCAACACTAAACATATTATGCAGCCCAATCACAAACTTCTTCGACATGCCTACATCGAACGTACCAAAGCCTTTCGGCGTGTAGTCCAGGCTGATGATCTGCTCGGACGATTTCCACAACGTTGATGCCGTCCCATATGATCGCTTGCATCACTACACCGTTGTGCTCTCGTGAAGGCTAGCCCTTATGAGCAACGTTCTCCCTCTCCTCCCGCTACCCCACTATCAGAGTTGCTAGTAGGCGACTCTACCCAGTTGCGTCACAGTAACTCTTTAAATGCGCATACCCTCCAAGGAGTAATGCCCATGCCAGTCGAACACGCAAACCTGCTTTGCCGGTACCGCTACGACCCTTTGGATCGGCTGGTCGATTGCACACCAACGGCCCAGGCAAAATCCCAGCGTTTCTATTTGAAGGATCGCCTGGCTACCGAAATCCAAGGCTCGGCGCAGTGCTCCATTTACCAGCAGGATGACCAGCTCCTGGCGCTACAACAGAGACACAACGGCGCCCTACACATCACCTTATTAACCACGGATCTGCAACGCTCGGTATTACACGTGCTTGATGCAACGGGCCTTTCCCCCCTCGCCTACACACCTTACGGTCACTGCGTCCCGGAAAACGGTCTACTCAGCCTGCTCGGCTTCAACGGCGAACGGCCGGACCCGGTGACTGGGCATTATTTGTTAGGTAATGGCTACAGGGCGTTCAACCCGGTGCTGATGCGCTTCAACAACCCGGACAGTTTGAGTCCGTTTGGAGAGGGTGGGATGAATACCTACACGTACTGCTCTGGAGATCCGCTCAACCGGACCGATCCCACAGGCCGTTCTTCAATCTATGGACTTTTCAAATCGATTGGGCGAAATCTCCACCTAAGAAAATCGACACGAATGGCCACCCCTAATATTAAAGAGGCCAAAATGTCGAATTTCAAAATAATCGACAGCCGTGTCGTAGCATTTGAGAGCTCAACCCCCACGCAACGACAATTAATAATCGAAGCCCACGGCACCCCGCATGGCCCGTGGTCTAAAACGGCAGTAGTCAGTAGTGAACGAAGACTGACGCCACAAAATCTTCACGATGCCGCCACCCGCCATGGGATTAACTTCGGCGATTACGACAACGTGGGTTTGCTTATTTGTTATGCAGGAAAAGGTGGAGGCGGATCTTTTGCCGGTCGCTTTGCAAAACTCACAGGAAAACCGGTAGATGCGTATCGAATTAGGGTAGGCATCTCGCAAACTGGTAGTCCGTTAAAGAAACTTCAACAACATGCTCAATTTCCAGGCACTGCGAACCAATCAATTTTTGCAAGCCTTGAAGGCAGAAGCCTTAGTATTGATCCCGAACACGCGGCCTCAGCAATCCGCTTTACCCCATAAAAAAGCCTGACCGATGTAGAACGGTGCCGAAACACGATAATAAAAAAGGGCGACATAACTGCCGCCCTTTTTCCGTCTTGCCTACAACCTTACGCCGCACTAAACAACTTATGCGGATCAATCACAAACTTCTTCGGCACGCCCGCATCGAACTCGCCATACCCCTTCGGCGCATCATCCAGGCTGATCACCTGCACACCGACGATTTCAGCAATGTTGATGCGGTCCCACATGATCGCCTGCATCAGCTGGCGGTTGTACTTCATGACCGGGGTCTGGCCGGTGTGGAAGCTGTGGGATTTGGCCCAGCCGAGGCCAAAACGGATGCTCAGGGCACCGATCTTGGCGGCGGCATCGATCGCGCCTGGGTCTTCGGTGACGTAGAGGCCGGGAATACCGATCTTGCCGGCGACACGGGTCACCTGCATCAACGAGTTGAGCACGGTGGCCGGGGCTTCGTGCTTGACGCCGTCATGGCCGTGACCACGGGCTTCGAAACCAACGCAGTCGACGGCGCAATCCACTTCTGGCTCGCCCAGCAGCGCAGCGATTTGCTCGTGCAGCGGGGTGTCGGTGGACAGGTCGACGATTTCAAAGCCCTGGGCCTTGGCATGAGCCAGGCGGACTGAGTTGACGTCACCGATGATCACCACCGCAGCGCCAAGCAGGCGTGCGGAAGCGGCGGCCGCCAGGCCAACCGGGCCGGCACCGGCGATGTAGACGGTGCTGCCAGGGCCAACACCAGCAGTGACGGCGCCGTGGTAGCCGGTCGGCAGGATGTCGGACAGGCAGGTCAGGTCGCGGATTTTCTCCATGGCCTTGTCACGGTCCGGCAGTTTCAGCAGGTTGAAGTCGGCGTACGGCACCAGTACGTATTCAGCCTGGCCGCCGGTCCAGTCGCCCATGTCCACGTAACCGTAGGCACCGCCGGCACGGGCCGGGTTGACGGTCAGGCAGACGCCCGTGTGTTGCTCTTTGCAGGAACGGCAGCGCCCGCAAGCCACGTTGAACGGCACCGACACCAGATCACCGATTTTCAGGTTCTCGACATCGCTGCCTTTTTCGATCACTTCACCAGTGATTTCGTGACCCAGGACCAGACCGGTCTGAGCCGTGGTACGGCCGCGCACCATGTGCTGGTCGGAGCCGCAGATGTTGGTGGAGACCACGCGCAGGATGACACCGTGCTCAATCTTCCTGCCGCGCGGGTCCTGCATTTTTGGATAGTCGATTTTCTGTACTTCGACCTTACCGTTGCCGAGATACACGACACCACGATTACCAGACATGCTTTCACCTCGCTGTTGTTTTTGTGGAACTGCGTTGCCCAGGCAGGCAGCGCGTTGATTGCTCGGGTTAGTGCTTGTGTCTTTGTTTCTTTGTTGTCTGTAAGGGCCTCATCGCGAGCAAGCTCGCGAATGGGCTGCGAAGCGGCCCCAAAAATCTAAAGAACGACAGTGCGATTGGCGTTCAAAAACACCCTTCTTTCGATGTGATACCCCACGGCCCGGGCCAGGGTCAGCCCCTCGATGTCCCGGCCCTTGGCGATCAAATCCTCGGGATAGTGGCTGTGGTCCACCACTTCCACGCCCTGGGCGATGATCGGACCTTCGTCCAGGTCGTTGTTGATGTAGTGCGCCGTCGCGCCGACCAGTTTCACGCCCTTGTTGTAGGCCTGGTGATACGGTTTGGCGCCCTTGAAACCCGGCAGCAGCGAGTGGTGGATGTTGATCGCCTTGCCGTCGAGCTTGCGGCACAACTCCGGCGACAGCACTTGCATGTAGCGCGCAAGGATCACCAGCTCGGCACCGGTGTCTTCGATCACCTGCCACACCTGCCGCTCCTGGGAAGGCTTGTCGTTCGGGTCCAGGGGGAAATGGTAGTAGGGAATCTGGTGCCAGTCGGCCAACGGCTTGAGGTCGGGGTGGTTGGACACCACGGCCACCACGTCCATGGACAACTGGCCGATGCGCTGGCGGTAGAGCAAATCGTTGAGGCAGTGATCGGCCTTGGACACCATGATCACGACTTTGGGCCGGTAGTTGGGCGGCGTCAGTTCGAAGACCATGCCAAAGGCTTCGGCCCGCTCGGCCAGGCCGGCGCGGAAGTTTTGCTCGTCAAAGCCATCGGGCTGGCGAAATTCCACACGAATGAAAAAACGTCCCGAGAGCCGGTCGTCGAAGGAGTGGTGCTCGGTGACGTAGCAGCCCTGCTCGAACAGAAAGCGGGTCACCGCGTCCACCGTACCGAGCACGCTGGGGCAGTCGGCGGTGAGAATCCATGTGTCTGGGGCGCGACTCATTGCGGTGACTCCTGTTTGTTATGGATAAGCCCCGCCGAACACAGAACCCTGTGGCGAGGGGATTTATCCCCGCTGGGCTGCGAAGCAGCCCCAAAAGCTTGATGCGATCGGTCTGATACACCGAGGTGGCTGGTTGAGGGCTGCTGCGCAGCCCAGCGGGGATAAATCCCCTCACCACAAAAGTGTTCGGCTTTAGAACGTGTTTTTAGGCCTGCACGCTCAACCCATACTCAGCCGCAGCATCCTGCAACCACAGCCACCAGTAATCGGAGAAGCTGCGGCGAATCACCAGTTCCCAGGTGTCTTCGCCCGTGTGGCGGATCACCAGTTGCGACTTGGCGAACACCGTGCCCACGGCCTTGCCCACCGGGAAGTTGCTCGGGTGTACATCGTAGCTGGTGGATTTCATCAGCACGTCGCGCACGTTCGGACCGGACAGCTCGAGGATCTGCTGGCCGCCGCTGACGTTGACGATCTGGATGTGCAGGTCGCCCAAAGCTTCACGCAGTTTCTGCTCGGCGGCGAACTCTTCGCCGGTGGGCACCACCAGCAGCCACTCGTCCGGGCCGAGCCATTGCAGGCTGGTTTCACCCTTGACGATAACGGTCAGGGCGCCTGGCAATTCCAGGCCCAGGGCCTTGTGCACGCCGGCGGCGAACGCCGGGTCGTGGCCGTCGCCACGAAGGGTCAGGTGGCCCAGGAGTTTTTTCTCGCGCACGGTGACACCGGCGTTCTTGCGGCCCTTGCCCACCAGGCTGGCGAGGTCGGCATGGTGCAGCGACGACTCGGCCTTGGCCCCGGTGGTTGGGCGTTGTTGGTACACGTTGACTGCGGTCATGTGGAGCACCTGTCTCGTAGATTGATCGTTCCCACGCGCTGCGTGGGAATGCCGCCATGGACGCTCTGCGTCCGCTTTTGGGACGCTCTGCGTCCCGGGATGCATTCCCACGCAGGGCGTGGGAACGATCAGGTATCAAATATTCTGCCGGTCGCCCTTCGGATCGAAGAACACCGAAGAAACGATCTCTGCCTCGATCACGCTGCCGTCGGCCAATGGCGCGAACACGCGCTCGCCCATCCGCTTGAGGCCGCCCCTGACCACACCCATGGCAAATGAATACCCCAGGGAGTTGTGGGCATAGCTGGAGGTCACGTGGCCAACCATGGTCATCGGGATCGCCTGCTTGGTGTTGAACACCAGTTGCGCGCCTTCCGGCAGCCAGACATTCGGGTCGATCGGCTTGAGGCCCACCAGTTGCTTGCGGTCTTCACGCACGCAATCTTCGCGATTCATGCCGCGCCAGCCGATCCACGAGAACGGTTTGGTGCGGCCTACACACCAGCCCATGTTCAAGTCGTCCGGGGTCATCGAGCTGTCAGTGTCCTGGCCGACGATGATGAAGCCCTTCTCGGCCCGCAGTACGTGCATGGTCTCGGTGCCGTACGGGGTCAGGTTGTATTTCTTGCCCGCCTCGACGATCTGCTCGAGCACGCCCATGGCGTAGTCGGCCTGCACGTTGATTTCGTACGACAGCTCACCGGTGAACGAGATCCGGAACACCCGCGCCGGCACGCCACCCACCAGGCCTTCCTTCCAGGTCATGAACGGGAACGCGTCCTTGTCCAGGTCGATGTCGGTGACTTCGCTCAGCAGCTTGCGGCTGTTGGGGCCCGACAGGGTCATGGTTGCCCAGTGGTCGGTGACCGAGGTGAAGTACACCTTCAGGTCCGGCCATTCGGTCTGGTGATAGATCTCCAGCCATTGCAGCACGCGCGCCGCGCCACCCGTGGTGGTGGTCATCAGGAAGTGGTTGTCCGCCAGACAGGCCGTTACGCCGTCGTCGAAGACCATGCCGTCTTCCTTGCACATCAGGCCGTAGCGGGCCTTGCCCACGTCGAGCTTGGTCCAGGCGTTGGTGTAGACGCGGTTGAGGAACTCACGGGCATCCGGGCCCTGGATGTCGATCTTGCCCAGGGTCGAGGCGTCCAACAGGCCGACGCTGTCACGCACCGCCTTGCACTCGCGCTTGACCGCGGCATGCAGGTCTTCACCGTTTTTCGGGAAGTACCAAGGGCGCTTCCACTGGCCGACGTCTTCGAATTCAGCACCGTTCTTCACATGCCAGGCATGCAGCGCGGTGAAACGTACCGGCTCGAAGATGTGCCCACAGTGCCGGCCAGCCACCGCGCCGAAAGTCACCGGCGTGTAGTTCGGACGGAACATGGTGGTGCCCATCTGCGGGATGCTCACGTTCAGCGAACGAGCCGCGATGGCCAGGCCGTTGACGTTGCCCAGCTTGCCCTGGTCAGTACCGAAGCCCAGTGCGGTGTAGCGCTTGACGTGTTCCACCGACTCGAAGCCTTCGCGGGTGGCGAGTTCGATGGCGGCGGCAGTGACGTCGTTCTGTAGGTCGACGAATTGCTTCGGCGCCCGTGCGGTGGATTTTTCATGAGGCACCTGGAACAGCGCCAGGGTTGGCTCTTCATGACGGCTCAGGGCTTTGGGCAACACGCCTTCCACTGCCTTGAAGCCGGCTTCGCTGGCCGCGCGCACGCCGCCCTCGAAGCCATCGGCCAAGGTATCGCCGAGGCTGTAGACACCGTTCACACCACCGACGCATACGCGCTTTTGCGGTGCTTCGCCCGGTACGAAACCGAGGATGTCTTCACGCCAGATCGGCTTGCCGCCCAGGTGCGACGCCAGGTGAACCACCGGGCTGTAGCCGCCGGAGCTGGCCACCAGGTCGCAGTCCAGCCATTCGCCAGGGCTGGTGACTTTATGGGCACGGACGTCGATCGCGGCAACACGTGCGCCGGTGACGCGCTTGCTGCCACGGGCTTCGATCACGGCGCTGCCGGTGAGGATGCGGATGCCCTTGGCGCGGGCTTCTTCCACCAGCGCGCCACGCGGGTTGCTGCGCGCGTCGGCCACGGCCACCACTTGCAGGCCGGCGTCGAACCAGTCCAGGGCCACGCGATAGGCATGGTCGTTGTTGGTGCTCAGCACCAGTTTCTTGCCCGGTGCCACGCCGTAGCGACGCACGTAGGTGGACACCGCGCCGGCCAGCATGTTGCCCGGCACGTCGTTGTTGCCGTAGACCAGCGGACGCTCGCAGGCGCCGGTGGCCAGGACCACGCGCTTGGCGCGGACGCGGTTGATGCGCTGGCGAACCTGGCCGATCGGTGCGCGGTCACCGAGGTGATCGGTGAGGCGCTCGTGGATGGTCAGGAAGTTATGGTCGTGGTAACCGTTCACCGTGGCACGAGGCAGCAACACCACTTCTGGCATCGCGCGCAGTTCGGCCACCGCCGCCGCGACCCACTCGGTCGCGGGCTTGCCGTCCAGGCTCTCGCGGGAGTCGAGCAGGCTGCCGCCGAACTCTTCCTGCTCATCGGCCAGGATGACGCGCGCACCGCTGCGGGCCGCGGCCAATGCAGCGGCCAGACCAGCAGGGCCAGCGCCGACGACCAGCACGTCGCAGTGACGGTTCATGTAGTCGTAGGTGTCCGGATCGTTCTCGGTCGGCGAGCGACCCAGGCCTGCGGCCTTGCGGATGTACTTCTCGTAGGTCATCCAGAACGATTGCGGGTACATGAAGGTTTTGTAGTAGAAACCCGGCGGCATCAGCTTGCCGCCGACCTTGCCGAGAATGCCCATCATGTCGTTGTTCACGTTCGGCCAGCCGTTGGTGCTGGTGGCGACCAAACCTTGGTACAGCGCCTGTTGCGTGGCGCGCACGTTCGGGATCTGCGTGGCTTCGGTGGCCCCGAGCTGCAGCACGGCGTTCGGCTCTTCGGCACCGGCGGCGAAGATGCCGCGCGGGCGGGAATACTTGAAGCTGCGGCCAATGATGTCGACGCCGTTGGCCAGCAGTGCAGCGGCCAGGGAATCGCCCTCGAAGCCTTTGTAGGTCTGGCCGTTGAAGGTGAAGCTCAGCACTTTGTTGCGGTCGATCCGTCCGCCGTTGGACAGGCGATTGATCTGGCTCATACCTTCTCTCCCAGAGCCTGTGCAGCCGCTTTCGGACTGTCAGCCTTGTCGGTGAACTGCGGCTTTTGGCCGATCTTGTAGGTTTCGAGAATCTCGTAGGTCACGGTGTCACGGGTCACGTTGAAGTACTGGCGGCAACCGGCGACGTGGTCCCACAGTTCATGGTGCAAGCCACGTGGGTTGTCACGGAAGAACATGTAGTCACCCCACTCCTCGTCGGTGCAGGCGTTCGGATCCAGCGGACGCGGGATATGCGCCTGGCCGGATGCATGGAATTCCTCTTCGGAGCGCAGTTCGCCGCAGTGAGGACAGAAGATGTGCAACATAGGGATTTCTCCTGTTAGTGGGCGACGGCAGCAGCGCCGTGTTCGTCGATCAATGCGCCGTTATGGAAACGGTCGATGGAAAACGGCGCGGCCAGTGGGTGCATTTCACCCTTGGCCAGGCTTGCAGCGAAGACGTTGCCCGAGCCCGGGGTGGCCTTGAAGCCGCCGGTGCCCCAACCGCAGTTGAAGAACATGTTCGGCACCGGGGTCTTGGAGATGATCGGGCAGGCGTCCGGCGTGGTGTCGACGATGCCGCCCCACTGACGGTTCATGCGCACCCGCGAGAGCACCGGGAACATTTCGACGATGGCCTGGATGGTGTGTTCGATCACCGGGTACGAACCACGCTGGCCGTAGCCGTTGTAGCCGTCGATACCGGCGCCGATCACCAGGTCGCCCTTGTCGGACTGGCTGATGTAGCCGTGCACGGCGTTGGACATGATCACGCTGTCGATGATTGGCTTGATCGGTTCCGACACCAGCGCTTGCAGCGGGTGGGACTCGATCGGCAGGCGGAAGCCGGCGAGCTTGGCCATGTGTCCGGAGTTACCGGCGGTCACCACGCCGACGCGCTTGGCGCCGATGAAGCCCTTGTTGGTTTCCACGCCGATGCACACGCCATTTTCCTTGCGGAAACCGATCACTTCGGTCTGCTGGATCAGGTCCACGCCCAACGCGTCCGCCGCCCGGGCAAAGCCCCAGGCCACGGCATCGTGACGGGCCACGCCGCCGCGACGCTGGACGGTGGCGCCCATCACCGGGTAGCGGGTGTTTTTCGAGCAATCCAGGTAGGGGATCTCGTCGGCCACTTGCTTGGCGTTGAGCAGCTCGCCGTCCACGCCGTTGAGGCGGTTGGCGCTGACCCGGCGCTCGGAATCACGGATGTCCTGCAGGGTGTGGCACAGGTTGTAGACACCACGCTGCGAGAACATCACGTTGTAGTTCAGGTCCTGGGACAGGCCTTCCCACAATTTCATCGCGTGTTCGTACAGGTGGGCCGATTCGTCCCACAGGTAGTTGGAGCGCACGATGGTGGTGTTGCGCGCGGTGTTACCGCCGCCCAACCAGCCCTTCTCGACCACGGCCACGTTGGTGATGCCGTGTTCCTTGGCCAGGTAATAGGCGGTCGCCAGGCCATGCCCGCCACCGCCGACGATGACCACGTCGTAGACTTTTTTCGGTGTCGGCGTACGCCACATCCGCTGCCAGTTTTCGTGATGGCTGAGAGAGTGTTTGAAGAGGCCGAAGCCCGAATAGCGTTGCATAGTCATTACTCCAAAACCGACTCAGCGATAAACCGGGAAGTCCGCGCACAGGGCCGCTACTTGCTGCGCGACATTGGCCTCGACATCGGCGTCGCCGAGGTTGTCGAGAATGTCGCAGATCCAGCCGGCCAGCGTGACGCACTGGGTCACCTTGAAACCACGCGTGGTCACCGCCGGGGTGCCGATGCGCAGGCCCGAGGTCACGAACGGCGATTGCGGGTCGTTCGGCACGGCGTTCTTGTTGACGGTGATGTGGGCGCGGCCCAGGGCAGCATCGGCGTCCTTGCCGGTCAGGCCCTGACGGATCAGGCTGACCAGGAACAGGTGGTTATCGGTACCACCGGACACTACATCGTAGCCGCGCTTGATGAAGACGCCAGCCATGGCCTGGGCGTTATCGATCACTTGCTGCTGATAAGCCTTGAAGCCAGGCTCCGCCGCTTCCTTGAAGCACACCGCCTTGCCGGCGATCACGTGCATCAACGGGCCGCCCTGGGCGCCGGGGAATACCGCGGCGTTGAGCTTTTTCTCGATCTCTTCGTTGGCCTTGGCCAGGATCAGGCCGCCACGTGGACCGCGCAGGGTCTTGTGGGTGGTGGTGGTGACCACGTCGGCGTAAGGCAGTGGATTAGGGTACAGACCGGCGGCAACCAGACCGGCCACGTGGGCCATGTCGACGAACAACAGAGCACCGACCTTATCGGCGATCTGGCGGAAACGTGGGAAGTCCAGGGTCTTGGAGTAAGCGGAGAAACCGGCCACGATCATTTTCGGCTTGTGCTCGACCGCCAGGCGCTCGACTTCGTCGTAGTCGATCAGGCCGGTGGTGGTGTCGATGCCGTATTGCACCGCGTTGTAGAGCTTGCCCGAGGACGACACCTTGGCACCGTGGGTCAGGTGACCGCCGTGGGCCAGGCTCATGCCCAGGATGGTGTCGCCGGCCTGCAGCAGGGCCAGGTATACGGCGCTGTTGGCCGAAGAACCGGAGTGCGGCTGGACGTTGGCGTAATCGGCACCGAACAGTTGCTTGGCGCGCTCGATGGCCAAGGCTTCCACTTTGTCGACGTGCTCGCAGCCACCGTAGTAGCGCTTGCCTGGATAGCCTTCGGCGTACTTGTTGGTCAGGCCGCTGCCCTGGGCCTCCATCACGCGCTTGCTGGTGTAGTTTTCTGACGCGATCAGTTCGATGTGATCTTCCTGGCGTTGCTCTTCGGCGTTCATCGCCGCCAGCAGTGCATCATCGTAGCCTTGGATTTGGTCTTGCTTGCTGAACATCGCGTCTCTCCCAGCGGCGGCGGTGCGCCTTTCGTCTCGGTGAGGCACGGACCATTCGGTCGTGCCCTTTGGATGCGATGGTATGGCTGGCGCAGGCATGTCAAATGCCTATGGACGCCACGCAAAGGTGCGTTTACGACATGCACTCAAATGGAATGGAACACCGACCCCGTGGCGAGGGAGCTTGCTCCCGCTCGACTGCGAAGCAGTCGCAAAACCGGCAAACGCGGCGCTCCTGATATATCGCGCTCTCAGGCCTTGGGGCTGCTTCGCAGCCCAGCGGGAGCAAGCTCCCTCGCCACAAGGGGTTACGCGGCGATCTGGCGAACCACGAGCAACACCAGAAAATGCGCCGGATAAAGGCCATACGCCCAACGCCGCATCGCTGGAGGATGAAAACGACCGGCCTGTCGCAAAACCACCCACCCAAGCCCTGGCGCGATCAGGCAAGCCAACAACCCCCAGAGCGCCACCGCATCCCCCAGCCACGCCGCGCCATACAACACTCGCCATTGATTGGCCGCCACGCAGACTACCCCTGGCAAAGCCGCGAAATACCAGGGTCGGCGCAACACCAGTAGCGCGGCCAGCGGCAGCAGCACACCGAAGAACCCGAACATCAGCCGCGACGAAAACAGCGCCGCCACTAGCAACGCCATCGCGGCCAGGCACCGCGCCTCCAGGGTGGGCGTCTGCCAGCAGCGCGCCACCAACAACCCCAACACCAGGGTTGGCATCACATTCAGGGTGGCGGGGTCGGGAATGAACAAGCGGTAAGGGATTTCGCTGACGGCACTGAATAGCAGCAGCCAGCCCAGGTAACGCCATGGAGCGACGTGGGTTCTACCGCGCCCCAGGTTCGCCGCCATCGCCAGGCAGAACCACGGGAACGCCAACCGTCCTGGCACATACAACCAATCGACGGAAAAACCGACATATCGCAGATGATCGAGGACCATCGACAAAAGAGCCAGCCACTTGAGCAGGTCCAGGGCGCCGTCACGCCGGCTCATGTGTATAGCGGCCCGAAGACCTTGTGACTTTCTGACAGCAACATCCGGTGTGTTCCCCCGCTAATCTTGGGTAAAGTGCGCACCAGTATCGACCACGGCGCTGTGGACCCAAACACGCCGAACCATGGAACGCCCCATCCAGGCATTCCGCCAGGGATCTCTTTACCCAGGACTCTCTATTCAAGGAGCAAGGCCATGACCGACAAGAGTCAACAGTTTGCCAGCGACAACTATTCCGGCATTTGCCCCGAAGCCTGGGCCGCCATGGAAGAAGCCAACCAGGGCCACCAGCGCGCCTACGGTGACGACGAGTGGACCCATCGCGCGGCGGATGATTTCCGGGCCTTGTTCGAAACCGACTGCGAAGTGTTCTTCGCGTTCAATGGCACGGCGGCCAACTCCCTGGCGCTGTCGTCGCTGTGCCAGAGTTACCACAGCGTGATCTGCTCGGAAACCGCCCACGTCGAAACCGACGAATGTGGCGCGCCAGAGTTCTTCTCCAACGGTTCCAAACTGTTGGTCGCGCGCACTGAAAACGGCAAGCTGACCCCCGAGTCGATCCGCGAGATCGCCCTCAAGCGCCAGGACATCCACTACCCCAAGCCCCGGGTCGTGACCCTGACCCAGGCCACGGAAGTCGGCAGTGTCTACACCCCGGAAGAAATCCGCGCCATCAGCATCACCTGCAAGGAACTGGGGCTGAACCTGCACATGGACGGCGCGCGCTTTTCCAACGCCTGCGCCTTCCTCGGCTGCTCCCCGGCCGACCTGACCTGGAAGGCCGGTGTGGACGTGTTGTGCTTTGGCGGTACGAAAAACGGCATGGCGGTGGGTGAAGCGATCCTGTTCTTCAATCACGACCTGGCCGTGGACTTCGACTACCGCTGCAAACAGGCCGGGCAACTGGCATCGAAGATGCGTTTCCTCTCCGCGCCCTGGGTCGGTTTGCTGCAAAACCAGGCCTGGCTCAAGCACGCCCGCCACGCCAACCACTGCGCCCAATTGCTGGCAGAGCTGGTCAGCGACATTCCAGGCGTGGAACTGATGTTTCCGGTCCAGGCCAATGGCGTGTTCCTGCAACTCTCGGAACCGGCCATCGCCGCGCTGACCGCTCGCGGCTGGCGCTTCTACACCTTCATCGGCAAGGGCGGCGCGCGGTTCATGTGCTCGTGGGATACCGAAGAGGCGCGGGTAAGGGAATTGGCGGCGGATATTCGGGAAGTGATGAGCCTTTAAGGCGACTCCCAAAGCCCGGGTGGCTTTGGGACTTTTGTGGCGAGGGAGCTTGCTCCCGCTGGGCTGCGCAGCAGCCCCCAGATTTCAGAAGCGACGACTGCTACGCAGCCGAGCGGGAGCAAGCTCCCTCGCCACAGGGGGCTCACTGCAGGATCAGAACTCGATCCGCACATCCCCCTTCGGCACGCTGCAGCACGACAGGATGTAACCCTCGGCCTCGTCGTCCTCGGTGATCCCGCCGTTGTGGTCCATTTCCACTTCCCCGCCCAGCTTCAGCACCTTGCAGGTGCCGCAGATGCCCATGCCGCAGGCCTTGGGGATCATCATGCCGAGCTTGGCAGCCGCAGCGTGCACGGTTTCGCCCGGTCCCACGCGAATGCTCTTGCCAGAGGAGGTGAACTCCACCAGGTGCAGGTCCGCCGCATCGACTTCCGGCGCGTCGGCAGCCTGTTCGGCCTGCTCCACGGCGTCGGCGCGGGCTTCCGGTGGTGTAGCGCCGAAGGATTCCTCGTGATAACGCTTCATGTCGTAGCCAGCCGCTTCCAGCAGGCGCTTGACCGCGGTCATGTACGGGGTCGGGCCGCAGCAGAACACCTCGCGCTCGAGGAAGTCGGGCACCATCAATTCCAGCATCTTGTGGTTCAGATAACCGCGATACCCGGCCCAGGGCTCGCCCAGGCCATGTTTTTCGCAGATCAGGTGCAAGCTGAAGTTGTCGATCCGCGACGCCATGTGTTCCAGCTCGCGGTGATAGATGATGTCCTTGGGCGAGCGGGCGCTGTGGATAAAGGTCATGTCGACATTGGCGTTGGTGTCGTAGAACCAGCGCGCCATGGACATGCACGGTGTGATCCCCACGCCACCGCTCAGGTACAGGACTTTCGGGCTCGGGAAATCGATGGCGTTGAACAACCCCACCGGCCCGTGCACCGCCAGCTCCTGGCCTTCATGCAGGGTGTCGTGCAGCCAGTTGGAAACCTTGCCCCCCGGCACGCGCTTGATGGTCACCGAAAAACTGTAGGGCACCGACGGCGAACTGGAGATGGTGTAGGAGCGCATGATCGGCTGGCCTTCGATTTCCAGCTCCAGGGTGACAAACTGCCCCGGCTTGAAAAAGAACATGATTGGCTGGTCGGCCATGAAGCAGAACGTGCGCACATCCCAGGTTTCCTGGATGACTTTGACGCAACGTACGATATGTCGGCCATTGGCCCAGGTCTGGGTCGTGACCGGGTTCAGGAAGTTATTGGACATGCTGATCTCCACGGCCGACTGCCGGCCTTCATGTTGGCGATTGTGCGCAGGCGCCTGAACGGCCATTTACCTATCTGCGACATTCACATACTTATCGCGACCAGCCCTTAACTACCGGGCCTTGCGCGTCGGGAACAGATTGGGCCATGTCGCCCATGGATAAGGTTCGGCCCCTGCGCGGCCCCACACTCGCTCCAACAGACAAACACAATTTTCTGCCTTGCGTAGCACAACCGATCAGCCACTTTTTGATGGTCACGTAGAGGGCCATGAGGATAAAACGATGGACGTCACCACTACCCTGAGCCTGGGCGATCCGCTGGAACCCGCACGCAAGGCCACCGCACAGATGCTACAGGAACGCGAGCGCACGTTCTCGCTGCCTCAGCCGTTCTACAGCGATGAGCGCCTGTTCGATATCGACATGCAGGAAATCTTCCAGAAGGAATGGTTGATCGCCGGCATGACCTGCGAAATCCCGACCAAGGGTAACTACCTGACCCTGCAAGTCGGCAAGAACCCGATCATCGTGATTCGCGGCGCCGACGGCGTGGTGCACGCCTTCCATAACGTCTGCCGTCACCGTGGCTCGCGGTTGTGCACCAGTGACAAGGGCAAGGTTGCCAAACTGGTTTGCCATTACCACCAATGGACCTACGAGCTGGACGGTCGCCTGCTGTTCGCCGGCACCGAAATGGGCGCCGACTTCGACATGAAACAGTACGGCTTGAAACCCGTGAACGTGAAGACCGCCGGTGGCTACATCTTCATCAGCCTGGCGGAGAACCCGCCGGCCATCGATGACTTCCTGGCGACCCTGAACCACTACATGGAACCCTACGACATGGAAAACACCAAGGTGGCGGTGCAAACCACCTTGATGGAAAAAGCCAACTGGAAGCTGGTCCTGGAAAACAACCGCGAGTGCTACCACTGCGGCGGCGCGCACCCGGAACTGCTCAAGACCCTGCTGGAATGGGACGACGTCACCGACCCGCGCGCCGACCAGGCGTTCAAGGACCACGTGGCCGCCTCCGCCGCCGCGTGGGAAGCCGAGAAGATCCCTTACGCCCACGCCAGTTTCGGCCTGCGCAATCGCATCGTGCGCATGCCGCTGCTCAAGGGCACCGTGTCGATGACCATGGACGGCAAGCAAGGCTGCGCCAAGCTGATGGGCCGCATCAAGAACCCGGACCTGGGCTCGATGCGCATCCTGCACCTGCCGCATTCGTGGAACCACTGCATGGGCGACCACATCATCGTGTTCACCGTGTGGCCGATCAGCGCCCAGGAAACCATGGTCACCACCAAGTGGCTGGTGCACAAGGACGCGGTCGAAGGCGTGGACTACGACGTGGCGCGCATGCGCCAGGTCTGGGACGCCACCAACGACCAGGACCGTCGCCTGGCCGAAGAAAACCAGCGCGGCATCAACTCCACCGCCTACCAGCCAGGCCCGTACTCCAAGACTTATGAGTTCGGCGTGGTGAACTTCGTGGACTGGTACAGCGAGCGCATGCTCAACAACCTCGGGGCCGAGCCAGCGCCATACCTCAAGGGCGTTCCGGTCCAGGGCTAAAACCAGGCGCTTCGGTTAGAGATCATTCCCACGCTCCGCGTGGGAATGCAGCCCGGGACGCTCTGCGTCCCGAAAGCCGAACGCGGAGCGTCCGTTGAGGCATTCCCACGCAGAGCGTGGGAACGATCGTCAGTGAGAAGACCACCGCACACTGCCATCCTCCCCATAAAACGTCTCGACAATCTCCTCCCCCTTCAGCCGCACCTTCACATACCCGTTCAACACCCGCTGCGGATACGCCTCGTCACCCGCCAATTGAGTCTCCGACCACAACACCCCGGCATGCCCGTTCAATTCGCTGGTGGTGCCATAGGGGATCGCTCCGTGCCCGACGCAGCGCGCATGCAATCCGCCTTGGGGCGCGTAGCAGATACCGTTGTGCAAATGCCCCCAATACCAATAATCCGGCTCGCGCCCCAAGGCATCGCATACCGGTTGGTAAAGCGCCGTCTTGTGGTGCCCGGAAATATCAAAACCCTGGTGATGACTGAGCACCATGAGTTTCTTGCGCTTGGGCAGGGTCTTCATCCATTCGATCTGCTGGGTGTTGAGGGTACCGTCCATGTACAGGTTCATGGCGTCCGAGGCGTAGGCGCTGTCGAGGCCAACCACCAGCCAGTCATCGTTGTACAAGGCAAAGTAACTGGTGCCTTGCTGCACCGGGAAACGCTTGGACAATTCCTTGAAATAGCCGTGGGCACCGCTGTACATCTCATGGTTGGAATTGAGGGTGAACGCGCCATGCTTGCCCTGGGGCCAGCCGACCATGTCGACGTCTTCCTGGGAATGGGTGCCGGCGTAATACACGTCACCCAGGTGAACGGTGAAATCGGCCAGGGCCAGTTGCATCTGGTTGGCCACCGCCACCGCCGGGGCATGACTGTCGAACGGCCCGGTGCCCCAGTCGCCAGCGATAGCCAGCACCACGTCGCTGTCCATTTTCACCAACGCCGGGTTGGTGGCGAACGGCGCATGATGCCGCAGGTTCTCGATCCACTTGAGCAGCGCCTCGCTCCACAACAGGTCCAGCAGTTCCCATTTGCGGCAACCGAGCAAGGTGCCGTCCTTGAGTACCCGGGTCGGTAGCTCGTCCTCGCTTTGCGGCAAGGGCGTGACGTTGCCGATCTTGAGGATCGACAAGCCGTGGGACAACTCCCATGGCACGGCCGGTTCGTCGTCCGGCAGGTCGCCATGCTCGATGACATGCCGGGCCTGGTCGTGGCCTCGCTGCAGCAGCTTGACGATGGCCTGGAACTCCTCGGGTTCCAGGTCATTGACGAGTTTTTTCCAAGACATTTCCAACCGCGTGACCAACCCGTGCAGGCGGACCTTGACCTTGTCGAACTCATGCTCCCAATGGTGCAGTAATGACATGTGAACGCTCCTTCGCAATGCCCTGGGCTACAGGGTCTTCATGAATTCGATCAGGGCCCGTTTATCGACGTCCGACAGCTGCGTGCCATACAGATGGCCGCCGTTGTGGTTGCCTTCCAGACGGGTGTCGTATTTGAAATCCGCCGACGCCTTCATCTGCGCGCCGCTGGTGATGAAACCGACCTTCTCCTGGTCGTAGATGTCGGAGCCGGTGTAGAACACCTGCGGACGCTGCTGCGGCGGTTGCAGCAAATCCCACAGGGTCGGCACCGAACCATTGTGCAGGTACGGCGCGCGCAGCCAGATGCCGTCGGTGGGGGTGTTGCTGTAGCTCTGGGTCTTGCGGTAGGCGTTGAAGTCGAACGGCGGTTTCTTGAAGCCGTGGAACGCCGTCACCAACCCTTCGGTGAAAGAATTGAGTCGGTGGGGATCAGTGCCCAACTGGTCAATGTTGGTAGTAACCTGGCCCGTGTCGGTGCGGCCGAAGTCGTGGCAACCGGCGCAGTTTTTCTCCCAGATCGGTTTGCCCTGGGCGACTTTCGCCTGGTCCAGGGCGAACGGCCAGGCGGGCGCCTTGTGCCCCAACAGCCAATTGGTCACCCGGTTGAAACTCGGCGGCAATACCGATTGCGGTGTCGCGCCCACGGCCATGGCCGCGGCGTAATTGCGCTCATGGATGTTGTTGTTATTGCCATCCCAGTGCAGATACAGGGACTCGCGGGGTTTCTGGTTCCAGACCTGCGGCAGGTCCACGGTGCCGATGGTGGAGTCATCCGGGAAGCCGAACACCACCATTTTGGTCGGGTTGAAGGTGTCGGTCCGCCCTGGCCCCTGGGCCGGACGCAGCTTCTGCCAGGCGTAGGCCTGCTTCTGCTTGAGCAGCGCACTCTTGGCCATCGGGATGATCAGGTAACGGTTGTACAGCTTCTCGAAAAAGCCCAGTTGGAACTTGCCGTTGATCGCCGCCATGACCGCATCCGGGGTGAATTTCGGATCGCTGGCGCAATCGTAGGCAAACCACTGGAAGGCTTGCAGTTGCAGGGTGTTGGCCGGTGCGCTGGCGACCGGAACGGCGACGTCGCTGGCGTTGGCCCGGTAGGAACCGGTGTGACACAGGGCGCAGTTCGGTTCCACCGTGGGGTAGCCGAGCTGCCGCTTGGCCATGCCGATGGGCAGGTCGTTGCCATTTTCGTAGAGGAAGCCGAACACCTCGTAACCGCCCGGCTTGGGCAGTTTCTCCGGGCACATCTGCGGCAGCACGGCGAACAGGTAGTAGGGAATCCGCGCCTCGATGCCCAGGCCGATGGCGGCGTATTTGTAATGGTCTTCATCGGAGGCGAAGTCTGGCTGCGGCACTTCGCGGATCATCTGGTACCAGGTCTGGTAGCCGATGAAGCCCAGCAGCAATACCACCACCAACGTGCCGACCTTGAAAGCGTGGCTCTGCCAGCGCCGCGTCCAACCGGCGCGCCACTCTCGCCAACCAGCACAGAGCAAGGCCAGTGGTCGATTGACCTGCGGGCTGCCCAAGTACAGCAGCACGCCCAGGATCAGGAACATGCCCAGGTCGCCCATCAACATCGGCACGAACAACTGGCCCTGGTTGTTGGTGTTGATCAGGTAGATCCAGAACACCACCGCCACCAACCGCGACAGCACGCACAACCACGAATGCACGACGAAACGCGGCGCGTTGAACCCCGAGGGCATGTAGAACAAGCTGATCCCCACCAGCAACATGCCGGTGTTTTCCAGCCAAGGATCGGACAACACGGGCGGCAAGCCGAGCATGGACGTCAGCAACGCCGGCGCGAACAGCGCCGGGATCGCGAAGACCATGTTCATCACAATGCCCACCCAGATGACGCGTTGGAACCAGCGGATGTAAGCGTTCATGGCATCCTTTTTCCTTATTCTTGGCCCAGAGCAAAGCTTTTGTGGCGAGGGAGCTTGCTCCCGCTGGGTCGCGCAGCGGCCCCCAGATTTCAGAAGCGACGACTGCTTCGCAGCCGAGCGGGAGCAAGCTCCCTCGCCACGGGTCAGTTGTCCTCCTAGCCGAGGGCGGTCTTCTCCAGGTGCTCAAGAATGATCGGATAAACATCCACCACCGCATCCTTGCCGAACATGCAATCGATGTGGCCGTAGCCCGGCACCTCGTGACGACTGAACAACTGCGGGCCGTGCATCTCGCACAATCGCTCATAGGTCTTGAGGGTGCTCTGCGGCAGGTAGCACTGGTTGTCGGCGCCGCTGATGAAGCAGATCGGCAATTTCAACCGATCGAAATGCGGCATGTAGACGTCGTTGCCCTTGAAGTCCACCAGGTGCCCCTTGCGCACGATCAACGCCAGGTGCTCGAAGGTCTGGATGTTCGACTCGCCGAACAACTCATGCAGGTTGTCGTGCAGGGTTTCGTTGAGGGTGTCGTGGCGGTACAGCGACGCATACATGAACGTGATGCGATGGCAGACGGGGTTGGTGCAATAGCCCTGGGCCTCGATCCGGGCATAGCCGTTAAGGGCCTTGTCGTAGAGTTTGTTGAACCAGCTTTCCTTGGTGTCGGCGTAGGCCGTGAGGGACTTGATGCCGATGGCATCGAGCATCCCCGGCAAATGCAAACCGGCTTTCAGACCGGTGGCGGTGGCCACCACCGTGTCGGCGGCGATCTGCGAACAGACCACCGAACGCACGCCCTGCAAACCCGCCAGCATCGACATGAAGAACGTCGTCGCGCCGTAGCAATGCACCACGCACTGCACGTCACGGGCCAGGGTCGCTTGCTGGATCTGCTCGATGGCCGCCTTGAAATCGTACTGGGCCACCTGGTCGCCGTTCCATTCGTTTTTGCTGGCCGGCAGCAGGATGCTCACCCGCAAATCCAGCAGCCAGACGTCGTATTCGTGCTTGCAGAGGTATTCCAGCAGGTTGGTGTGAATGGTGTCAGTGGAGAAAATATTCGAGCCCACGCCCAGGCCATGAACCAACATCACCGGGCCTTTGGTGCCGGCTTGGTAACGGGTCAGGCGCAGCTCGACGTTGTCTTCGGTCTGGAAGAAATGCACCATCGGTGGCGGCGCATCCAACGGCCGTTTCAACCGGGGCGGCGCGTCCGGGTTGAAGTAGACGTCGCCGGCGAAGACACCGCCGTAGCTCTCCCACAAGATGCCGGCAAAGAACTTGCCGAACCGCGCCAATGCCTCCACGCGCTCACGTTCATTGCGGGCGTTGAGCACTTTCATGGTGGTCATTTGCTTGGCGAAGTCGGCCGGCAGAATGTGCATCACCCCGGAGCCGATCACCGCACCGGTCTTGTCCGGTCCGCGATAGAGCGTGACGTACAAGGTGCTGGTGTCGTGCCAGATGTTCAGCACGCCGTTGTCCTCGGGCACGGTCTTGAAGGCGCTGAAGTAGTAATCGTTGCCGTCCTCGGCGGTCAGCTTCATGTCGTAGTTCATGTGCCGTACGCCAACCTGTTCCTGGTACTGCTCGAACAGGTTGAACACCCCATTGCTGGCCACCAGCGGTTGCGGTGAGAGCAGCGGCGCATCGAGAGTGCCCACCAGGGTCGCGGCGTGTTCCGGCTCCTTGATCAGGCGGTTGAGGTCGGCGGCGGTGATGGTCAGGGTGAATTCGATGGGCGAGTTGTCGGCCCTGCCCCGCTTGGCCGCTGCTTCGTACAGGCTCAGATCGGTGCCCTGGGGCTGGATGAAGGCTGTGGAAAAGTAGCCCTTCATGGTTTCGGTGAACTGCACGCCGAGGGTCGGCGCGGCCACCGGCTTGCGCGGGGCCGAGGGCAGCGTGTAGTCGATGATCCAGCCGCGGTCGGCTGCCAGCAACCCCATGTTGCGCTCGCTCACGGCCGAGATGGTCAGCAGCGGGTTGACCGCCAGGGACGTGGGGATCACCGCACCGTCGGTCACGTACAGGCCCGGGTAGACATCGGTGCCACTGGCGCCACTGAACACCTGGCCCTTATGGTTGACCACGCCTTGGGTCGCATCCTCGCCCATCACGCAACCGCCCAGAGGATGGACCGAGACGATGCTGTGCTTGAGCAGCTTGGTCCAGATCGGGTTCTCGACCCAGATCCCGCCCAGGGCCTTGGTGCTCTGGTGCAGCCGCTCGTTGCCGAGGGTGACGTTTTCCTGTTCGCCAACACCGGGCCAATCGATGCGTAACTGGTCCTTGTTGTCGAGCAGCATACGGCCCTTGGCGTTGTCATGGCTCATGATCAAGTAGGTCTGCATGTTATGCAGCGCACCGTAGTAGGGACCGCGCAAAAAGCTCTCGGCTTCGCGCCCCTTGTACTTGAGGCTGGCGCCGAAGCCGGTGTCGGTGGGCACGCCTATCATCCCGGCAAACGCCGCCATGCTCGGCACCATGGCCCGACCGAGGGCGCCGGGAATCGAACCTTCCTCGATGACCATGCGGCTGCGCCAGTCACCCTCGGTGCGCATGTCGATGACCGAGGTGATGCACGGCCCCACCGGCTCCAGTTCCTTGGCCGAATGGGCGCCGAAACCAATGCCGTTGATGGTCTGGTCGCAGTTGTGGCCGAAGCCGAGGATGTCGCCGTTGCCGCTCATGTGCTCGCCCAGTTGGTCGGACATGGACAGGCCCTTGTCCCGCGAGCGCAACATGATTTCGGTGGAACCCAGGGTGCCGGCGGACACCACCACGATGTCGGCACGCACGAACAGGGTCGGCGCCGAGAACATCTCGCGACCGCTGTCCAGATATTGGAAGTGCACGATCCAGCCATCGCCGTCGCGCTCCAGGTGCCGCACCTCGGCCTGGCAGAAAATCTCCGCGCCGTGGTTCCAGGCATCCGGCAGGTAGTTCATCAACGTGGTGTTCTTGGCCTTGTTGTTACAGCCCGAAACGCAATCGCCACAACCATTGCACGGCAGCTGTTCGACACCGACGTGGTTGAGGTTGTTGGGCAGTTTGTCGAAGGTCACATTGATCGGCGGCTTGTAGAAATGCGCGCCTTGCTTGAGGTAATCGGCGGACTTCTTGTGGGCGTCGAGCTTGGGCAGGTTTGGCTCCGACGCCGGATAGGCGTTGGGTTTGAGCATCTCCCGGGCCCGTGCGTAGCCGTCCTTGAGCAGCGTGTCGCGGTGCTCACGGATCGCCAGCGGCCAACGCGGGTCATCGAACACGCCGGGCTCCGGCTCCAGCGCAACGTTGGCATTGATCAGCGATGTGCCACCCAGGCCGCAACCGACCACCACGTTCTGCTGGGCGTTGACGTGCAGGTCGAACAGCCCGGTGCGCGAGCCGATATGCCCGTCCGGGTCATGGACCTGCAGTTCCTCGGTGGCCGCGAGCAGGGTGTTGGGGTATTCGCCGGGCTGGATCTCCCGGCCACGCTCCAGCAGGCACACCTTGCGCCCGGCCCGGGACAGGCGCGAGGCAGCAATGCCGCCACCGTAGCCGGAACCGATGACGATGACGTCGTAGTGCTCCTGGATATCACTGATGGGGGTCGAGATCCGTGTCATGTTCAAGTCCTCAAGGCAGAAGGGGCAACTCTGCGGTTGCCTGCAAATCGACAGGCGCACGAACGCCTGGCCACTATCCCGTACGGGTTCGAGCGGCAGTCAGCGGTGTTACGGGGAAACGCGGGAACCTGCTGGGGCGCTATAGCCGCGCACGCAGATTGACGGCGCGGCGAGCGGGCCGTTTGGGCAACGAGGTGGGACGCGTCGGGACGCACGTCGCAGGAGAAAATGAATACGAGCGAGGGGGTTGGCTATCCATCATGTGTTCTCCCTGAACCTGATGTGGATAAATGAGCGATGTCCTTGTGCCATGGAGTGAAGACAGCCCACAGACCCTCGTCAAGGGTATGACTTAGAACTGTATGAAATTTGATCTATCACGATTTGCGCTATGCCCGCCGTGGCTTGCAGCGTTTGGCGAACAAGTTATCCACATGACCACCCACAGCAAATGGGGACAAGTACGTGTATGTCCGGCATTTTTCCACCGACAAAGTGAATAAAAACCGTGACTTATGAACAATGACGGTTTTACCGGCCCATCGGTTGTTTTTTGATCAAATACCTGTAAGCCATGCCTGGCAAGGCGTGTGGCGGTAAGCGAACACCTTATCCACAGAAGCGCCAACAGTGTTTGGGGGTAGTTTTGACGATTCTGTGGAAAACCCTTCTGACGGCTTGTAAATCGCGGTTTCACGGAGGTTTTCCTGATAAAAAGGGCTGTTTGATCATTTTATGACCAGCCCACGGAAGCCCCCGGTTCGTCTGGCTTGCAGCGTAGAGCGAACATCTTATCCACAGAAGCGCCAACAGAGATTGGGGGCAAGTGTTGTTATGCACCCGAGCTTATTCACACACAAAACCCATGAAAAACCGTAGGTTAGCCTGTCTGTTTTTTGAGCACTGCCCTGGAGGGCCCGATTGGCGTGGTGTACCGCGAGGGGCGAACAGGTTATCCACAGAGGCGCGCACAGGGATTGTGGGTAACCCCATACTTACCTGTGGGACCGGGCCAACCTGTGCCCCGCGCCAGGGTTTGCGCCGTGCCGGTCAAGGCCGATGCATGAGGTAGGCGGCGCCCGTCACCTGAATCATCGGGTGCGGGACAACCTGACAGGTCTTGACGATGCTGAAGCCATGGCGCTCGTAAAAGCGCCGGGCGCCGGTGTTCGCGGCATAGTCGATCAAGCTCAGGCCCTTGAGCTCCAACTGATCGGCACGCTGCTGCGCCCGCTCGAGAAAGCGCACGCCCAACCCCTTGTTGCGCCAACCTTCATGGAGGGCCAGGCTGGAGATATAGAGGGTGTCGGGGATTTCCATGTCGGCGTAGGGCGCCAGGACCGGGTCTGTCACGGGGGCCGCCTGTGGATCATGACGCGTCACATAAGCGTGCATCATGCCAATGACCTGGCCGTTGGCCTCGGCGACAAGGCAGTTCTGGTAGGAAAAATCGACATCTTCCCGGGCATAACGCGCGGCGCCCACGTCAAGGAGATCCTGGCCTGGCTCCGCCAGCTGGCTCCAGATGTAATCCGATGCACCCTCCGAGGAGATCCGGAACAAACGAGCGATCTCGTGTGTATCCGTGGGCAAGGCCGGACGAATTGCTACTTCCATTGAGGGGACTCCATTGGCGATGAAACGACCTTTTTTACCCACAGGCGTGAGACGCGGCAACCCGCCAGGCCAGTGGTTTTATGGCCGGATGTTGCAGCAGGTCAGGCGGGTGTTTTGAGCGCAGGCCTGGATGGCCTTTGCGGCGGAGCCGGACAGGTTATCCACAGAGGCGCACAGCAACGGCGGGCAAACACATGACCCCCTGTGGGAGCGAGCTTGCTCGCTCCCACAGGGGGATTCAGGTGTTCCTGGGTTTAGCGAACAACCCCTTCCTCAATCAACAGCTTGAGAATCGCCTCGGCCCCGGCCTCAGGGCTCACGCCCTTGAGCACCTGCCCGCCTCCGCCACTGGCCTTGGCCGTGGCGGCTTTCATGCGGTCGGCGCCGCTCTTGGCCTTGATCACTTTCAAGCGTTTGGGGCGTGGCTTGGCCGGTTGCAGGGTCGCCACTGCCAGCAAGGTGTCGTCGAGCACCTCCACCTCTTCAGCGTGCAACGCCCCGCGCCGGGCCGGGCCGTAGGCGCTTTGCCGCGGCTTGGGCGCGGCGTTATCCACAGTGGCCAGGAATGGCAGGCGCACTTTCAGGCGACGCCGTTGGCCACGAGGCAAGGCTTGCAGCACCAGGGCCACACCGCCGTCGATGGATTCGACCTGGGCCAGCCCCACCACCAGCGGCCAACCGAGATTCTCGGCCAGCAGGAACGGCAGCATGCCCGAACCTTCACCGGTTTCCGCCTGGCTACCGGTGAGCACCACTTGGGCGCCGGCATCACGCAGGTAATCGGTCAGGGCCGGCAGGGCGTCGGCGCCGACGGGGTTTTCCAGCACGTGCAATTCATCCAGGCCCATGCCCAGGTAGGCGCGCAGGGCCGGTTCGGCCACGTCACCGGCGTGCAGCACTTGCAGGTCGCTGCCGGCCAGTTGCAGGCCCAGCTCCACGGCCCGGGCGTCCTGTTCAGCGCGCCGGGGGCGCCCGGAAGTGGGGTGGGCGCCGATGGACACGAGGCTGATCACTTGGGTACTCATCAACTTATCCTTCTTAAGCCGCATCGCGCTTGGCTTCGTTGCGGTAAGCCTCTACCGCCGCGATCAAGGCCTGGAGAATCGCCGCGCTGTCACCGATCACCGACAGGTCTGCCCGTTTGATCATGTCGCAGCCCGGGTCGAGGTTGATTGCCACCACCTTGTCGCAGGCGCCAATGCCCTGCAGGTGCTGGATAGCCCCGGAAATCCCCACGGCCACGTAGACCCGCGCCGTAACCCAAGTGCCGGACGCACCGACCTGGCGATCGCGGGCCATGAAGCCGTCGTCCACCGCCACCCGCGAAGCACCCTCGGTGGCGCCCAGGGCCGCTGCGGTCTGGTGGAACAGTGCCCAGTCCTTGACGCCGTTGCCGCCGGAGAAAATGAATTCGGCCTCGGCCATCGGGATCGCCCCCGGGTCCACCGCCACCGCGCCGAGGTCTTCGATACGCGACAAGCTGCGGGCCACGCTTGTGGATAACTCCACCGGCAAGGCTTCGTGGCGGGTTTCGCTGACCGGTTCAGCGCATTCGGCCGCTGCCAGGATCAAGCGCGCCAATGGCCGGGCCAGGTCTTGCAGGCCGGCACCGGCGCGGCCGATGCACTCTTCGCCCTTGACCTGCCAGACCCGCGTGGCCGGGCGCTCACCCAGGGCTGCCGCCAAGCGCCGGCCCAGTTCGCCGCCACCGGTGCGGCTGTCAGGCAACAGCCAATGGCGTGGGCTGAACTGGTTATCCACAGCCCGCAGGCCTTGCACCCGTTGTTCCGGTGCATAACCGCTGAATTCCTCGCCATCGAGCACCAGCAAGCGGTCGACACCGGCCGTGGCGAAGGCGTTTTCCTTGTGCTCGCCGAAGACCACCGCCAGCACTGCACCGTCCGTACCTGCGAGCTGATGGGCCAGGCCCAACAGATCGCGGTCGTGGCTGCTCAAGCGGCCCCCGACCATGTCCGGCACCACGCTGATGTAGAACGCCGGTTGCGGCACCTGATGCAGCGGCAATTGCACTTCCACGGCGGCAGTACGCTTGCTCGCGCCTCCCTGCTGGGCGCCGCTGCGGTCGATGCGCTTGATGCCGTTGGGACCGATGAAACCGATGCCATGGACATTCTTGCGAATGACGCCGTTGGGGCCCATCCAGCTGTGTTGCACCGGTTGCATGGCCGCGTGCAGCGGGTGCAGGCGGTTGCGGGCGATCCACTCGGCGCGAGGGTCGCGGCGGATGATGTCGCTCATTAATGCACCTCCGCGGGTTCACGTTTGACCGGGATCACCGGTTTGCTCGGGGCCGCGTCTTCCAGCAGCGCGTCGGCCACCAGTTCGGCGATGTCCTTGATCAACGGCCGCGGCTCGACCACACCTTCGAGCATCGCAGTGCACTGTGGACAACCCACGGCCACCAGTTCGGCGCCGGTTTCGCGGATGTCTTCCATGCGCATGTCAGGGATCCGCTGCTTGCCCGGGATGTCGGTGATCGGCGCACCGCCGCCACCGCCGCAGCAACGCGAACGGAAGCCGGAACGCTGCATCTCCTTGACCTCGATACCCAGCGCGCGCAGCACCTGGCGCGGCGCCTCGTATTCGCCGTTGTAGCGGCCCAGGTAGCACGGGTCGTGATACGTCACGCTGTCGCCCTTGTGCTGGCCGAGGTTCAGGGCGCCGGCGTCGATGATTTCCGCCATATAGGTGCTGTGGTGCTGCACCAGGTAGTTGCCATCGAAGGCGCCGTATTCGTTTTTCAGTACGTGGAAACTGTGGGGGTCACAGGTGACGATGCGGTTGAAGCTGTATTTGGCCAGGGTCTGGATGTTGCGTTTGGCCAACAGCTGGAACGTCGCCTCATCACCCAGGCGCCGGGCCACGTCGCCGCTGTCGCGTTCTTCGAGGCCGAGCACGGCGAAGTCGACTTTCGCCGCCTTGAGCACTTTGACGAACGCCCGCAGGGTGCGCTGGTTGCGCATGTCAAAGGCACCGTCGCCGACCCAGAACAGCACGTCGGTGGATTTCTTCTCGCTGAGCAGGTTCAGGTTCAAATCCGCCGCCCAGTTCATCCGCCCACCCGGGGCAAAGCCACCTGGGTTGTCGGTAGCGATGAGGTTTTCCAGGACCTCGGCACCTTTGTTGGGCGTTGCGCCTTTTTCCAGGGTCAGGTGACGACGCATGTCGACGATCGCATCGACGTGCTCGATCATCATCGGGCATTCCTCGACGCACGCCCGGCAGGTGGTGCAGGACCACAGCGTCTCGGCGTCCACCAGGCCATTGACGATCGGCTGATGAGGATTGCCGCCGTGTTCGCCCACGGGTTTGCCCGGGTATGGGCTGCCAGCGAATTTCGCATCGGTGCCACCGGCCAGGCCGACGACCATGTCCTGGATGAGCTTTTTCGGGTTCAGCGGCTGGCCCGCGGCAAACGCCGGGCAGGCCGCTTCACACTTGCCACACTGCACGCAGGCGTCGAAGCCGAGCAGTTGGTTCCAGGTGAAATCCTTGGGTTTCTCCACGCCCAGCGGTGCCGCTGGGTCGTTCAGGTCCAACGGCTTGAGCCCGGTGGAACGACCGCCGCCAAAACGCTCGGCGCGGCGGTGCCAGGCCAGGTGCAAGGCACCGGCGAAGGCGTGCTTCATCGGCCCGCCCCAGGTCATGCCGAAGAACAGTTCCGAGACGCCCCACAGCACACCGACACCCAGGACCGCCGCCACCAGCCAACCGCCGAAGTTCTCCGGCAGGATCCCCGCCACCGGCAGGGTCACCAGGAAGAACGACGCCGAAAACGCCAACAGGCTCTTCGGCAGGCGCATCCACGGCCCTTTGGACAAACGTGCCGGCGGATTGCGCCGACGCAGGTAAACGAAGATCGCACCGACGAACATCACGGCCGACATCAACAGCAACGCATAGCCGAGGAAGCGGTTATGCAGGCCAAACCCGTGGACCAGGATCGCCAGCACCACCGACGCCACCGCACCACCGGCCGTGGCCACGTGGGTGTTGGCAATGTATTTGTCCCGCGCCACCACATGGTGCAAGTCCACCATGTAGCGCTTGGGCATGGCGAAGAGGCCGCCGATCAGGTCGACCTTGGACGGTCGCCCCCGGCGCCACATATTCACCCGCCGCAAGGCGCCGAGGACCGCGAGGCCCAGGGCTGCGAACAGCAGGATAGGAAGAAGGGTGTTCAGCATAGGTGTTGCTCCCAAAGACGCAGGATCATGTGCGCGCCAGTGAGAGCGACGCACCTACTTGTGGCGAGGGAGCTTGCTCCCGCTGGAGCGCGAAGCGCTCCCAAAACAGCCCCAGGCGTAAACCTGATGCTTCTCGACTGATGATTGGGGCTGCTTCGCAGCCCAGCGGGAGCAAGCTCCCTCGCCACAGGTAATGGTGGTAATCCGTTAGAAATCCTTGCACAACCGCAGGGCGTCGTAGATGGCGGCGTGGGTATTACGCTGGGCCACGCAGTCGCCAATGCGGAACAGCAGGTAGCCATCGCCACTTTGCTCCAGGCACGGCTGAGGCTTGATCGCGAACAGGGCTTCGACGTCGATCTGGCCCTTGTTGCGCGAACCTTCCTTGAGCGCGTAGTAGATTTCTTCATCGGGCCGCACGCCGTTTTCCACCACCACCTGGTCCACCACGCGTTCTTCCTTGGCCCCGGTGTATTCGTTCTCCAGCACCGCCACCAGCTTGTCGCCTTCGCGGTAGACCTTCTCCAGCATCATGTCCCCGGTCATGATCACTTCCTTGGGGTACATGCTGCGGTAGTAGGTGGGGAACGACGTCCCGCCAATGGCGACGCCCGGCTTGATGTCGTCGGTGACGATCTCCACCTGGCTGCCCTTGTCGGCGAGGAAGTCGGCCACCGACATGCCGGTGAACTCGCAAATGGTGTCGTAGACCAGCACGTTCTTGCCTGGCGCGACCTTGCCGTCGAGCACGTCCCAGCTGCTGACCACCAACCCTTCAGCGGCGCCCCAGTGCTCGTTCTGCTCCAGGAACGGATGGCCGCCGACGGCCAGCACCACCACGTCCGGACGCAAGTCCATGATGGTTGCCGCATCCGCCGCCACGCCCAGGCGCAGGTCGACTTTCAACCGCGCCAGCTCCAGTTGGAACCAGCGGGTGATACCGGCGATCTGGTCCCGTTGCGGGGCTTTCGAGGCGGTGGTGATCTGCCCGCCGATGAATTCTTTTTTCTCGAACAGGGTCACGTCGTGCCCACGTTCGGCGGCCACACGCGCCGCCTCCATCCCCGCTGGGCCGGCACCCACGACGACCACCTTGCGTTTCGGCCCGGTGGACTTCTCGATGATGTGTGGCACACCCATGTATTCACGGGACGTCGCGGCGTTCTGGATGCACAGCACGTCCAGGCCTTGGTACTGGCGGTCGATGCAGTAGTTGGCACCGACGCACTGCTTGATCTGGTCGATCTGGCCCATCTTGATCTTGGCGATCAGGTGCGGGTCGGCGATGTGGGCGCGGGTCATGCCGACCATGTCGACGTAACCGCCCTCCAGGATCCGCGTGGCCTGGTTCGGGTCCTTGATGTTCTGCGCATGCAGCACCGGGACCTTGACCACTTCCTTGATGCCGGCGGCCAGGTGCAGGAACGGCTCCGGTGGATAGCTCATGTTCGGGATGACGTTGGCCAGGGTGTTGTGGGTGTCGCAACCCGAGCCCACCACGCCGATGAAATCCAGCATGCCGGTGTCGTCGTAGTACTTGGCGATCTGCTTCATGTCCTCGTGGGACAAGCCGTCCGGGTGGAATTCGTCACCGCAGATGCGCATGCCCACGCAGAAGTCGTCACCCACCTCGGCGCGTACGGCTTTCAGCACTTCCAGGCCGAACTTCATGCGGCCTTCGAAGCTGCCGCCCCATTCGTCGGTACGCTTGTTGACCCGCGGGCTCCAGAACTGGTCGATCATGTGCTGGTGCACGGCGGACAGTTCGACACCGTCCAGGCCACCGGCCTTGGCCCGCCGTGCCGCCTGGGCGTAGTTGCCGATCACCCGCCAGATTTCTTCCGGCTCGATGGTCTTGCACGTGGCGCGGTGCACCGGCTCACGCACACCGGACGGCGACATCAGGGTCGGCCAGTTGAAGCCGTCCCAACGGGAGCGACGGCCCATGTGGGTAATCTGGATCATGATCTTGGCGCCATGCTTGTGCATGGCGTCAGCCAGGTTCTGGAAGTGCGGGATGATGCGGTCGGTGGACAGGTTCACCGAGCTCCACCATTCCTGCGGGCTGTCGATGGCAACCACCGACGAGCCACCGCAGATCGCCAGGCCGATGCCGCCCTTGGCCTTCTCTTCGTAATACTTCACGTACCGGTCGGTGGTCATGCCGCCGTCGGTGGCGTAGACCTCGGCGTGCGCGGTGCTGAGCACGCGGTTGCGGATGGTCAGCTTGCCGATCTGGATCGGCTGGAACATTGCTTCAAAAGCCATGGCGCGATCCTCGACTTACAACGGCTTGACGATGAACAGGCCGTCGTCGTGGCCTTCTTCGGAACCGCCGTAGACCTGCTCGGCCACGGTGCGGATCGAGCTGCCACGAGCGGCGAGGATCTGGTCCATGGCGCCGGCGAACCAGCCGGTGAACATGTAGTCGACCTTGCGCCCGACCTTGCCGTACACATAGACGAACGCCGAGTGTTCGAGCTTGACGCTGGCGGTGCCTTTGTCCAGGTCGATGTCCTGGATCTTGAACAGGCCCCAGCCACGCTGGGACAGGCGCTTCATGTAGTGTTCGAACACCTCGACGCCTTCCAGGCCATGGCATTCGGCTTCTTTTTCACACCAGTGCCAGGCGGATTTGTAGCCGGCCTTGTAGAGAATCTCGGCGTAGGCGTCGGCGCCCAGGACTTCTTCGATGCCCATGTGGTTGTTGACGAAGAAGTGACGCGGCACATAGAGCATCGGCAGGGCGTCGGAGGTCCAGACACCGGTTTCGCTGTCGACTTCGATAGGCAGTTGGGGGGCGATTTTGGCCATGAAAACTTGACTCCGGAAATGCGTGGTATTGCCTGCGGCGCACAAGGCCGCAGGTAAAGGATTCAGCGGTGCGGCGGCGGTTATTCGCCCCAGACGTCTTTGAGGACGTTGACCCAGTTCTCACCCATGATCTTGCGCACCACCCGCTCAGGGTGACCGCGCTTGAGCAGCGTCTCGGTGAGGTTCGGGAACTCGCCCACGGTACGGATGCCCAGGGGGTTGATGATCTTGCCGAAGCTGGTCAGACGACGGGCGTAGCCCTTGTCGTGGGTCAGCATCTCGAAGAACGCCTGGTCGTGGCCCTGGGTGAAGTCGGTGCCGATACCGATGGCGTCTTCACCGACGAGGTTCATGGTGTATTCGATGGCCTCGGCGTAGTCGTCGATGGTCGAATCGATGCCCTTGGCCAGGAACGGCGCGAACATGGTCACGCCGACAAAGCCACCGTGATCGGCAATGAACTTCAGTTCTTCATCGGACTTGTTGCGCGGGTGCTCTTTCAGGCCGGACGGCAGGCAGTGGGAATAGCAGACCGGCTTCTTCGACTCGAGGATGACCTCTTCGGAGGTCTTGGAACCGACGTGGGACAGGTCGCACATGATGCCGACACGGTTCATCTCGGCGACGATCTCACGACCGAAGCCCGACAGGCCGCCGTCGCGCTCGTAGCAACCGGTGCCCACCAGGTTCTGGGTGTTGTAGCACATCTGCACCACACCGACGCCGAGCTGCTTGAAGATCTCGACGTAGCCGAGCTGGTCTTCGAAGGCATGGGCGTTCTGGAAACCGAAGATGATGCCGGTCTTGCCCTGCTCCTTGGCGAGGCGGATGTCGGCGGTGGTTTTCACCGGGATCACCAGATCGCTGTTTTCGCGGATCAGTTTCTGGCTGGCTGCGATGTTGTTGATGGTGGCCTGGAAGCCTTCCCATACCGACACGGTGCAGTTGGCTGCGGTCAGGCCGCCCTTGCGCATGTCTTCGAACAGTTCGCGGTTCCATTTGGCAATGATCAGCCCGTCGATAACGATGCTGTCGGCGTGCAATTCGGCTGGGCTCATCAGGCAGTCCCCTTTTATCGGATTTCATGCGCCGAATCGTCTGCCGGCGCTTTGGGGCCAGCATATGCCTGAGGGCCGTGGCGACCCGGTGCAAAAACGACAGGGGAATTGCCGAAAGCGTCAATCCACGACAATGGACTACAACAGGCCCATCCTACCCGTCTGTTCTTTACCCGACGGTTGCGCCAGAATCCGCCGCATCACTGGTTTTCACTGGACTTGAGCGGCAACGCAATGAAATCACTCTTCCTGGCTTTGGCACTGATCAGCACCGTCGCACATGCGACCGAAGACACCGAACCCAACCCCTGCGACGAAGTTGAAAACGACGTCCAGACCCTGGCCTGCTCGGCCTACGGCAAGACCGCCGCCGAACAGCTGCTCAATGAAAACCTGCAAAGCCTCTTTGAGCGCCTGCAAACCCGCTACGCCAGCGACAAGGCGCAACTCAACGACATCACCGCCAAGGTCAAGACCGCCCAACAACTGTGGCAAAAGCAGCGCGACGCCGACTGCGCCATCGCCGCCTTCCCGGCCAAACCCGGCAGCGAAGCCTACAAGATCGCCGAGAACGACTGCATGGCCCAGGTGAGCGATGATCGGTCGGAGTTTTTGGAGTCGATTGGGCAGGATTGAAGGTTATCCACGGAGCAATATCCAGACACCTTTCATGTGTTGGCCCCACGCCTATCCGCGCCTGGCGCGAACACCTGAACCTGACTCAGGATGAAGTTGCCAGGCGCCTAGGGATTTCTCAACCGGCATTTGCCCAGCAAGAATCGGTCGCAAAGCCTCGCCGGGCTACCCGAGAGAAAATTGCCGCTGCCTTTGGTATCCATGCTGATCAGTTAGAGCTGTAAGCTGCACGTCACCACCGAGCAAAGAGATTCCCATGAAAACCTGCGGCATCGAAATCAAAGGCAGCGAAGCGATCATCGCCGTTGTCTCGCTGGAACAGCAGACACTGGCCCACGTCGCCCTGAACACCAAGAAAATCACCCTGGACGACGATGACGAAGCCGCCAACGTCAAGGCGTTTGCCGCCCAGGTACGGACTTTCGTGGCTGAGCATGGCATCGAACGCATCGCCATAAAGAAGCGCAGCAAGAAAGGCGAGTTCGCCGGTGGGCCGACGACGTTCAAGATCGAAGGGGTTTTCCAGTTGCTGGACGGTTGCGAGGTGACGCTGCTGTCGCCGCAGACCATCAATGCGCAGAGCAAGAAACATGACTTCGTCTTGCCGGCGACGCTGAACAAATATCAGCATGAGGCGTACAAGGCGGCGTGTTCGGCGTTGGTGAAGAAGTAAGCCAATCTCTCAGACGAAACACCCCCGTGGCGAGGGAGCTTGCTCCCGCTGGGGCGCGCAGCGGCCCTGCTTTTGGGGCCTGCTACGCAGTCCAGCGGGAGCAAGCTCCCTCGCCACAGATGAATGACCGATGACTGGCGGTATCAAGCTTTTATACCCAATTATGGCGACAGGTATAATTTATAGTCCCGGGCATAATTGAGTATAAAAGCCTGTCAAACCAGCTCCCGCCCACCCTCCAATCGCTGCCGGGTCCTCTCAAACCAGATACGACTGGTTCTATGGAATGGTCCCCGTGGCTCCGTGGGTCAGCGTTTCCCAAAGGTAATGAAACTTTCCTTTGACGGGGCGATGCTTTTGCAGAAAAAGCGACGTCTGCGGCAGGGAGACGCCTTGACGCAGCGCGTAGTGATTGAATCCTATCTCGAACGTACCGACCGTATCGTTCTTGAGCCCATCATAGGCCTTGCATAATTTTGCTTGATCACCATTTTGATAGGCACTGTGCAACTCCATCGCCGCCGCAATGCGCAACGCTGCCTGGCTGGCTTGATCCTCATATAAATCAATCTTCTGTAAACGAGCGCTCTCCGCCACATTGATGATTGCCGCCAAACCATAAGCTGCGTGTTCGAAGTCCCGACAACTTTCTTGCGACAAGCCTTCCAAGTAGGCTTCCGGGCTGCCCCAATGCACATTGATTTGCGCATTGCTACGCCGACACCACGGAGCATCCTTCGGACGTGCGCCATCAGAGGCAAGATAAATATACGACGAAACAAGGCCACGCCACTTCGAAACAGCATCATCCAACCATGCCTGATTCTTATTGAACACGGCAATATTAAACATCGCCTCGATGGCACTTGCATGCCAGTTCTTGTTATAGCAAGTATAGCTTCCGGAAAAAGCACGCAGCACATCAGGATAGTATTGCCTTGCAAATAACCTGCTCACCTTGTCTTTTTCCGACTGGGGCCAACCATCGTAGGAATATTTGACAATTTCAGCGGCCCGCGTAAACAGCCCTGCCGTCCATGCGGCTTGCAAGGGACCATTACTATTGGTGTGACCACCGGTCAGCGTATCGGCCCATGCATTAAGAATTTTTCGTACGTTTTCCGCATAACGCGGATCACCACTCAACCGCCATAATAAAGCCTGGGTGTAGGCTGCCCGGGCGTCCCGGGTCTCGTCCGAACAGCCATTATTTGGATTGGAATACGAACCACACTCTACAGTCGCCCAAGGCCTAGGCTCGTAATCTCTATCGGCCAAGGAGTCTTGCAAAGTCTTTTCATAGGCGCTCTTCCAGGGTTCTCGGTATATATTTTCCTTCACGTATCGTAATTGCTTGAAGTCCACCAGAATTCCGGGATGGGAAAAATCTGCTTGTGCCAACCGACTGACCAACAGCAATACAAAAAAAAGCCAACCCTTTCCCTTCATGCACAGTACCTCCCTTGGCACCTGTTCAGCCCGAGTTAAAATATATTTTTGAATGGACAGACATCCCTATCCGTTCGTCAGGACTAACAGCGAACAGTCTTTAAAAAAGCCAAGGGAATCGCCAGAAGTAATTTAAATCAAAAAATTTAAAGATTTATTGTCGGCGAGCGAGCTCTTGAAGTTTGTTTTCAAACCAACTGCCGTCGCCGATCCTCCCGCGGGCATCGCTCGAACCGTGCCCGATAGCTGCGGGTGAAGTACGACGGCGACTCAAAGCCGCAGGCGATGCTCACTTCCAGCACACTCATGTCGGTCTGGCGCAGCAACTGCCGGGCCTTCTCCAGGCGCAGCCTCAGGTAGAAGTTGCTCGGGGTGTCGTTCAGGTGCAGGCGGAACAGGCGTTCGAGTTGGCGCCGGGTGACGCCAATGGATTCGGCCAGTGCCAAGGTGCTCAGGGGCGGTTCGCTGTGGGTTTCCATCTCGCCGATGACGTGCACCAGCTTCTTGTTGCGAATGCCATAGCGGTTGGCGATTTCCATGCGCTGGTGATCTTTGCGCGGGCGGATGCGGCCGAGCACGAACTGCTCGCTGACCTGGATCGCCAGTTCCGAACCGTGGGCCTGGCCGATCAGGTCCAGCATCAGGTCGATGGAAGCCGTGCCGCCCGCGCAAGTAATGCGGCGACGGTCGATCTCGAACAGTTCCTGGGTCACGCTGAGTTGCGGATAAGACTCCTTGAACGCCTCGATCGCTTCCCAGTGCAAGGTCACGCGGTGCCCTTCCAATAGCCCCGCCTCGGCCAACACCACGCTGCCGGTGTCGATGCCGCCCAGGGTCACACCTTCGTTGTCCAGCCGATGCAGCCAGCGCTCCAGCGTCGGGGTGGAGAATTCGAGCGGTTCGAACCCGGCCACCACCCAGAGGGTCGCGCCCTTCTTCAGCGGCTCCAGCGCGGCATCGGCGTTGACCGACATGCCATTGCTCGCCAGCACCGGCCCGCCATCGATACTCAGCACATGCCAGCGGTACAGCTCGCCACGAAACCGATTGGCGACCCGCAACGGCTCGATGGCCGAAATGAAACCGATGGCCGAAAAACCCGGCATCAACAAAAAGTAGAAATCCTGGGACATGGAGCGCACTCGGTTGGCGGGTAGCGTGCGGACCTTGATACGCCAGTTGCAAGGCCCATTCAAGAGTCGCTGCAGTGCAAGAGCACGTCGCCGCTGTGCGTTTCGCCAAGTGCCGGGCTGCGTAACTTGGCATCACCGGCGCACAGACACCGGACCCCATAACAATAAGCTGCCGAGGAACCCGACATGAAACGACTGATCAGCTCCTGTGTACTTACACTTTGCGGCACCACTTTCCTCAATGGCGCCGCCATGGCTGCCGAGCCCGCCGCGTGCCAGAACGTGCGCCTGGGCGTGGTCAACTGGACCGATGTCATCGCCACCAGCGCCCTGACCCAAGTGATGCTCGACGGCCTCGGCTACAAGACCAAGCAAACCAGCGCCTCCCAGCAAATCATCTTCGCCGGCATCCGCGACCAGCGCCTGGACTTGTTCCTGGGTTACTGGAACCCGTTGATGACCCAGACCATCACCCCGTTCGTCGAGGCCAAGCAGGTCAAAGTGCTAGAGCAGCCCAGCCTCAAGGACGCCCGCGCCACCCTGGCGGTACCGACCTACCTGGCCGACAAGGGCCTGAAAACCTTCGCCGACATCGCCAAATTCGAAAAAGAGCTGGGCGGCAAGATCTACGGCATCGAGCCGGGCTCCGGCGCCAATACCCAGATCAAGGCGATGATCGCCAAGAACCAGTTCGGCCTGGGCAAATTCCAACTGGTCGAGTCCAGCGAGGCCGGCATGCTCGCCGCCGTGGACCGCGCCGTGCGGCGCAAGGAAGCCGTGGTGTTCTTCGGCTGGGCGCCGCACCCGATGAACGTCAACGTGCAAATGACCTACCTCACCGGCAGCGACGACGCCCTCGGCCCGAACGAAGGCATGGCCACCGTGTGGACCGTCACCGCGCCGGACTACGCCCAACAATGCCCGAACGTCGGTCGCCTGCTGAGCAACCTGACGTTCAGCGCCGAAGATGAAAGCCGGATGATGCAGCCGTTGCTCGATCACAAGGACCCGCTCGAATCGGCCCGGCAATGGCTCAAGGATCATCCGCAAGACAAGCAGCGTTGGCTCGAAGGCGTCACCACCTTCGACGGCAAGCCCGCCGCCGACAACCTGAAACTGACCAGTAACTGAACAACCGCTATCCATCTGCGCAGCACCAAAGGGCTGCGCAGTGACTTACCACGCCTGAAGGAATCCGCACCATGAACCACGACGTCATCATCACCTGCGCACTCACCGGTGCTGGCGACACGACCGCCAAGAGCCCTCACGTACCGGTCACCCCGAAACAGATCGCCGCAGCCGCCATCGAGGCGGCGAAGGCCGGGGCCACGGTGGTCCATTGCCACGTCCGCGACCCGCAGACCGGCAAGTTCAGCCGCGACGTGGCGCTGTACCGCGAAGTGATGGAGCGCATCCGTGAAGCGGACGTGGACATCATCGTCAACCTCACCGCCGGCATGGGCGGCGACCTGGAGATCGGTGCGGGCGAACAGCCAATGGAATTCGGCCCCAACACCGACCTGGTGGGCCCGCTGACCCGCCTGGCTCATGTCGAAGAGCTGTTGCCGGAAATCTGCACGCTGGATTGCGGCACCCTGAACTTCGGCGACGGCGACACCATTTACGTCTCCACTCCGGCGCAACTGCGGGCCGGCGCCAAGCGCATCACCGAACTGGGGGTCAAGGCCGAGCTGGAGATCTTCGACACCGGTCACCTGTGGTTCGCCAAGCAACTGATCAAGGAAGGCCTGCTGGACAACCCACTGTTCCAACTCTGCCTGGGTATCCCGTGGGGCGCACCGGCCGACACCACCACCATGAAAGCCATGGTCGACAACCTGCCGGCGGACGCGGTGTGGGCGGGTTTCGGCATCGGCCGCATGCAAATGCCGATGGCCGCCCAGGCCGTGCTGCTGGGAGGCAACGTGCGGGTCGGGTTGGAAGACAACCTCTGGCTGGACAAAGGCGTACTCGCTACCAACGGTCAGTTGGTGGAGCGGGCCGGCGAAATCCTCAGCCGCCTCGGCGCCCGCGTGCTCACCCCGGCTGAAGGTCGCAAGAAAATGGGGCTGACCCAGCGCGGCTGAGCCGAACGTACACATTGGATCTGCAGTGACTGCAGGTCTCAAGACCACCAAGATCAAATGTGGGAGCGAGCTTGCTCGCGATAGCGGCGGTACATCCAGGGCATCTGCAGCACCTGGAATCCGTCATCGCGAGCAAGCTCGCTCCCACAGGGAATCGGCGAATCATTAGGAAAACACCATGAGCTTTATCACCGACATCAAGACCTTCGCCGCCCTGGGCAGTGGTGTAATCGGCAGCGGCTGGGTCAGCAGGGCCCTGGCCCATGGCCTGGACGTCGTCGCCTGGGACCCGGCGCCGGGTGCCGAGGCGGCATTGCGCAAACGCGTCGCCAACGCTTGGGGCGCGCTGGAAAAACAGGGCCTGGCCCCTGGCGCCTCGCAGGATCGGCTGCGCTTTGTCGCGACCATCGAAGAATGTGTGCGCGACGCCGATTTCATCCAGGAAAGCGCCCCCGAGCGCCTGGAATTGAAGCTCGAATTGCACGGCCAGATCAGTGCCGCTGCCAAGCCGAACGCGCTGATCGGTTCCAGTACCTCGGGGCTGCTGCCGAGCGAATTCTACGAAGGCGCCACCCATCCGGAGCGCTGCGTGGTCGGGCACCCGTTCAACCCGGTCTATCTGTTGCCGCTGGTGGAAGTGGTCGGCGGCAAAAACACCGCGCCCGAAGCCGTACAGGCGGCGATGCAGGTGTACGAATCCCTTGGCATGCGGCCGCTGCACGTGCGCAAGGAAGTGCCCGGTTTCATTGCCGACCGCCTGCTCGAAGCGCTGTGGCGCGAAGCCCTGCACCTGGTCAACGACGGGGTGGCGACCACCGGGGAAATCGACGATGCGATCCGCTTTGGCGCCGGCTTGCGCTGGTCGTTCATGGGCACGTTCCTGACCTACACCCTGGCCGGCGGCGATGCCGGGATGCGGCACTTCATGGCCCAGTTCGGCCCGGCGCTGCAACTGCCGTGGACCTACCTGCCAGCGCCAGAGCTGACCGAAAAGCTGATCGACGATGTGGTGGACGGCACGAGCGCGCAATTGGGCAGCCATAACATCTCGGCCCTGGAGCGCTATCGTGACGATTGTCTGCTGGCTGTGCTGGAGGCGGTGAAGGCCACCAAGGCCAAGCATGGCATGGCGTTCAGCGAATAAACACCTCCCTTGTGGCGAGGGAGCTTGCTCCCGCTGGACTGCGAAGCAGTCCCAAAACCGGCAAATGCGGTGTATCAGTCAAATCGTATTCGCTGGTTTTACGACCGCTTCGCGGCCGAGCGGGAGCAAGTTCCCTCGCCACAAGGGTGTACACCAGCGACTATTTGTGGAGTTCCAGCATGCCCACCCTAACCACCTATCAAACCCGCATCCTCCCCGAATGGGTCGATTACAACGGCCACCTGCGTGATGCCTTCTACCTGCTGATCTTCAGCTACGCCACCGACGCGCTGATGGACCGGCTCGGCATGGACAGCCAGAACCGCGAAGCCAGCGGCCACTCGTTGTTCACCCTCGAACTGCACCTGAACTACCTGCACGAAGTGAAGCTCGACGCCCAGGTCGAGGTGCACACGCACATCATCGGCCACGACGCCAAACGCCTGCACCTCTACCACAGCCTGCATCTGGTCGGCGGTGATAAAGAGCTGGCCGGCAATGAACAGATGCTACTGCACGTCGACCTGGCCGGCCCGCGCTCGGCGCCTTTCACCGAACAGACCCTGGACCGGCTCGGCGCCCTGCTCGACGAACAATCCGACCTGCCGCCGCCGCTGTACATCGGCCGGATCATCGCCCTGCCTCTCCCCCGATAAGCCGCGAACAGGAGATCGCCATGAACACCGCCGCCGCCTTTGCCGACTTTCGCCATTACCCCTTGATCTTCCCATTGACCGCCGTCACACCCTTGGCCGACCGGATCCAAGTGATGTGGGCCGATGGCCGGGCAAGCCCCTTTCATCACCCGTGGCTGCGGGACAACTGCCCTTGCCCTCAATGCGTCTACAGCGTCACCCGCGAGCAGGTGCTGGAAATCATCGACGTCCCTGAAGACATTGCCCCCGGCGCAACCTACCTCGACGACGAAGGCTGCCTGTGCGTGGACTGGCAGGACGGTCACCAGAGCCGTTTCGACCCGGGCTGGTTGCGCGCCCACGCCTACGATGATCAGTCCCGGGCCGAGCGCCTGGCGAACAAGCCTCGGCGCCAACTGTGGCGGCACGACCTGCAATTGCCAGTGTTCGACTACCCGGCACTGATGGACGATGCCCATGCGTTGTTGCAATGGTTGCTGGCGGTGCGCGACATCGGCCTGACCCAGGTGCGCGGCGTACCCACCGAACCCGGCTCGCTGACACGGATTGCCCAGCGCATTTCCTTTATTCGCGAGAGCAACTTCGGTGTGCTGTTCAATGTGCAGTCCAAAGCCGATGCCGACAGCAACGCCTACACCGCTTTCAACCTGCCATTGCACAGTGATTTGCCGACCCGGGAATTACAGCCGGGGCTGCAATTCTTGCATTGCCTGGTGAATGACGCCGACGGTGGCGAGAGCATTTTTGTCGACGGGTTTGCCATTGCTGAAGCACTGCGCCAGGAAGACCCCGAGGCCTTCGACGCGCTGTGCCGGATCCCCGTGGAGTTTCGCAACAAGGACCGTCGCAGCGACTACCGCTGCCTGGCGCCAATCATCGCGCTGGACGCCCTCGGCCAGGTTTCGGAAATCCGCATGGCGAACTTCCTGCGTGGGCCGTTCGACACCACGGTCGAGCAGATGCCCAAGCTTTACCGCGCCTACCGCCGCTTCATCGCCCTGACCCGCGAGCCACAATTTCGCCTGGTACAGCGTCTCGAACCCGGCCAGCTCTGGTGCTTCGACAACCGCCGCACCCTCCACGCCCGCAATGCCTTCGACCCGGCCTCCGGGGCCCGGCATTTCCAGGGATGCTATGTGGATCGGGATGAGTTGTTGTCGCGGATTCTGGTGTTGCAGCGCTAGGCCGCGTCATCGTTCATCGCCGGACACCCAAGCTTTCCCTGATTCACAGGCAAAAAAATCCCCGATCAAGCCGTGACAGGATCGGGGCAGGTTGCGTTACTGGAGGAGCTGTCGCGCGAGGGTGACCAGACCATCGTGATTCAGCTTGAGGTCAGTGTGCCCAGTCCAGCTCCGTGCAAGTTAGCCGAAAACGACGCCTCCATAGTCATTCATGACATTGCGACCATTTGCCCTTGCCGCCGCTTCGGGTGGCTACCAGAATCGAGACACGACCCCAATCCCTGAACAAGGAAAAGCGTCATGATGTACGCCGATTTGATCGACCAGGAAGACCTGCTGGGCCATCTCAAGGCCCTGGGCCTGCAAATACCCAGCGGCTCCACCGCCGAGCAGGCGTGCGAGTGCGCCGTGCGGGGGCTGGACACCGTCCGGGCCAATGATTTGCGGCGGATGGTCAAGGAGATGTACACCAGCAGCGCCACTATCCTGCCGGCCGTGCGCCAGGCGATTGATAAGCAGCTGTTGCCGGCGTTGATGCAATACCAGCAGAACCATAGCGCCTGACCCTGTGGCGAGGGCGCTTGCTCCCGCTCGGCCGCAAAGCGGTCGTAAAACCAGCGAATGCCATTTGACTGATACACCGCATAGGCCGGTTTGGGACTGCTTCGCAGTCCAGCGGGAGCAAGCTCCCTCGCCACAGAAAGCTGCTAGAGCCTCACACTGGCAAACGTCGACTCATTACGCGCCTGGCTCAGCGCCGACAGCGGGCCGGACAATGGCGACAGCACCAACGCCTGCGGCAACGGCATCATCGCCACCTGCTGCGTGGTGTTGGAACCGACGCGTTCGTCACGCGGCGGAATGCCGAAGTATTCGCGGTAGCACTTGGAGAAGTGCGGGGTGGAGACGAAGCCGCACACCGAGGCCACTTCGATGATCGACATCGGCGTCTGCTTGAGCAGTTGCCGTGCACGAATCAACCGCAGCTTGAGGTAATAGCGCGACGGCGAGCAGTGCAGGTATTTCTGGAACAACCGCTCCAGCTGACGCCGGGACACGGCGACGTACACCGCCAGTTCATCCAGGTCGATCGGCTCTTCGAGGTTGGCTTCCATCAGCGCAACGATTTCCTGCAACTTCGGCTGGTTGGTGCCGAGCATGTGCTTGAGCGGCACACGCTGGTGATCCTGTTCGTTGCGGATACGCTCGTAGACGAACATTTCCGAGATCGCTGCCGACAGTTCACGGCCATGATCACGGCTGATCAGGTGCAGCATCATGTCCAACGGCGCGGTGCCGCCGGAGCTGGTGAAGCGGTTACGGTCGAGGGTGAACAAGCGGGTACTCATCGATACCCGTGGGAAAGCTTCCTGCATTGCCGCCAGGCATTCCCAGTGCACGCTGCAATCGAAGCCGTCCAGCAGACCGGCGCAGGCCAGGGCCCAACTGCCGGTACAAACCGCGCCGAGGCGACGGGATTGGCGGGCCTGGCTCTGCAGCCACGACACGTGTTCGCGGGTCACGGTACGCTGGATGCCGATGCCGCCACAGACGATGACAGTATCCAGGGCCGGCGCCTTGTGCATCGAGGCATCGGGGGTGATCTGCAAGCCGTCGCTGGCCCAGACCTGGCCGCCATCGACTGTAAGGGTCGTCCAGCGATATAGCTCGCGACCGGACAGTTGGTTGGCCATGCGTAGCGGTTCTACCGCGGACGCCAGGGAAATCAGCGTGAAATTGTCCAGCAGCAAAAAGCCGATGGATTGAGGCGCACGGTTCTGGGGTTGGGCCCCGGAGTTGGACGTCGTCATCGCGGTATCTCCTCACACAAAGCGGGTGATGGCCTCAGGCGGAGGCTCTTTTTATTGGGTTATTTGCCATTGCTCTCCACGAGGGAGACGGGCTTTACAGTGTTACAGCAATTGTCATGCCTAAATTGAATGCGCGTTCAATAAATCCTGAAAACGACATCGCGGCCTGTCTATTCAAGGCGTATTTCGAGGGACGGTTATCAGGACTTTGGCGGGTGTCTGGCCCCCGTCACGCGGCACCGTGAGCAGATCGGTAGCACTTGTGGGAACTGGGCTGCGGGGCTTGCGCAACAGGTATCACCACAAGTGCGGCGACGGACGGTCGCGTGGCACCCGACGGTGGGGCCGACCGTTCGTCTCTTGTCTGTTTGCGACGCGCTAAAAGGTGGCGTGTTTCGAGGTGGGTGTGCATTTTACGAGCGGTTTTAGTTCTTTGTGGCGAGTGGATTTGTGGCGAGTGGATTTGTGGCGAGTGGATTTGTGGCGAGGGGATTTATCCCCGCTGGGCTGCGCAGCAGCCCTCGACTCATACACATCTGTAAAACCATAGGGGGCCGCTTCGCAGCCCAACGGGGATAAATCCCCTCGCCACAGGTGCTGGCCTAAAGAGGGCAGTGGGAGCTTTGGATCAGCACTCCACCGCACTGACCGCCAAGCCGCCGCGCGAGGTCTCTTTATATTTGTCATGCATGTCGGCACCGGTATCACGCATGGTGCGGATCACCCGGTCCAGGGAGATGAAGTGCTGGCCGTCACCCCGCAGCGCCATTTGCGCGGCATTGATGGCTTTCACCGCGGCAATCGCGTTGCGCTCGATGCACGGCACCTGCACCAGGCCGCCCACCGGATCGCAGGTCAGGCCGAGGTTGTGTTCCAGGCCGATTTCCGCCGCGTTGCACAGTTGCTCCGGCGTGGCCCCGAGGATCTCCGCCAGGCCTGCCGCCGCCATGGCGCAGGCCGATCCCACTTCACCTTGGCAACCGACTTCGGCGCCAGAAATCGATGCGTTCTTCTTGCACAGGATCCCGATGGCCGCCGCACCGAGGAAATAATCCACGACGTTGGCGTCGGTGACCGCTTCGCTGAACTTCATGAAGTAATGCAGCACCGCCGGAATGATCCCCGCCGCGCCATTGGTCGGCGCCGTGACCATGCGTCCGCCGGCGGCATTCTCTTCATTGACCGCCAGGGCGAACAGGTTAACCCACTCCATGGCGCTGAGGGTCGAGCCGATGACATTGGGTTTGTTCAGCTCTTGCAGGCTGCGATGCAACTTGGCCGCCCGCCGACGCACATTCAAACCGCCCGGCAGGATGCCTTCGTGCTTGAGGCCCTGCTCGACGCAATCCTGCATGGCCCGCCATAGTTTCATCAGGCCACTGCGAATCTCTTCTTCGGACCGCCAGACCTTTTCGTTGGCCAGCATCAACTCGGCTACTCGCAAGTTGTGGGTACGGCACAGCTCAAGCAATTCTTCGGCGCTGGAGAAATCGTAAGGCAGCTCAGTGCTGTCCAGATCCACCACGCCGCTGGAGGCCTGGGCCTGATCGACGACAAAGCCACCGCCGACCGAGTAATAAGTGTCACGGTGCAGCTCGCCGTCGGCGCCCTCGGCCACCAGCGTCATCGCATTGGGATGGAACGGCAGGTTCTCGTCGATCAGGCGCATGTCCCGGGACCATACGAACGGCACCGGCAGGCGACCGTCGAGCAGCAGGGTCTGGGTTTCACGCAGCAGCTCGATACGCGGGCCGATCTGCGACGGGTCGATTGCGTCCGGCCACTCCCCCATCAGGCCCATGATCACGGCGTTGTCGCTGCCGTGGCCAATGCCGGTGGCCGACAGCGAACCGAACAATTGCACCTCGACCCGGCGCACATCATTGAGCAGGGCCTTTGCCTTCAGCGCTTCAACGAACAGCGCCGCGGCACGCATGGGGCCCACGGTGTGGGAACTGGACGGGCCGATACCGATTTTGAACAAGTCGAAAACGCTGATTGCCATTGCCGAAAACCTCCAGAACAGGCACATCCGGGCGCAGAAGCGTCCGGTGACGGAGCTGCTACGCTCAACGCCGGGATGGCCGCATCATCCGGTTTTTGCCTTGGGGTCCGACGTCTGACACCGACGCAATCATGCCCAGCAACGCCGTCCCGTCCTGGCCCCGGTTTTGCGCCGTTTTTCTGCGTATCAGAGGCCCGCCAGGGGCGGAAAAAATCTGTAAACGACGTCACCGACACTGGATGCGACCCTCCCTGTACTGGATACGACCCACCCTGTAGGCGTCAGATTTGCACTGGTACATGATCGGTTACGGCTCGTTTGCAAGGCCGCGTGTCAGAGAGTGCCCACGCGCCACCAACCGCAACATCCAATAAGCGCGGTTGTCCTGACCGGACACCGCCGATAAAACACCAGGAGTCCACCCATGAAAGGTTCCACATCGTTGTTGTTGGCCGCCATGCTGAGTCTTCCGATGCTGGCCAACGCTGCTGAACCCGAACAGTGCAGCACCGTCAATTTCTCCGATGTCGGCTGGACCGACATCACCGTGACCACCGCTACCACCAGCGTGGTGCTCGACGCCCTCGGCTACAAGACCAAGACCACCATGATTTCCGTGCCGGTGACCTACAAGTCCCTGGCCGATGGCAAGAACATGGATGTATTCCTCGGCAACTGGATGCCGACCATGGAAAACGACATCAAGGCCTACCGCGAAGCCGGCACCGTGGAAACCGTGCGCACCAACCTCAAGGGCGCCAAGTACACCCTCGCCGTGCCTCAGGCTTTGTATGACAAAGGCCTGCACGACTTCGCCGATATCCCCAAATTCAAGAAAGAGCTGGACGGCAAGATCTACGGCATCGAACCCGGCAACGACGGCAACCGCCTGATCCAGAGCATGATCGAAAAGAACGCCTTCGGCCTGAAGGACGCAGGCTTCAAAGTCGTCGAGTCGAGTGAAGCGGGCATGCTCTCGCAGGTCGACCGTGCCGCCAAGCGCGGCACCGATGTGGTGTTCCTCGGCTGGGCACCACATCCGATGAACACCCGTTTCAAGATCCAGTACCTGACCGGCGGTGACGACTTCTTCGGCCCCGACTTCGGTGCCGCTACCGTGGCGACCAACACCCGCAAGGGCTACAGCCAGGAATGCAGCAACGTTGGCCAACTGTTGAAAAACCTGGAGTTCACCGTCGACATGGAAAGCCAGCTGATGGGCAACGTGCTCGATGACAAGATGAAACCTGAGGCCGCCGCCAAGGCTTGGTTGAAGAAAAACCCACAGGTACTCGATACCTGGCTCGCTGGCGTGACCACCATTGACGGTAAACCTGGCCTGGAAGCCGTGAAAGCCAAACTTGCGCAATAACTGCTGATGTTATGCCGGGCGAGTTCGCTCGCCCGGGCTGTTTATTCCCTTGCATGCGGACGTTCACTACCATGCTTATTGATCAGAAAATACCTTTGGGCCAGTACATCGCGGGCTTTGTCGAATGGTTGACGCAAAACGGCGCCAACACATTCGACGCAATCGCGCTGTTCCTGGAAACGATGATTCACGGCGTGACGTTCGCGCTGACCTGGTTCAACCCCCTGGCCCTGATCGGCCTCATTGCGCTATTGGCGCACTTCATCCAGCGCAAATGGGGCCTGACCGTATTCGTCATCGCGTCCTTCCTGCTGATCCTCAACCTGGGTTACTGGCAAGAAACCATGGAAACCCTCGCCCAGGTGTTGTTCGCGACCCTGGTTTGCGTACTGATCGGCGTGCCGCTGGGCATTGTTGCCGCGCACAAGCCGATGTTCTACACAATGATGCGTCCGGTACTCGATCTGATGCAGACCGTACCGACCTTCGTTTACCTCATTCCTACCCTGACCCTCTTCGGGCTGGGTGTGGTCCCAGGCTTGATCTCCACGGTGGTGTTCGCGATTGCCGCGCCCATCCGCCTGACCTACCTGGGCATCCGCGACGTACCGGACGAACTGATGGACGCCGGCAAAGCCTTCGGCTGCTCCCGTCGCCAGCTCCTATCGCGCATTGAACTGCCCCATGCGATGCCCAGCATCGCGGCCGGTATCACCCAGTGCATCATGCTGTCGTTGTCGATGGTGGTGATCGCCGCACTGGTGGGCGCCGATGGCCTGGGCAAACCCGTGGTCAACGCACTGAACACCGCCGATATCGCCCTGGGCTTCGAAGCCGGCCTGGCGATCGTATTGCTGGCGATCATGCTCGACCGAATCTGCAAACAACCCGACGCTAAAGTAGGGGGTGACGCATGAGCATCATTCGTTTCGAAGACGTCGATGTTATTTTCTCCAACCGCCCCAAGGCCGCGCTGGACCTGCTGGACAAGGGCCTATCGCGACCCGAGATCCTGCAGCAGACCGGCCTGATCGTCGGTGTGGAAAAAGCCAGCCTGTCCATCGAGAAGGGTGAGATCTGCGTCCTGATGGGCCTTTCCGGCTCCGGTAAATCCAGCCTGCTGCGCTGCATCAACGGCTTGAACACGGTCAGTCGTGGCAAGTTGTTCGTCGAGCATGAAGGGCGGCAGATCGACATCGCTTCCTGCTCCCCTGCCGAACTGAAGATGATGCGCACCAAGCGCATCGCCATGGTGTTCCAGAAGTTCGCCCTGATGCCTTGGCTGACCGTGCGCGAGAACATCAGCTTCGGGCTGGAAATGCAGGGCCGTCCCGAGAAGGAACGGCGCAAGCTGGTGGATGAGAAGCTGGAGCTGGTGGGCCTGACCCAGTGGCGCAACAAGAAACCCGACGAGCTGTCCGGCGGTATGCAGCAACGGGTCGGCCTGGCCCGCGCCCTGGCGATGGACGCCGACATCCTGCTGATGGACGAACCATTTTCGGCCCTCGACCCGCTGATCCGCCAGGGTTTGCAGGACGAACTGTTGGAACTGCAACGCAAACTGCAAAAGACCATCGTGTTCGTCAGCCATGACCTGGACGAAGCCCTGAAGCTGGGTACGCGGATCGCCATCATGAAAGACGGCAAGATCATCCAGTACAGCAAGCCGGAAGAGATCGTGCTCAACCCGGCGGACGACTATGTGCGCACCTTCGTCGCCCACACCAACCCACTCAACGTCCTGTGCGGTCGCAGCCTGATGCGCACCCTGGACAACTGCAAGCGCATCAACGGTTCGGTGTGCCTGGATCCGGGCGGCGACTCCTGGCTCGACCTGGCCGAAGGCAACACCATCAAGGGCGCCCGTCAGAATGGCGCGGCGCTGGACCTGCAGAACTGGGTACCGGGCCAAGCCGTCGAAGACCTGGGCCGGCGTCCGACCCTGGTTGATTCCAACATCGGCATGCGCGACGCGCTGCAGATCCGCTACCAGACCGGCAACAAACTGGTGCTCCACGATAACCAGCAAGTCGTCGGCATCCTGGGCGACAGCGAGCTGTACCACGCACTGCTGGGCAAGAACCTGGGCTAAGCCTGCACACGAAAACGCCGCGAGATGATCGCGGCGTTTTCGTTTGTGCATTTGCTGACTACTGACTACTGACTACTGACTACTGACTACTGACTACTGACAAGCTTGGCCTGAAATACAGTTGTGGCGAGGGGATTTATCCCCGCTGGGCTGCGAAGCAGCCCCAAAAGCCAGGTGTCTCGGTGTGTCAGACAACATGAGGTCGCCGCTTTTTGGGCTGCTGTGCAGCCCAACGGGGATAAATCCCCTCGCCACAACAGTATTCCAGCTATCAATGGGCGTTAGGCCTCCACACCAGCCGACGAGTGTTATAAAGACATCCCGAAAAAGTCCTCGCCCCGCACGGCGGGTTTCCCATGTGCCTTCAAGCGCCCTTTACACATGGAAATCCCGACAGACAGCGACGACTTGTCATAGAACCTGTTTTTTGTTGATTGAACGTTCAATCAAAACAAAATAGACTGGCTTTCATTCCGGCAGACGACTCTCGCCCGCCGGATGGCCTAAGGAGATGTGCTAGATGCCCAAGGTCGGTATGCAACCCATCCGCCGCCAACAACTGATCGAAGCCACGCTGCAAGCGGTCGATCAAGTCGGCATGGGGGACGCCAGCATTGCGTTGATCGCCCGTTTGGCCGGTGTCTCCAACGGCATCATCAGTCACTACTTTCAGGACAAGAATGGCCTGATCGCGGCCACGGCCCAGTACCTGATGACTGTCCTGAGCGAGAACGTCACCGCGCGCCGCCAGGCGCTGGAGGACACAAGCCCCCGGGCTCACCTGAAGGTGATCATCGAAGGCAACTTCGACGCCAGCCAGGTCAACGGCCCGGCAATGAAAACCTGGCTGGCCTTCTGGGCCACCAGCATGCACCACCCGTCTTTGCACAGGTTGCAGCGGATCAACGATCACCGCCTGTATTCCAACCTGTGTAGCCAGTTCCGCCGCGTGTTGCCCGTCGATCAGGCGCGCAGCGCAGCAAGGGGCCTGGCCGCGTTGATTGACGGTTTGTGGCTGCGCGGAGCGCTGTCGGGAGACGCTTTCGATACCGCCCAGGCGCACCGGATCGCTTACGAATACATGGATTTCCAACTGACCAAAGCAGGGGCACCAGAGCACACAGAACCGCTCGACTCCTGAACCGCCGCCGAACCGCGTAGTCAGCTATAAACGACACGCTCCGGTGGCCAGCCAACCACTTATGCACTTGCGAGGACTTTATGGCCCGTTTCGAACTGCAAAAACTCTACATCGATGGCGCGTACAGCGATGCCAGCGGCGACGCCACTTTCGAAGCCATCAACCCTGCCAACGGTGAGGTCCTTGCCCAAGTGCAGCGTGCGACTTTCGAGGACGTCGAGCGCGCCGTGGTCAGCGCCGAAAAGGGCCAGAAAGTCTGGGCCGCCATGACCGCCATGCAGCGTTCGCGCATCCTGCGTCGCGCGGTGGACATCCTGCGCGAGCGCAACGATGAGCTGGCCGCCCTGGAAACCCTGGACACCGGCAAGGCCTACTCCGAGACCCGCTATGTCGACATCGTCACCGGTGCCGATGTGCTGGAATACTACGCCGGCCTGGTGCCCGCTATCGAAGGCGAGCAGATCCCGTTGCGCGACACGTCTTTCGTCTACACCCGTCGCGAACCCCTGGGCGTAGTGGCTGGTATCGGCGCGTGGAACTACCCGATCCAGATCGCCCTGTGGAAATCCGCACCGGCCCTGGCAGCCGGTAACGCGATGATCTTCAAGCCGAGCGAAGTCACCTCGCTGACCACCTTGAAACTGGCCGAGATCTATACCGAAGCCGGCGTTCCGCCAGGCGTCTTCAATGTCCTGACCGGCAGCGGCCGTGAAGTCGGCACCTGGCTGACCGAGCACCCGCGCATCGAGAAAGTCTCCTTCACCGGCGGCACCGACACTGGCAAGAAAGTCATGGCCAGCGCCTCGAGTTCTTCGCTCAAGGACGTGACCATGGAACTGGGCGGCAAGTCGCCGTTGATCATCTTCGACGACGCCGACCTGGATCGCGCCGCCGACACCGCGATGATGGCCAACTTCTACAGCTCCGGCCAGGTCTGCACCAACGGCACCCGCGTGTTCGTGCCGAGCCACCTCAAGGCCGCCTTCGAAGCCAAGATCGCCGAGCGCGTGGCGCGCATCCGCATCGGTAATCCAGAGGACGAAAACACCAACTTCGGCCCGCTGGTGAGCTTCGCCCACATGGAAAGCGTGCTGGGCTACATCGAGAAAGGCAAAGCCGAAGGCGCGCGCCTGCTGTGCGGTGGTAGTCGCCTGACCGACGGTGAATTGGCCAAGGGCGCTTTCGTCGCCCCGACCGTGTTCACCGATTGCACCGACGAGATGACCATCGTGCGTGAAGAAATCTTCGGCCCGGTGATGAGCATCCTCACTTATGAAACCGAAGAAGAAGTGATCCGCCGCGCCAACGACACCGACTTCGGCCTGGCCGCCGGCGTCGTCACCCGCGACCTGAACCGCGCCCACCGCGTGATCCACCAGCTCGAAGCCGGTATCTGCTGGATCAATGCCTGGGGTGAGTCCGATGCCAAGATGCCGGTGGGCGGCTACAAACAATCGGGCGTGGGCCGGGAAAACGGCATCAGTTCGCTGAACAACTTCACCCGCATCAAATCGGTACAGGTCGAGTTGGGCGATTACGCGTCGGTGTTCTGATTGGGCATGTGACCTTGAGTGAACGCTGTTGTGGCGAGGGGATTTATCCCCGTGGGGCTGCGTAGCAGCCCCTCCCCAAGGCCCCCCCATTCTTCAGACAAACCCAGTCGCTGATTTACGACTGCTGCGCAGCCGAACGGGGATAAATCCCCTCGCCACAGGTTATGCGGCGTCAAGGCGACCACGACCTGAACCCAATTCAAAAGAGGGTGCATTTCATGTCCCACGTATTCGACTACATCATCATCGGCGCCGGCTCGGCCGGTAACACCCTGGCCACCCGCCTGACCGAAGACGAAGGCGTCACCGTCCTGCTGCTCGAAGCCGGCGGCCCGGACTATCGCCTCGACTTCCGTACGCAAATGCCCGCCGCCCTGGCGTTCCCGCTGCAAGGCCGGCGCTACAACTGGGCCTACGAGACCGACCCGGAGCCGCACATGAACGGCCGCCGCATGGAATGCGGTCGAGGCAAGGGCCTGGGCGGTTCTTCGCTGATCAACGGCATGTGCTACATCCGCGGCAACGCCCTGGACTATGACAACTGGGCAAAACTGCCTGGCCTCGAGGACTGGACGTACCTGGACTGCCTGCCCTACTTCAGGAAAGCGGAGACCCGGGACATCGGCCCGAACGATTACCACGGCGGCGACGGTCCGGTCAGCGTGACCACCCCCAAGGCCGGCAACAACCCGTTGTTCCACGCCATGGTCGAGGCCGGCGTACAGGCCGGTTACCCGCGTACCGAAGACCTCAACGGCTACCAGCAGGAAGGCTTCGGCCCGATGGACCGTACCGTCACCCCCAATGGCCGTCGTGCCAGTACCGCGCGCGGGTACCTCGACGTGGCCAAGAAGCGTTCGACCCTGACCATCGTCACCCACGCCCTGACCGACAAGATCCTGTTCGAAGGCAAGCGCGCGGTCGGCGTGCGTTACCTGGTGGGCGCCGCCGAAGAGCGCGTCGAAGCCCGGGCGCGCAAGGAAGTGCTGCTGTGCTCCGGCGCCATCGCTTCGCCACAGATCCTGCAACGCTCTGGCGTCGGTCCGGCCAAGCTGCTGGAAAGCCTCGACATCCCGGTGGTCCACGACCTGCCGGGTGTCGGTGAAAACCTCCAGGATCACCTCGAGTTGTACCTGCAATACGCCTGCACCCAACCGGTCTCGCTGTACCCGTCGCTGCTCTGGTACAACCAGCCGGCCATCGGTGCCGAGTGGCTGTTCAACGGCACCGGTATCGGCGCCAGCAACCAGTTCGAGGCCGGCGGTTTCATCCGCACCCGCCCGGAATTCGATTGGCCGAACATCCAGTACCACTTCCTGCCGGTGGCGATTAACTACAACGGCAGCAACGGCGTGAAGGAACATGGTTTCCAGGCGCACATGGGCTCGATGCGTTCGCCAAGCCGCGGCCGGATCCAGGCCAAGTCCAAGGACCCACGCCAGCACCCGAGCATCCTGTTCAACTACATGGCGACCGAGCAGGACTGGCAGGAGTTTCGCGACGGCATCCGCCTGACCCGCGAGATCATGCAACAGCCGGCGCTCGATCCGTTCCGTGGCCGCGAGATCAGCCCGGGCATCGAGGTGCAGACGGACGCGCAACTGGACCAGTTCATCCGCGAGCATGCCGAAACCGCGTTCCACCCGTCCTGCTCGTGCAAGATGGGCACCGACGACATGGCGGTGGTGGATGGCGAAGGTCGCGTGCATGGCATGCAAGGACTGCGCGTGGTGGATGCCTCGATCATGCCGATCATCACCACCGGCAACCTGAACGCGCCGACGATCATGATCGCCGAGAAAATCGCCGACAAGATCCGTGGTCGCAAGCCATTGCCACGCAGCACTGCCCCGTACTACGTGGCCGGCGATGCGCCGGTGCGCGGCAAGCCACTGCGGGAAGTCGGGCCTATGGCCCAGTAAGACTCAAGCTCGCTTGGATAAAGATCGCTCCCACGCAGAGCGTGGGAATGATCTCCAACGATCTTTACAGCAGCATCCTGCTCGCGATGGCGCTCGACCAGGCCCTCAAATTCCCTTCTACCTTGATCCCACCCCCACCCCAGGCCTAATCTAGAGCCGCCGCGTCAAATCACCGCACTGCGCCGCACCCTCGCTCCAGACAAGGAGGTTCCATGTTCGACTTCCACCCCCAGCTCAAGCAGCGTTTTGCTGCCTTGCGCACGGGCGCTGAATTCTTTTCCCTGCGTTACGTGCGCGAGTCCGGCCAGCACCTGTCGGTGCGCAAGAATGTCGCCGAACCGCCCAGCCTGGGCCGTGATGAAGGGGCGATGCTCACGGTGCGGGTCAACGGGGTCGAGGCGTATGCCGCTACCAACGATCTGTCCCAAACCGGCCTGCAAGCGGCGCTGGAACGAGCCGAGCAACAGGCCCGCCGGCTCAAGCCCCACGCCCTGCTGGACCTGCGCGAGCAAGCGGTGTCCAGCGACCGCGCCGATTACTTCTCGCCGAATTTCGACCAGGCCTTCCCACCACTGAGCGATTGCTACCAATTGCTCGGCGACGAGTCAGCCGCAGTGCCTCAGGACGAGCGCCTGGTGAACTGGCAAGCCAGCATCGGCCTGACCCAGGTCGAGCAGATCTACCTCAACAGTGCCGGTGCTGAATTGCGCCAGGCCCAACGTTTCATCTACCCGGCCCTGGAAGTCACCGCCTTCGACGGCAACGACAGCCAGACCCGCACCCTGGGCCGGGAAAATTTCGGCCAGCAAGGCAGCTTCGATGTGATCAGCCGCAGCGGCCTGCTCGGCGCCGGGCTGAAAATCGCCGACCAGGCCCTGCAACTGCTGCTGGCACCGAACACCCCGCAAGGCCCCCGCGACCTGCTGCTGATGCCTGACCAGATGATGTTGCAGATCCACGAATCCATCGGCCATCCGCTGGAACTGGACCGCATCCTCGGGGACGAGCGCAATTACGCCGGCACCAGCTTCGTCAAGGCCAGCGACTTCGGACACCTGCAATACGGCTCCAACCTCTTGAACGTGACCTTCGACCCGAACATTCCCGAAGAATTGGCCAGCTACAGCCATGACGACGATGGCAGCGCCGCCAGCAAACAGTTCCTGATTCGTGAAGGCCTGCTGCTGCGCCCATTGGGCGGCGCACTGTCACAGTTCCGTGCTGGCCTGGACGGTGTCGCCAACAGCCGCGCCTGCGGCTGGAATCGCCCGCCCATCGACCGCATGGCAAACCTGAACATCGAACCCGGCGACCAATCCCTGGAACAACTGATCCAAGGCACCGAGCACGGCGTGCTGATGCGCACCAACCGTTCCTGGTCCATCGACGACGCCCGCAACAAATTCCAGTTCGGCTGCGAATGGGGCCAGTTGATCGAGAACGGCGAGCTCAAGGGCGTGGTGAAGAACCCCAACTACCGGGGTATTTCTGCGCAATTCTGGAAGAGCCTGCGCGCCGTGGGCGATGCCAGCACCTTCCAGGTCCTGGGCACGCCGAACTGTGGCAAGGGCGAACCGAACCAGGTCATCCGCGTCGGCCATGCCTCGCCGGCCTGCGTGTTCAGCAACGTTGATGTGTTTGGGGGAGACGCCTGATGAGCACTGTCAAGAATCCGGCCGAGGCATTCAAGGCGTTGGTCGACTGGCTGCGCGATGCCTTGCACGAGCCTGAACAGTTCACCCTCGGCTACGCCGCCGAGTCCTCGGCCTTCGTCCGTTTCAACCATGGCAAGGTCCGCCAGGCCGGCCTGGTGCAGCAAGCCAATGTCAGTTTCAAACTGATCGACGACGGACGCCACGCCGACTTGCAGATCACCTTGTCCGGCGAAGCCGAGACGGATTTGCAACGTTTGGCCGAAGGCCTGCAACAGCTGCGCGAAACCTTGCCGCTGCTACCCCGCGATCCGTACCTGCTGCTCAACCACACCCACTGGCAGAGCCATAACGTGCAGGACCATCCGTTGCCGGACACCGAGCAGGCCGTGGCCGAAATCAGCCGCGCCGCCGAAGGCCTGGACCTGGTGGGGTTCTACGCCGCCGGGCCCATCAGTCGAGGTTTCGCCAGTTCTGCGGGGGCGTTCGGCTGGCACCAGGCCAACAGCTTCAATTTCGATTTCAGCCTGTTCCATGAAAACGGCCAGGCCGTGAAAGCCAGTTACGCCGGGCATGAATGGAGCAGTGACGGATTTTCCCGGCGCTTCGAGCAGGCCCGCGAGCAACTGGCGTTTCTCGGCCTGCCGTTGCGCACGTTGCCGCCCGGCGAATACCGCGCCTACCTGGCGCCGGCCGCCCTGGAAGAGATCATGGGCATGCTCAGTTGGGGTGGGTTCTCGGCCCGGGCGATTGCCAGCAAGCAGAGCCCGTTGCAGAAGCTCTACGCCAACGAAGCAAGCTTGAGCCCCAACGTGTGGCTGAGCGAGCAGGTCAGCGGCTCCTTGAGCCCGGCGTTTTCCGACGAAGGTTACCCCCGCGATGACCTGGGGCTGATCGCCAAGGGCACAGCCAATGCGCAGTTGGTCAACTCCCGCAGCGCCGCTGAATACGGCCTCGCCGCCAACGGCGCCAGCAGCTACGAATACCCCACGGCGCTGGACATGCAGGCCGGACAACTGGAGCACAAATACATCCTCGAACAACTTGGCACCGGGCTGTACATCAGCAACCTCTGGTACCTGAACTACTCGGACCAACCGGCCGCCCGCCTGACCGGCATGACCCGCTTCGCCACGTTCTGGGTCGAGAACGGCCAGATCGTAGCGCCGGTCAGCACCATGCGCTTCGACGACAGCGTCTACAGCCTGCTCGGCTCGCGACTCGAAGGCCTGACCCGAGAACGGGAACTGCTGCTCTCGGCCAGCACCTACAGCCAGCGGGCCACGGCCTCGATGTTGTTGCCGGGGGCGCTGGTGAAGCGGTTGACCTTGACGTTGTAATGACCGGAGTTGTACCCCTGTGGCGAGGGAGCTTGCTCCCGCTCGACTGCGCAGCAGTCGCAAAACCCTGCTGAACCAACGCATCTGAAACACCGCGGTGCCTGGTTTTAGGGTTGCTTCGCAACCCAGCGGGAGCAAGCTCCCTCGCCACAACAGCGATACCTGTTCCTGATCAACACTTCATACAAGAGGTCCCATGCCCAACCGCGCACCGCTCGACGCCGTCACCGCCCGCTGGCTTCCGTGGGTGGTGGCGATTGCCTTCTTCATGCAGTCCCTGGACGGGACCATCCTCAACACCGCCCTGCCCGCCATGGCCAGCGACCTGGCGGAAAACCCGCTGCGCATGCAGGGCGTGATCATCGCCTACATGCTCACCGTGGCGTTGCTGATCCCAGCCTCGGGCTGGATCGCCGACCGTTTCGGCACCAAGAAGATTTTCTTCGGGGCGATCCTGCTGTTCAGCTTCGGCTCGTTGCTGTGCGCCTTATCCAATTCGTTGAGCATGCTGATCGGCGCCCGGGTCATCCAGGGCCTGGGCGGTGCGCTGATGCTGCCGGTGGGCAGGCTGGTGGTGCTGCGGGCGTATCCGCGCTCGGAACTGGTGCGGATCATGGGCTTCATCACCATCCCCGGCCTGCTCGGCCCGCTGATCGGCCCGACCATGGGCGGTTGGATGGTGGAGTACCTGACCTGGCACTGGATCTTCATCATCAACCTGCCGGTGGGCGTGATCGGCTGTTATGCGGTGTGGAAGTTCATCCCCGACCTGCGCGGCAGCGAGCGCACCCGGTTCGACGGGCTGGGGTTCCTGCTGTTCGGTGCGGCGATGGTGCTGATCACCATCGCCATGGAAGGCCTGGGTGAACTGCACCTGCCGCACCTGCGGGTGATGCTGTTGCTGTTCGGCGGCATGGCCTGCCTGGCGGCCTATTGGCTGCGGGCCGGGCACGTCGAGAATGCGCTGTTCCCGCCGTCGCTGTTCAAGACCCGGACCTTCGCCGTGGGCATCCTCGGCAACTTGTTCGCGCGTTTGGGCAGCGGCGCCCTGCCATTCCTGGTGCCGTTGCTGCTGCAAGTCGCCCTGGGCTATTCACCGTCCCAGGCCGGCATGAGCATGCTGCCCCTGGCAGCGGCGGCCATGGTCGCCAAGTCCGTGGCCCGGCCGCTGATCGAACACCTGGGCTATCGCATCGTCCTGACCGGCAACACCCTGGCCCTGGGCCTGATGCTGGCGAGCATGGGCCTGGTCAGCGAACAGACGCCGTATTGGCTATTGCTGGCGCAACTGGCGGTGTTAGGGGCGATCAACTCGCTGCAATTCACCGCGATGAACACCGTGACCCTGATCGACCTGGACGACGCCAGCGCCAGCAGCGGCAACAGCCTGCTGTCGGTGGTGGCGCAGCTGTCCCTGAGCCTCGGCGTGGCCTGCGCCGGCGCCCTGCTCGGCGGCTTTACCGCCCAGGTGGGTAACGACGGGGTCGATACCGTGCTGGGCGCGTTCCAGCTGACCTTCGTAACGGTGGGGATCATGGCGATGCTGGCAGCGACGATTTTTTCCCAGTTGTCCAAGCAGGATGGGCGGCGGCAGAAGCGTCACGACGAGCATATCGAGCATTAAGCCAGGCGCTTGGGACGCTGTCCGAACCGGGGGACATGCTGGCTCTTGTGGCGAGGGAGCTTGCTCCCGCTGGGGTGCGAAGCGCCCCCAAAATCGGTCGACACGGTGTACCTGAAATATCGCGTCGCCTGGGTTACGACTGCTGCGCAGCCGAGCGGGAGCAAGCTCCCTCGCCACAGGGGCCACACCACAGCTCGTCCAGAACTTTCGAAGAAAGTGGCACGAGGCTGCTACACTGCGCGACATTTTGTTTTGCAGGCCAGTCCCGTGACCACCATTGCCACCGCTTTTAATACTTTGCCGCTGTCCGCCGCCATGCTGGCTAACCTCGAATCACTCGGTTATGCCCAGATGACGCCGATCCAGGCGCAAAGCTTGCCGGTGATTCTCAAGGGCATGGACCTGATCGCCCAGGCCAAGACCGGCAGCGGCAAGACCGCGGCTTTTGGCATCGGCCTGCTGAACCCGATCAACCCGCGCTTCTTCGGCTGCCAGGCCCTGGTGATGTGCCCGACCCGTGAGCTGGCCGACCAGGTCGCCAAGGAAATCCGTCGCCTGGCCCGAGCCGAAGACAACATCAAGGTCCTGACCCTGTGCGGTGGCGTGTCGTTCGGCCCGCAGATCGCTTCCCTGGAACACGGTGCCCACATCATCGTCGGCACGCCAGGACGCATCCAGCAGCACCTGCGCAAAGGTTCGCTGGTGCTCGATGGCCTCAACACGCTGATCCTCGACGAAGCCGACCGCATGCTCGACATGGGCTTCTACGACGCCATCGAAGACATCATCCAGCAGACCCCGGAACGCCGCCAGACGCTGCTGTTTTCCGCCACCTACCCGGTGGGCATCAAGCAACTGTCGTCCAAGTTCATGCGTAACCCGCAGCAAGTGAAGGCCGAGGCGTTCCACTCCGACGCGCAGATCGAGCAGCGCTTCTACGAGATCGCCCCCGAGGAACGCATGGACGCAGTGGTCAAGGTCCTGGCGCATTTCCGCCCGGCCTCCTGCGTGGCGTTCTGTTTCACCAAGCAGCAGGTCCAGGAAACCGTCGATCACCTGACGTCCAAGGGCATCTCGGCCGTCGGCCTGCACGGCGACCTGGAACAGCGCGACCGCGACCAGGTACTGGCGATGTTCGCCAACCGCAGCACCTCGGTGCTGGTAGCCACCGACGTGGCGGCCCGCGGCTTGGACATCGATGCACTGGACATGGTGATCAACGTCGAACTGGCCCGGGACTCGGAAATTCACATCCACCGCGTCGGCCGCACTGGCCGTGCCGGGGAGAAAGGCATCGCCATCAGCCTGGTGGCGCCGTCCGAAGCCCACCGCGCCCAGGCCATCGAGCAACTGCAGAAGTCACCGCTGAGCTGGGACCAACTGGACAACCTCAAGTCTCAGGGCGGCGGCCCGTTGTTGCCGGCCATGAGCACTCTGTGCATCGGCGCCGGGCGCAAGGACAAGGTCCGCCCCGGCGACATCCTCGGTGCCCTGACCGGCGAGGCCGGCATCCCTGGCGCCCAGGTCGGCAAAATCGCGATCTTCGATTTCCAGGCTTACGTGGCCGTGGAACGCGGCATTGCCAAACAGGCCCTGCAACGCCTGAACGATGGCAAGATCAAGGGCCGCTCGTTGCGGGTACGGATCCTCTGACCGCTGTTGATTCACCCTGTGGCGAGGGAGCTTGCTCCCGCTGGGCTGCGCAGCAGCCCTGAAAACCATGAACGCGATGCTTCAGACAGTTCGCTGGCTTTTCGACCGCTTCGCGCTCGAGCGGGAGCAAGCTCCCTCGCCACAAGAGCGAACTCCTGTCAGACCCCAGATATGCAGAGGACACCGTTTTGCGCTCTACCGAAGTCGTGATCATTGGCGCTGGCGCCGCAGGGTTGATGTGCGCACTGACCGCCGCCGCGCGCGGGCGGCAGGTGATGTTGCTGGACCACGCCAACAAGGCCGGCAAGAAAATCCTCATGTCGGGCGGTGGGCGCTGTAATTTCACCAACATGTACACCGAGCCAGGCAATTTCCTCTCGCAGAACCCGCACTTCTGCAAATCGGCCCTGGCCCGCTACACCCAATGGGACTTCATTGCCCTGGTGGCCAAGCACGGCGTGCCCTATCACGAGAAAAAGCTCGGCCAGTTGTTCTGCGATAACAAATCCAGCGACATCCTCGGCCTGCTCTTGGATGAATGCGACCAGGCCGGCGCCAGCCTGCATCTGGACACCTCGATTACACAGATCGAAAAAGCCGACGGCGGCTACCTGCTGCAAACCACCCTTGGCGCCATCGCCTGCCAGTCCCTGGTGATCGCCACGGGCGGGCTGTCGATCCCGACCCTGGGGGCGACCGGCTTCGGTTATCAGGTGGCAAAACAGTTTGGCCATGCACTGCTGCCCACCCGCGCCGGCCTGGTGCCGTTCACCATCACCGATCAGCTCAAGGCGCTGTGCACCGAGTTGTCAGGCACCTCGGTGGATTGCCTGGTGAGCTGCAACGACCAGAGCTTTCGCGAGAACATCCTGTTCACCCATCGCGGCCTGAGCGGTCCGGCGATCCTGCAGATTTCCTCGTTCTGGGAATCGGGGGACACGGTGCAGATCAACCTGTTGCCGGACCACGACGTGCCGCAATGGCTGCAACAGCAACAGGCCGAACGCCCCAATAGCGAGCTCAAGACGTTGCTGGGCGAGTTGTTCACCAAGAAAATGGCCAACCTGCTGGCGGACACCTGGTTCGTCTCCAAACCCATGAAGCAATACACCCATGCGGAGCTGGCAGACATCGCCGAAAAACTGGCGAGCTGGAACGTCGTCCCCGCTGGCACCGAAGGCTACCGCACCGCAGAAGTCACCCTGGGCGGCGTCGATACCCGGGAAGTCTCGTCCAAGACCATGGAGTCGCTGAAAAGCCCCGGCCTGTATTTCATCGGCGAAGTGCTGGATGTCACCGGGCACCTGGGCGGGTTCAACTTCCAATGGGCGTGGGCTTCGGGGTATGCCGCCGCGCAGTACGTCTGATCCCACCTGGGTTGAGCCTGCTTTTGTGGCGAGGGAGCTTGCTCCCGCTGGGCTGCGCAGCAGCCCCCCTCTCAAGCTCACTCAATCAACCTGATCCACCGCGTCGCCGGGTTTTAGGGCCGCTGCGCGCCCCAGCGGGAGCAAGCTCCCTCGCCACCGGGAAGTGGCCTCAGGTGCATCGCGGAACACTTTTTGCTGTCGGATGTGATCGCCGCCATTGCGTGATTACTGCCTCGTTTTAGCGGAATTGGACAAGGCGCGAGTTAAGGAAATGCCTCGAATCAGTGTCAGTTTCAAGAGCAAATCGGTTGGTCGACCGGGATGCTTTTGTGGCGAGGGAGCTTGCTCCCGCTGGGCTGCGCAGCAGCCCCCCTCTCAAGCTCACTCAATCAACCTGATCCACCGTGTCGCCGGGTTTTAGGGCCGCTGCGCGCCCCAGCGGGAGCAAGCTCCCTCGCCACCGGGAAGTGGCCTCAGATGCATCGCGGAACACTTTTTGCTGTCGGATGTGATCGCCGCCATTGCGTCAGCGTCATTACTGCCTCAATTTAGCGTCATTGCCCGTCAGGCCCGTGCACTTCATGTCAGCAAACTCGTTTAGCCAGTCTTTGCGTCGCCTTTGGGCGTTGGATAAGTTCAGTTATAGCGTGCGGGTCTTCATCGCCCTGACCGGCAGCATGGGGCTGTGCTGGTACCTGGATGAGATGGGGCTGCTGATTCCCTTGTTCCTGGGCATCATCGCCAGCGCCCTGGCCGAGACGGACGACAGTTGGCAGGGCCGCCTCAACGCGCTGGCCGTGACCCTGGTGTGCTTCACCGTCGCGGCACTGTCGGTTGAATTATTGTTCCCCTATCCCGTCCTGTTCATCATCGCCCTGGCCCTGGCGGCCTTTGGCCTGACCATGCTTGGCGCCCTGGGTGAGCGCTATGGCGCCATCGCCTCGGCCACGCTGATTCTGTCGGTCTACACCATGATCGGCGTGGACCAGCGCGGCGGCGCAGTCAATGATTTCTGGCATGAACCCCTGCTACTGGTCACGGGGGCCGCGTGGTACGGCTTGCTGTCGGTGTTGTGGCAGGCGTTGTTTTCCAACCAACCGGTGCAACAAAGCCTGGCTCGGCTGTTTCGCGAGCTGGGACGCTACCTGAAACTCAAATCGTCGCTGCTGGAGCCGATCCGCCAACTGGACGTCGAAGCCCGACGCCTGGAACTGGCCCAGCAAAATGGCCGGGTGGTCGCTGCGCTCAACAGCGCCAAGGAAATCATCCTGCACCGCGTGGGCAATGGCCGCCCCGGCTCGAAAGTCAGCCGGTACCTGAAACTGTACTTCCTGGCCCAGGACATCCACGAACGCGCCAGCTCTTCTCACTATCCCTACAACGCCCTGGCCGAGGCCTTCTTTCACAGCGACGTACTGTTCCGCTGCCAACGCCTGCTGCGTCAGCAAGGCAAGGCCTGCCAGGCGCTGGCCGAGTCGATCCAACTGCGCCAGCCGTTCGTCTACGACGACACCTTTGCCGAGGCCCTCAACGACCTGCACGCGTCCCTCGAACACCTGCGCATCCAGAGCAACCCGGCCTGGCGCGGCTTGCTGCGTTCGTTGCGGGCACTGTCGGTGAACCTGGCTACCATGGACCGCCTGCTCAGCGACGCGAGCAACCCCGACGCCCTGGCCGACGCCACCGACAGCAGCCTGCTCGACCGCTCGCCGCGCAACCTCAAGGATGTCTGGCTGCGCTTGCGTACCCAGCTCACGCCCACTTCGCTGCTGTTCCGGCATGCCCTGCGCTTGCCCTTGGCCCTGAGCGTGGGCTACGCCATGGTGCACCTGATCCACCCGTCCCAGGGCTATTGGATCATCCTTACCACACTGTTCGTGTGCCAGCCCAACTACGGCGCCACCCGGCGCAAGCTCGGCCAGCGGATCATCGGCACCGCCATCGGCCTGACGGTGGCCTGGGCGCTGTTCGATCTGTTTCCCAATCCGCTGGTGCAATCGAGCTTCGCCATTGCCGCCGGGGTAGTGTTCTTTACCAACCGCACGACCCGCTACACCCTGGCGACAGCGGGGATCACCATCATGGTGCTGTTCTGCTTCAACCAGGTGGGCGACGGCTACGGGCTGCTGTTGCCACGGCTGTTCGATACCTTGCTCGGCAGCCTGATTGCCGGGCTGGCGGTCTTCCTGTTCCTGCCCGACTGGCAGGGCCGTCGGCTGAACAAGGTGCTGGCCAATACGCTGACCTGCAACAGCATCTACCTGCGCCAGATCATGCAGCAGTACGCCGCCGGCAAAAGCGACGACCTGGCCTATCGCCTGGCCCGACGCAACGCCCACAATGCCGATGCCGCATTGTCCACCACCCTGGCCAATATGCTGATGGAGCCGGGGCATTTCCGTAAGGAAGCCGATGTGGGGTTCCGTTTCCTGGTGCTGTCCCACACCCTGCTCAGCTATCTGTCGGGCCTGGGCGCCCACCGGGGCACCGAACTGCCGACCGAAGTGCGCGAACAGTTGATCGACGGGGCTGGGGTGAAACTGGCAGCGAGCATCGACGAAATCGCCCAGGGCCTGGCAAGTAAACAGCCGATCGCGATCCAGAGCGACGAAGAAGAAGCCCTGGCCAGCGAGCTTGAGCGGATGCCCGATGAAATCGACGAAGGACAGCGCCTGGTGCAGACGCAACTGGCGTTGATTTGCCGTCAGCTTGGCCCATTGCGGACCTTGGCGGCGCATTTGATGAAGGCCTGACGGCCTCAGCTTCAAGCCTCAAGCCATAAGCTGCAAGCAAAGTTCGTGCGCTCTGCTTGCAGCTTATGGCTTGAAGCTTGAAGCTGCTCCCCCCTACATCCCATGCGCCTTCAACAGCCGCGCATAACTCCCATCCGCCTTCATCGCCGCGATCTCCCGATCAAATCCGGCCACAATCTGCTCATGCTCCGGGTTCTTCAGGCTGACCAGGATGTGCAGGCTGTTTTCGCTCAAGGGCTTGGGCAGGAACTCCACGGCGCTGCGTACCTTGGCGGATTCGCGGGCCAGGTAATAGCGGGCGACGTATTCGTCTTCCAGGGTCAACTTCACACGATCGGCAGCCAGCATGCGCACCGCCATCGCAAAGTTATGCACAGGGACTTTCTGCATTTGCAGGTCTTCGTCGAAGTCCTTGGAGTAGGCGTAGCCGCGAACCACGGCGATGGGATAGGCACGCAGCTGTTGCAGGCTGTCAAACTGGATCGTTTCGTCCTTGCGCTTGATGAAACGCACACGGTTGAGCAGATACTCAGCCGAGAACTGGCCAATGTGAGTGCGCTCCTCGCTGTACCAGGCGTTGACCAGCACATCATAGCGGCCCTCGCCGATGCCCAGCATCGCCCGGGCCCAAGGCACCTGTTCGAAGTCCGTGGCATAGCCGGCCCGCGCCAGCGCCGTGCTGACGATATCGGTCGCCAGGCCACCATTGATCAATGTGGAATCGGTAAAGGGCGGCCAGGCATCGGCGACCAGACGCAGCTTTTGCGCGCAGGCCTCATAGCTCAGTAACAGCAATCCGATCAATGCAAGAGCTCGATGCAATCGCGGCATGCCAAACGTCCTTGACGGGTTCAAAGCCCGGTTTGTTTTTAGCCGACACTCAACAGGCATCCTCAGACACCCGGTCCTAACATTAGCTCATTGGAACCGCTGCGCAGCGCTGTCACGAAGATTACACAAAGACGACAACGCCGCGACAGAGGAATGATGGCATTTTGGTCTTTATCGCAGATTTTCCAGTCGAGCGAGAAAGAGACTTCCGGGCCAAGCACGCTTAATATCGGCATCAAGCTCTTCAGGAAATTCAAAAATGGATATCGAGTGGGTCTGTAAACATCACAGTGACCTGAGCAAGGAACAGCTGTATGCCATCCTCAAATTGCGTGCCGAAGTGTTCGTTGTCGAACAGAACTGCGCCTACCCGGACGTTGACGGCCTGGACCTTGAGGGCGACACGTGCCATTTGATGGCTTGGCAGGGCAACCACCTGGTGGCCTATCTGCGCCTGCTCGACCCGCATTCGCAAAACAGTGACGTGGTGATCGGGCGCGTGATCATTGCGCCAGAAGCACGGGGCAAGGGGTTGGGCCATCAACTGATGGAACAGGGCCTCAAGCACGCCGAGAGACACTGGCCCGGCACCTCGATCTCACTGTCGGCCCAGGCGCATTTGCAGGGGTACTACGGGCGGTATGGGTTTGAAGTGGTGGGTGTGGAATACATGGAGGATGGGATTCCACACATTGGTATGCATCGGCCTTAAGATCCTCTTCGCGAGCAAGCCCGACCCCACTGTGGGAGCGGGCTTGCTCGCGAAGGCGTCAGCCCAGGCATAACCAGTATTCAGGGATATTCAAGTACGGCCTTGATCCGCTGCAAATTCCCCTCGATCCACCCCCGATCAATCGCCCCCCAATCGCGAATCCGATAACGCCCGGCATGGTTGCGCGCGCCGTCCTCTTGCTCGAACTCACAAACGATATCCAGGTCAGCCAGCGCGGCGATGGTGTCCTGGGCGGTACGCCGTGGCATGCCGGTGGTTTCGGTGAGGGCCGGGACGTTGCTGGCGACACCGCTGTCGATCAGGTAAGCCACGTACAAGCGACGGTAGAAGCTGCTCTTGGTCTTGCTGACATCCATTCGGTCATTCCTTGTGGGGTTGCAGATCCCGCCAGGTCAGGTACACCCGCAGGTCGAATTCCAACTGGTGATACCCCGGCAGCATGTGCTCGCAGAGTTGGTAGAACGCCTTGTTGTGGTCCGACTCCTTGAAGTGCGCCAGCTCGTGCACCACGATCATGTTCAGGAACTCGGGCGCCGCGTCCTTGAACAACGCAGCGATGCGGATTTCCTTCTTGGCCTTGAGCTTGCCACCCTGCACCCGCGACACCGCGGTATGCAGGCCGAGGGCGCGATGGGTCAGGTCCAGGCGACTGTCGAACAACACCTTGTCGATGGCTGGCGCGTTACGCAGGTATTGCTGCTTGAGGTCCAGCGCATAACCGTACAGGGCCTTGTCGCTCTGGATCGGATGCCGATCCGGATAGCGCTGTTGCAGGTAATCGCCCAGTCGGTCCTGGGCGATCAATTGCTGCACTTGGGCTTGCAGGGCGGCGGGGTAGGCCTGGAGGTATTTGAGCGCGGTCATCAAGGGGCAACACAGTCACAAGAGGCCGCCAGTGTAGCGAATTCAAGCCTGCACCGCGCTCCAGTCGAACGGTGTGGCGAAGGCATCGGTGTCTTCGGCCATCAAGGGCCGCGCCACGAGGAACCCCTGCACATACTCGCAGCCATGGGCCTGCAGCCACTCATATTGCTCGCGCGTCTCCACCCCTTCGGCAATCACCCGCAAGCCCAGTTGCGTACACAGGTCAATCACCGAGGCGGCCAACGCGGCATCCCGGGGCGACCCCGGTACGCGGGCGATCAGATGCCGATCGAGCTTGAGGGTATCGAGCTCAAGGTCGCGCAGATGCGTCAATGAGCAGGGTCCCGAACCAAAGTCATCCAATGCCACCCGCACCCCGAGGTGACGCAGCAGTCGCAATTGCTTTTGGGTTTCATCGGGGTTGCGCATCAGCGCATCCTCGGTCACCTCGACCTCCAGTTGCCGAGGCTTCAAGGCATGACGCTCCAGGACCTGGCGCAACTCGGTCACCAGGTTGGGCATGCCGAACTGGGTACTACTCAGGCTCACCCCCAACACCAGGTCGTCAGCGAACAAGCGCTCCCAGACTTTGCGCTGGGCCGCGCTGCGATGATAAATCCAGCTGCCCAGGCGACTGATCAACCGCGCCTCTTCCAGCAAGGGCAGGAACAGGCCCGGCGGAACATCACCGACGCTGGGGTGCTGCCAGCGCAACAGCGCCTCGAACCCACGGATCCGCCCATCGATGATGCTTACCTGCGGCTGGTAGACCATATTGAAGTCGCGGTTCTCGATGGCCGAGCGCACGCTCTCTTCCAGCATCAGCCGTGAACGGGTGCGACCGTTCATTTCATGATCGTAAAAGCGGTATTGCTGGCGACCGGCACGCTTGGCTTCGTACATGGCGATGTCGGACGCCCGCAGCAACCCATCGAGATTGGCGCCGCAATCGGGGTACGTCGCGATGCCGATACTGGCCCCCAATGCGACGTCCATGCCTTCTATCTGCTGGCAGATCGCGACCCGCTCGATGAGTTTCTCGGCGATCTTGGCCGCTTGCTCGGGGAACTCCAGGTCCAGCAGCGCCGTGAACTCGTCCCCGCCCAGGCGCGCCAGGATATCGAATGGGCGCAGGCACGCCTTCAACTGTTCCGACACCCAGCGCAATACCCGGTCCCCGGCATCGTGCCCCAGCGAGTCATTGACCCGCTTGAAGCCATCGAGGTCCAGGTACAGCAACACCCAGTTGCTTTCCAGGCGCTCGCTGCGCATCAACAGGTTTTCGGCGGTCTGGTAGAACCCCCGGCGGTTGAGCAAACCGGTCAGCGGGTCCGTGACGGCCTGGTATTCGAGTTGTTGGTGCAAATGGCGAACCACGGACATGTCCTGGAGCGTCACCACCATCGCCTTCTGCTCCGACGGCAACGGCGCACAGGACAAAGCCACCGACACCTGCTGGCCAGGCGCCGTGCGCAGCACCGCGTCATGCAGTCGCCAGGTTTCACCGCGCCGATAGGCGTTGTGTATATCGGAATCGACCCACTCTGGGATGTGCGGTTTCTGCAGGAAATCCAGGAACGGCATGCCCTGCAACTGCTCGGCGGTGGCATTGAGCAAGCGGCAGGTAGAAGGGTTGGCGAAGCGGATACAGCCATTCTCATCCACCACCAGGATGCCTTCGGCGGCGTTGTCCAGCACCGAGGCATTGAAGGCCCTGGCCGCTTCGAGATCCTGGCTCAAGCGCTGCAAGGCCCGGCGATTGCGCTGGTGCTCGAGCAGCGCCTGGACCTTGGGCTTGAGGATTTGCGGATCGAAGGGTTTGAACAGGTAATCCACGGCGCCACTGGCATAGCCCTTGATCACCGCATCCTGGGATTGCTCGTTGGCCGTCAGGAAAATGATCGGCGTGAGCCGCGTACGCTGGCTGCCGCGCATCAGGCGCGCCACTTCGAAACCGTCCATGTCGGGCATCTGCACATCCAACAGAACCAGATCGATGTCGTGTTCAAGCAACAGGTTAAGCGCCTCGACCCCCGAGGACGCGGTCATGACTCGCCAATCCTGACGCTGCAACAAGGCTCGCATGCTGAGCAGGTTTTCAGGGTAATCATCAACAATCAAAAGGACAGAGCTGTCTTCGCCGAGCGGTGGTTGCGCGCATTCCATGCTGCTTCTCTTATCGGGCGCCACGTCCGTTTTTTACGTAGCAAAGCGGACAAATACTGTCCCCTCACTCTAGACCGGGATTGTCAAAAGCAGTAGGTGTCAACGCGCCATCATCCAGACAAAGCCCGAAATAGCCGACTAACGGTCACCCTCCTCGGGCACAGAAACTGCAAAGACCCCTTCGACGGACAATTGACGTCAACCACCCGCCGAAAAGTTGCCGGGCAGTTTCTTCCGTCGCTTACTCGTACGCCCGAAAAGACCGGCCTAGAGCCTTGCCTTGTGGTGTGCAGCTTTTTCATCGAGTGACATAGGATCCCGCCATGATCGATCTCTCAACCTGGAACCTGAGCATCCCCGAAGGCAGCCCGCCGGCTACCATCGAAACCTCCCAGCTCGTGCAAGGGTTCCAGGCCCCATATTTCCACTCCGACTCCGGCACGGTTTTTTTCTGGGCGCCGGTGACCGGCTCCACAACCGCTAATGCTATTTATCCGCGCAGTGAACTTCGTGAAACCTACAGCGACGGCACCTTGCGCAATTGGCTGTACCCGGCGGCGGACAACAAGCTGGCTGCCACCCTGGCCGTCAGCCAGGTGCCCAGCACCGGCAAGGTCGTGATTGGTCAGATCCATACCAAGAACAGCACCAGCCCCCTGTTGAAGCTGGAATACCAATATAAAACCTACAGTTCCACCGGCAACATTGTCGCCAAGGTGCGCATGCGCCCGGACGACGAAACAGGCCAAGTCATCACCATCGCCACGGGCATCAAGCTGAATCAATCCTTCTCTTACCTGATCCATCTCAGCCCCGCCGGCGTCCTGACCATCAATGGCGCGGGTTACCAGTGGAGCTCCCCCATCAGTTCCACGTGGAGCGACAAGCCGCTGTACTTCAAGGCGGGCGTGTACGTGCAGGACAATACCGGTTATCCCACCGAAGGTGGGACCGTGACGTTCAGCCTGCTGGATATCGATCACATCTAGGCGCTTTGCGTGGCGCCAGGGCAGCAACGGAATGCTGCCAGCCCAGCCAGACACTATGAATGCGCAATAGTTCATAGCGAGCTCGAAACTACCGACTAACGGTTATCCATCCAGGCATAAATGCTGCAATTGACATGCTTGACGGACAATTGACGTCAAACATCCGCCGGATGGCCATTCAAAAAACCCTTCCTGCGTGATCAACACACTCCAAATGCTCGGAGTAGAGCCTCCCGCTTTGGTACTCAGCATTTTTACGCCCGTTACGCAGGATCCGACCATGATCGATCTCAACACCTGGAACTTGAGCATTCCCGAAGGCAGCCCCGCCATCACCATCGAAACACCTCGGCTGGCCCAGGGGTTCAAGGATGAATACTTCCACTCCGACACCGGCACGCTGTTCTTCTGGGTACCGGTGACCGGCACCAAGACTGCAAACGCGATCTACCCACGCAGCGAACTGCGGGAAACCTACAGCGACGGCACCCTGCGCAACTGGTTGTACCCGGCGGCGGACAACATCCTGCGCGCGACCATGACCGTCAACCAAGTGCCCAGCACTGGCAAGATCGTGATCGGCCAGATCCACACCAAAGACAGCACCAGCCCCATGGTGAAACTGGAGTACCAGTACAAAACCTACAGCTCCACCGGCAACATCGTCGCCAAGGTGCGCCTGCGTCCCGACGATGAAACCGGCCAAGTCATTACCATCGCCACCAGCGTGAAGCTGGACCGCAGCTTCTCCTACATGATCCACCTGAGCCCGAAGGGCGCACTGGGTATCAGCGCAGCGGGCTACAACTGGAGAACCACCGTCGATCCTAGCTGGAAGGTCAAGCCCCTGTATTTCAAAGCAGGGGCGTATGTGCAGGACAACACCGGCTACACCACCGAAGGCGGCAAAGTGACGTTCAGCCTGCTGGAAATCAAACACAACATCTGATCACTTTTCCTGGCGCCATGGCAGCACGGATGCTGCTTGCGGAGCCCTCCTCGACGCTTCGGCAACCCATCTCACGCTCAATCGAGCACAAGGCACGCAGCAGTGCCATATCGCCATCGTTCAAAAAAAATCTGCTTTAGCCGACTAACGGTCGTCTGTCTCGGGCACCAAAGCGGCAAACGTCACTCTGACGGTCTGCTGACGCCAACCCTCCGCCGGGCCCCCGTGAAAAACGCGAGCTCCCGCTTCCTCCTGGCGTCAGTGAAAGCGCGTCCTAGAGCCTTCGGCTGTGGCGTAAATCATTTCTTATGTACAGAAAGGATCCGAACATGGTCGATCTTGCAACCTGGAACTTGAGCATCCCCGAGGGCAGCCCGCCGAAAACCATTGAAACGCCTCGGCTGTTGGATGGTTTCCAAGATAAATACTTCAATTCCGAAGGCACCACGGTGTATTTCTGGTCACCGGTGACCGGCACCAAGACTGAAAATGCGATCTACCCGCGCAGCGAATTACGAGAGACCTATAAAGACGGCACCTTGCGCAACTGGCTGTATCCCGCTGCCGACAATAAATTGAGTGCGACCCTGGTGGTCAACCAGGTACCCAGCACCGGCAAGATCGTGATCGGGCAGATTCATGCCAAGGACAGCAGCAAACCCATGGTGAAGCTGGAATACCAGTACAAGGACGACAGCAAGACCGGCAACATCGTCGCCAAAGTGCGCATGCGCCCCGATGACGACGAGGGTCGGGTTATCACCGTGGCCAGCGGCGTGAAGCTTTCTCAGTCCTTCAGTTACCGGCTTCACCTTGATCGAACCGGCGACTTGGGTATTACTGCGGCGGGTCGTAGTTGGTACACCACCATCAGTTCTACGTGGCGGGTCAAGCCGTTGTACTTCAAGGCTGGCGTGTATGTGCAGGACAACAGTGGGTATACCAGCGAGGGTGGGAAAGTGACGTTCAGTAAGTTGGATATCGATCACAACACTTGATCGGGTGCTTTCGATAGAGAGGTACCGTGTGTATATCCATTGCTGCGGTAACGGCGGCTTATGGTTCCGCCCTTACGGCGTCTCACTTTTGAGAAGCGCAAAAGTAAGCAAAACGCTCTTGCCCCACCACTCGGCACCTCGCCTAGGCTCGGTGTGCCCTCACTCCGGCATTGCTCCGTGGGCCCGCTGCGAAGGGCCATCCATGGCCCAGCGCAGCTATCCCGGCATCCATGCCGGGATGCCCACTGCGCAATGCCTGCGTTCGGCCAGCGTGGTTTAACGGGGCGCCCCAGATCAAAAGCATGCCCGAGGCGGCCTTATAGCCGGCCTGTCTCCTTGTCGTACTCCGCTCCAATTGTGGGAGCGAGCTTGCTCGCGATGGCGGCCTGACAGCCGACCAGGATTGGTGGGATGGCCGGAGATTTTGATCGCTCCCCTGGCCTTCTGAAAATCTCGTAGGAATCTCCCCTTTTGTGACGAGGGGATTTATCCCCGCTGGGCTGCAAAGCAGCCCCCTCTTTTCGTCAGACCAGCCCCATACCCAGGATTTACGGCGGCTGCGCCACCGAGCGAGAGCAAGCTCCCTCGTCACAGAGGTTGTGGGCGTCCTACAGGTCGGTTGTTGCCTCAAAAATCCTCTTCTATAGTTCGGTTCACCTGCTGGCTTTGGTTAGCGGAGGGTTTCGCAGCCCTATCGAGGAATACATGGCATTTCTTTTTCTTCGAGGACTTCAACCTTATGTCGACAAATCAATCATCCAGCAACTTCATCCCGCTCACCCCAACCGCCACCACCCACCCCGTCCTATTCATTGATAAAACAGCCCCACTGACCGAACTCCACGCCTGCGCCAGCGAACGCCTGCACGCCACCCTCGACTACCTGACACTCATGGCCTGCACCACACTGCGCGATTCAGCCGAGACCGACATCAACACCATCACCAACATCGCCCGGATCATGGTCCAAGATGTGGCGGATGTTTTTGGGGTGATTGAACAGCGAGGGCTCGAAGGACAGTAAAAACCTGCGGGAGGAGTCGCGATACTGTTGGCGCAGCAGGAAGAGCTGTTGGCTGACGCACTATTAACGCGAGCGGGCTCGCCTATCGTCCGCCTACAGTCATCGCTGACTCAGGAAGTCATGTGCATATTCTCCAGAGCAGAGTAGGATTAAATCCTATCTTATTCAGGAAGCCCATCATGCGTAGCACTCAACAGCTCAGCATAACTCTGCCTAAGCAGATGGCCGACGTGGTGAAAGCCAAGGTTGCTGCCGGTGAATACGCCACTGAAAGCGAAGTCATTCGTGATGGCCTCCGGGCGCTGCTGGCCCGTGATCGCGCTTTGGAAAACTGGCTCGTAGGCCAAGTAGCCCCCGCTTATGATGCATTGAAAGCTGACCCCTCACGCGCGCTGAGCGTCGATGAAGTGCGCTCCCGATTGGCGGCGGAGCACCAGAATGCCACTATCAAATCGTAATGGCGTATAGCGTTGATTTTGTCCCGGAAGCCCTTGAGCAGTTAGCTGCGCTATATAGCTACATTGCCACGGCGTCTTCGCCAGAAACCGCGCAGCGGTATACCAACGCCATCGTGACCTATTGCGAAGAACTACGGACGTTCCCGCACCGAGGCAACCAGAGGGACGACATACGCCCTGGGCTGCGTATCACAAACTACCGCAAGCGGACCGTGATTGCCTTTGTCGTTGATGCCGAGCAGGTTTCCATCTTGGGCGTTTTTTATGGGGGGCAGGACTTTGAAGTCGCTTTGCAATGTGAACTGGACGATTAACGTGCAGTAGATTCTGTGTAGGGTCAAAGGGGATTTACACACAAATACAAAACAAAAAAACCCGCATCACTGCGGGTTTTTTCTGACACCTGAAACTCAGTTGACCTTAGCGTTCAACTCACCCTTCAAATACCGCTGATACATCGCTTCCAACGAAATCGGCTTGATCTTCGAAGCATTACCCGCCGTCCCAAACGCCTCATAACGCGCAATGCACACATCACGCATGGCCGTCACAGTAGCGCCGAAGAACTTACGTGGATCAAACTCGCTCGGGTTGGTCGCCATCAAACGACGCATGGCACCGGTAGAGGCCAGGCGCAGGTCGGTGTCGATGTTGACCTTGCGCACGCCGTACTTGATGCCTTCGACGATTTCTTCAACCGGCACGCCGTAGGTTTCTTTGATGTCGCCGCCGTACTGGTTGATGATCGCCAGCCACTCCTGCGGTACCGAGGACGAACCGTGCATCACCAGGTGAGTGTTGGGGATGCGCTTGTGGATTTCCTTGATGCGGTCGATGGCCAGTACGTCGCCGGTAGGTGGCTTGGTGAACTTGTAGGCGCCGTGGCTGGTGCCGATGGCGATGGCCAAGGCGTCGACCTGGGTCTTCTTGACGAAGTCCGCAGCCTCTTCCGGGTCGGTCAGCATCTGGCTGTGGTCCAGCACGCCTTCGGCACCGATGCCGTCTTCTTCACCGGCCATGCCGGTTTCCAGCGAGCCCAGGCAACCCAGTTCGCCTTCCACGGAAACGCCGCAAGCGTGGGCCATGGCCACGGTTTGCTGGGTGACGCGCACGTTGTATTCGTAATCGGTCGGGGTCTTGCCGTCTTCGCCCAGGGAGCCGTCCATCATCACCGAGCTGAAGCCCAGCTGGATGGAGCGCTGGCAGACGTCAGGGCTGGTGCCGTGGTCCTGGTGCATGCACACCGGGATGTGCGGGAACTCTTCGATCGCCGCCAGGATCAGGTGACGCAGGAATGGCGCACCGGCATATTTACGGGCGCCGGCCGAAGCCTGGACGATCACCGGAGAGTCAGTCTTGTCAGCGGCTTCCATGATGGCGCGCATCTGCTCAAGGTTGTTGACGTTAAAGGCTGGAACGCCGTAGCCGAACTCGGCTGCGTGGTCCAGCATCTGACGCATGCTGATAAGTGCCATTAGTGTGTCTCTCCCGGTCGAGGGTCGTTAATCGTGCCAGCCTGCCGGAGCGGCGGCGGCTATTCAAGTCATTGCGGATCGGGGGTCGGCCCCGGCCTGCGTGTTCGGTGAAACAAAATCTCAAAACTAAGAGGCCCGCTCCCACATTGGGTCTCCGTGGATCAATTGGCCTTGCAACCCCGCCCAATCAAGTCATTGGTGGCGACCCAATACACCAGGCCTTCCTCACCCTTGACGTGAAACGCCAGCATGTCATCGCTGTACAGTGAACCTTCAGCACCCGGTTCAAGCTTGAGGCGATAAACCTTATCGGCGCCGCCCAGGCGTACATCGACTTCCTTGTGGGCGGTATCGGTGTAGCGCCAGAGCACTTTGGCCTCGCTGTCACAGGTCCAGGTCGTCCAACCTTCAACAGGTTCGGACGAGTGTAAAAAGTCCAACTGCGCACAACCGCCCAGCAATACCAACGCCACGACGGCGATCAAGCCTTTCATCCGTGTTCCTCGACTGACGGCACACGCCGCCAGCCATGAGTTAAGAGTCAGACCCGTCAAGGACAGCCATGTTCCTTGGTCGGGGTTTGCGTCTCGTATTTGTCCAGGCCGTCCGGCCCGGAACGCTTGTTCAGCACCGGGTTGGTCTCGGCCTGCCAGTCGGCCTGGTAACAGCCATCTTCAGGCGCCGGCGTGCCGGGTTGCGGGGCCGTAGCCTGCGGGCCGCTTGAGCAGGCCACCAGCATCGTCGCCGCCAACAGCAACGGGATCGTCTTGACCATCAGAACACTCCTTTGCCTGGTCAACGCAGCTTCAGGCCTTGGCCCGGCTTTCCAGGACTTCCACGGCTGGCAACACTTTGCCTTCGACGAACTCGAGGAATGCGCCGCCGCCCGTAGAAATGTAGGAGATCTGCTCGGCCACGCCATATTTGTCGATGGCCGCCAGGGTGTCGCCGCCACCTGCGATGGAGAACGCAGCGCTGTCGGCGATAGCCTGGGCCAGCACCTTGGTGCCATTGCCGAACTGGTCGAACTCGAACACGCCGACCGGGCCGTTCCACAGGATGGTTTTGGAAGACTTCAGCAGTTCGGCGAAGTTGGCTGCGGTTTGCGGGCCGATGTCGAGGATCATGTCGTCCTCGGCTACGTCATCGATCAGCTTGACGGTGGCGGTGGCGCTTTCTGCGAATTCCTTGGCCACGACCACGTCCACAGGCAACGGTACGCTGACCTTGGCGGCGATTTCCCGAGCGGTGTCCAGCAGGTCCGGTTCGTACAGGGATTTGCCGACCGGGTGACCCGCAGCGGCGAGGAAGGTGTTGGCGATGCCGCCACCGACGATCAACTGGTTGCAGACCTGGCTCAGGCTGTTGAGCACGTCCAGCTTGGTGGAGACCTTGGAGCCGGCAACGATGGCGGCCATCGGCTGGGCCGGGGAGCCCAGGGCCTTGCCCAGTGCGTCCAGTTCAGCAGCCAGCAACGGACCTGCTGCGGCGACTTTGGCGAACTTCGCCACGCCGTGGGTCGAACCCTCGGCGCGGTGGGCGGTGCCAAAGGCGTCCATCACGAACACGTCGCAAAGGGCGGCGTACTGCTGGGCCAGTTCGTCGGCGTTCTTTTTCTCGCCCTTGTTGAAGCGCACGTTTTCGAACAGCACGACATCGCCGGCCTTCACGTCCACGCCGCCCAGGTAGTCAGCAACCAATGGCACATCGCGGCCCAGGGCACGGCTCAGGTAATCGGCCACAGGCTTGAGGCTGTTTTCCGCCGAGAACTCACCTTCGGTCGGACGGCCCAGGTGGGAGCAGACCATCACGGCCGCGCCTTTTTCCAGGGCCAGCTTGATGGTCGGCAGCGAAGCCAGGATACGCGCGTCGCTGGTGACAACACCGTCCTTGACGGGGACGTTGAGGTCTTCGCGGATCAGTACGCGCTTACCTTGCAGATCGAGGTCGGACATCTTCAACACGGTCATGGGTCGCAATTCCTGGGTAACTGTTTAGAGAGCAGGTTTTTTTGAAGCGGTTTGCAGGTAATGCTCGGCAACATCCAGCATTCGGTTGGCAAACCCCCATTCGTTGTCGAACCAGGCCAGGATGTTCACAAGCCGAGGCCCGGAAACACGGGTCTGGCTGGCATCGACGATGGCCGAATGCGGGTCATGGTTAAAATCACAACTGGCATGAGGCAACTCGGTGTAGGCCAGAAGGCCTTTGAGCGGACCGCTGGTGGCGGCTTCGCGCAGGATCCGGTTGACCTCGGTGGCGTCGGTATCGCTCACGGTCTGCATCGTAATGTCGAGGCAGGACACGTTGACCGTCGGCACCCGCACGGCTTTGGCCTGAATTCGCCCCGCAAGTTCCGGCAGCAGCCGTTCAATGCCGCGCGCCAGACCAGTGGACACCGGAATCACCGATTGGAATGCCGAACGGGTGCGGCGCAAGTCCTCATGGTGGTAGGCGTCGATCACCGGCTGGTCGTTCATCGCCGAGTGAATGGTGGTGATCGACACGTATTCCAGGCCAATGGCCTGGTCCAGCAGGCGCAACAGCGGCACGCCGCAGTTGGTGGTGCAGGACGCGTTGGACACCAGCAGTTCGTCGCCGGTCAGGCAATCCTGGTTCACGCCGTAGACAATGGTCGCGTCCACGTCCGTTTCGCTGGCCATCGGCTGGGAGAACAACACCCGTGGCGCGCCGGCAGCGAGAAAACGCTGGCCGTCTTCGCGGGTGTGGTAGGCACCGGAGCATTCGAGCACCAGATCGACATCCAGGGACGCCCAATCGATGCCTTCGGGGGTGGCACTGCGCAAGACCTTCACGCAGTCGCCGTTAATATGCAGACAATCGCCCTCGACCCGCACTTCGCCGGGAAACCGGCCGTGGGTGGAGTCAAAGCGTGTCAGGTATTCGATGCTGGCCATGTCGGCCAGATCGTTGATGGCCACAATCTCGAACCCGGCCTTGGCCCCTCGCTCGAACAACGCACGCAAGACGCAACGACCAATCCGGCCGTAGCCGTTGAGTGCAACTTTGTAGGGACGCGGTTGGGGCATGGGGTTCTCTGACCTAGTTGAATCCATTGAGGCAGTTCGTCTGAGCCACCGCTATCGCGAGCAAGCTCGCTCCCACAGGATCGGTGAAAATCCTTGTGGGAGCGAGCTTGCTCGCGATGGCGGCAGAACAGACAACCTGTTTGCGGATCAGTCTTCCAGCAACTCTTCAGCCTGACCCAGGATGTTTTCCAGGGTAAAACCGAATTCCTCGAACAGCGCTGGCGCAGGCGCCGATTCGCCGTAAGTGGTCATGCCAATCACGCGACCTTCCAGGCCCACGTATTTGTACCAGTAATCGGCATGGGCAGCCTCGATGGCGATCCGTGCACTGACCTGCAGCGGCAACACCGCTTGCTTGTAGCCGGCATCCTGGGCATCGAACACACTGGTGCAAGGCATGGACACCACGCGCACGTTGCGGCCCTGCCCGGTCAGCTTGTCGTAGGCCTGGACGGCCAGGCCGACTTCGGAACCGGTGGCGATCAGGATCAGCTCAGGCTCGCCGATGCAGTCCTTGAGCACATAGCCGCCACGAGCGATGTCGCCGATCTGGTCGGCATCACGGTTCTGGTGCTGCAGGTTCTGGCGGGAGAAGATCAGCGCCGACGGGCCGTCGTTACGCTCGATCGCGTATTTCCAGGCCACCGCCGATTCCACGGCATCGCATGGGCGCCAGGTATCCAGGTTCGGCGTGCAACGCAGGCTCGCCAGTTGCTCGATCGGCTGGTGAGTCGGGCCGTCTTCACCCAGGCCGATGGAGTCGTGAGTGAACACATACAGGACGCGTTTTTTCATCAGCGCCGACATGCGCACGGCGTTGCGGGCGTATTCCATGAACATCAGGAAGGTCGCGCCGTAAGGCACCAGGCCGCCGTGCAGCGCCACGCCGTTCATGATCGCGCTCATGCCGAACTCGCGAACGCCGTAGTACATGTAGTTGCCGCTGGCATCTTCAGCGCTGACGCCTTTGCAGCCTTTCCACAGGGTCAGGTTGGAACCGGCCAGGTCGGCCGAACCGCCCAGCAGTTCCGGCAGCAACGGGCCGAAGGCGTTCAGGGTGTTCTGGCTGGCCTTGCGGCTGGCGATGGTTTCGCCCTTGGCGGCGACTTCAGCGATGTACGCCGAGGCTTTTTCGGCGAAGTCGGCCGGCAGCTCGCCGCTGAGGCGACGCACCAGTTCATTGGCCAGTTCAGGGAATTCGGCGGAATACGCGGCGAAACGCTGATCCCATTCGGCTTCGACCGCGCGACCTTTTTCCTTGGCATCCCATTCGGCGTAAATGTCGGCCGGGATTTCGAACGGGCCATGGTTCCACTTCAACGCGGCACGGGTCAGGGCGATTTCCTCGGCACCCAATGGCGCGCCGTGGCAGTCTTCCTTGCCTTGCTTGTTCGGCGAGCCGAAACCGATGGTGGTCTTGCAGCAGATCAGGGTCGGCTGGGCGCTTTTGCGGGCCGTCTCGATGGCGGTCTTGATCTCTTCCGGGTCGTGGCCGTCGACGTTGCGGATCACCAGCCAGTTGTAGGCTTCGAAGCGCTTGGGGGTGTCGTCGGTGAACCAGCCTTCGACTTCGCCGTCGATGGAGATGCCGTTGTCGTCGTAGAAAGCAATCAGCTTGTCCAGGCCCAGGGTGCCGGCCAGGGAGGCGACTTCGTGGGAAATGCCTTCCATCATGCAGCCATCACCCAGGAATACGTAGGTGTGGTGATCGACGACGTTATGGCCGGGACGGTTGAATTGCGCCGCCAGGACTTTTTCTGCCAATGCAAAACCCACGGCGTTGGCCAAGCCCTGGCCCAATGGACCGGTGGTGGTTTCCACGCCTGGGGTGTAGCCGTATTCCGGGTGGCCCGGGGTGCGGCTGTGCAGTTGACGGAAGTTTTTCAGGTCATCGATCGACAGGTCGTAGCCGGTCAAGTGCAGCAGCGAGTAGATCAACATCGAGCCGTGACCGTTGGACAGTACGAAACGGTCACGGTCGGCGAAGGCTGGGTTGCTCGGGCTGTGCTTGAGGTAGTCGCGCCAAAGCACCTCGGCGATATCCGCCATACCCATGGGGGCACCGGGATGGCCGCTGTTGGCTTTCTGCACGGCATCCATGCTGAGGGCACGAATGGCATTGGCACGCTCACGACGGCTGGGCATCGCTGTTCTCCTGCGGGTATTGAATCGAGAATGAATAAAATGGAACTGAAAAAAGGCGAGCATTTTCCCTCACCCACCCGCCCCGGGGCAATGACAGATAGTCATCCTTGGGCGTTTTTCCGGCAGATAAAGTCGCATTCACCAGGTGAAACCTTTCCGCTGATGGCTTGTAGAGTCAAGCACAGGCTGGGAAGTGCCATTTATCCAGCAATATCAAAACTTTTTGATATTGAACTTGCGGTGATCCAAACCCCTCACTAGACTGCCCCACTATGAAACAGACTGCCGCACTATGAACTTACCTGCGCCTTCCATTCGCCATGACGACTGCGATGAGCTGGCGGCCCTTTGCAAGGCCGGCGGCGATCCGTTGCGGCTCAATGTATTGCGCGCCCTGGCCAACGACTCGTTCGGCGTGCTGGAACTGGCGCAGATCTTCGGCATCGGCCAGTCCGGCATGAGCCACCACCTCAAGGTCTTGGCCCAGGCGGACCTGGTGGCGACCCGCCGGGAAGGCAACGCCATTTTCTATCGCCGCGCCCTGCCCCACACCGACCTGCTGGGCGGCAAGCTGCACGCCGCGCTGCTGGACGAAGTGGACACGCTGAACCTGCCGACGGACGTGCAGGCTCGCATCGCCCAGGTACACGGGCAACGGGCCGCCGCCAGCCAGGACTTTTTCGCCCGGGTCGCCGAGAAATTTCGCGCCCAGCAAGACCTGATCGCCGGTCTGCCGCAATACCGCGAAAGCGTCGTGGCACTGCTCGACAAACTAAGCTTCGAAGCCACGGCCACGGCGATCGAAGTCGGCCCCGGTGATGGTGCTTTCCTGCCGGAACTGGCGCAGCGTTTCAGCCAGGTGACGGCGCTGGACAACAGCCCGGCCATGCTTGAACTGGCGCGCCAGGTGTGTGAACGCGAGGCCCTGGCTAATGTCAGCCTGCAACTGGCCGATGCATTGGATGGCATGAGCTTGCAGGCCGATTGCGTGGTATTGAACATGGTGCTGCATCATTTCGCCGCGCCGGCCGATGCACTCAGGCACATGGCCGGCCTGCTGCAACCGGGCGGCAGCCTGCTGGTGACGGAGTTATGCAGTCACAACCAGAGCTGGGCCAGGGAGGCCTGTGGCGATCTCTGGCTCGGATTCGAACAGGACGACCTGGCCCGCTGGGCCACCGCTGCGGGCCTCGTGCCCGGGGAAAGCCTCTATGTAGGCTTACGCAATGGTTTCCAGATCCAGGTTCGCCACTTTCAGCGGCCGACTGGCGACACTCACCAACGGTAACTTGTAGGAAAACATCGAGATGAGCGAATACTCCCTTTTCACCTCCGAGTCCGTGTCTGAAGGGCATCCGGACAAAATCGCCGACCAGATTTCTGATGCGGTGCTGGACGCCATCATTGCTGAAGACAAGTTCGCCCGCGTGGCGTGCGAGACTCTGGTGAAAACGGGCGTGGCGATCATCGCCGGCGAAGTCACCACTTCGGCCTGGGTCGACCTGGAACAGATCGTCCGCGACGTGATCCTCGGCATTGGCTACAACAGCTCCGACGTCGGCTTCGACGGCGCGACCTGTGGCGTGATGAACATCATTGGCAAGCAGTCTCCCGACATCAACCAAGGCGTTGATCGGGCCAAGCCTGAAGACCAGGGCGCCGGCGACCAGGGCCTGATGTTCGGCTACGCCAGCAACGAGACCGACGTGCTGATGCCGGCCCCGATCACTTTCTCACACCAGTTGGTCCAGCGTCAGGCCGAGGCCCGCAAATCCGGCCTGCTGCCTTGGCTGCGCCCGGACGCCAAGTCCCAGGTGACCTGCCGTTACGAAGGCGGCAAAGTGGTCGGTATCGACGCCGTGGTCCTGTCGACCCAGCACAACCCTGACGTGTCCTACAAAGACCTGCGCGAAGGCGTGATGGAGCTGATCGTCAAGCACGTGCTGCCTGCCGAGTTGCTGTCCAAGGACACCCAGTTCCACATCAACCCGACTGGCCAGTTCATCATCGGCGGCCCGGTGGGCGACTGCGGCCTGACCGGTCGCAAGATCATCGTCGACAGCTACGGCGGCATGGCCCGTCACGGCGGCGGCGCGTTCTCCGGCAAGGACCCATCGAAGGTTGACCGCTCGGCGGCCTACGCCGGCCGTTATGTAGCCAAGAACATCGTCGCCGCCGGCCTGGCCGAGCGCTGCGAGATCCAGGTGTCCTACGCCATTGGCGTGGCCCAGCCTACGTCGATCTCGCTGAATACCTTCGGCACCGGCAAGATCGGTGATGACAAGATCATCAACCTGGTCCGTGAAGTGTTCGACCTGCGTCCATACGCCATCACCACCATGCTCGACCTGCTGCACCCGATGTACCAGGACACTGCCGCCTATGGCCACTTCGGTCGTACGCCGCAGACCAAGACCGTGGGTGACGATACCTTCACCACGTTCACCTGGGAAAAAACCGACCGCGCCGACGCCCTGCGCGCCGCTGCCGGCCTGTAATACCGGCGTGTAAAGAAAAAGCCCCTGGCGACTGGGTCGCCAGGGGCTTTTTTTGTGCCAAAAGATAACCCTGTGGCGAGGGAGCTTGCTCCCGCTGGGGTGCGAAGCGCCCCCCTGCAACCCTCAGGAGTATTGGGTTGCCTGGGTGGTTAGTTGGGGTTGCTTCGCAACCCAGCGGGAGCAAGCTCCCTCGCCACAGGGGACCCTCAGTGAAGTTAGGTCCTGCGTGCCACCAACAAAAACGAAGCCGCACTGGCCAGCAGCCCCGCACACATCCGATTGAACAGGCGCTTGCCACTGGGCCGGGCGAATAGCCGTCGCGCGTAAATGCCCATGTAGCAATACAAGCCGATGGCGATGCACTCCAGTGCCAGGAACAAACCACCCAGCACGGCGAATTGTTGGGTGACGGTGCCCGCACGGTCGACGAATTGCGGCAGGAACGCGGTAAACAACAGGATCGCCTTCGGATTGCCGATCGCCACCAGGAACTCCTGGCGCGCCAGGCCGGCCCGGCTCATCGACGCAACCACGGTTTCGCTGCCGGCCTCGGGCTGGGCCCGCCACAATTGCACCGCCAAATAGAACAGGTAACCGGCACCGACGAGCTTGATCCCCAGGAACAGCAACTCCGAGGTGTGCAGCACGGCGGTAAGCCCCACCGCTGCCAGGGCGATCATGATCGCAAATGCCAGCAATCGACCAATGCCGCCACTGCACGCCCGGACGAAGCCATAACGCGAGGCGTTGCTGATGGACAGCAGGTTGTTCGGCCCCGGCGCCATGTTCAGCGCAAAGCAGGCCGGGATGAAAACAGCGAGCGTCGACAGTTCCATCGGGAGCATTCCAGGCAGCGGCGAATCGAAAGTCCATTCTGCGCCGGCCGTTGACGAGGACAAGGCACAGTTGCGCGACTAAATCGCCTCGCACTGTACCGCCGCGATTTTGCCACCAGGCCCCGCAAAATCCGGTAACGCTCCGGGCCTCGCAACTTCCGGGACGGTGGCTAGCCTTCAGTACTCAACCAAGCAAGGATGCTTCGATGCCACCGTTTTTGTATGCACTCGCCTGTCTTGTCTTCATTGCCATTCCTGCGCTCGCCGCGCCCTGCCCCGATTGGCCCACTGAACGCGCCCAGGCCGAGATCGCCGCGCGGCAGCAGCAAATCGACACCTGGGACGACAGCTATCACCGCCTCGGCCAATCGCTGGTGGCCGATGAACTGTATGATCAATCCCGCATAGAGTTGGGCCAATGGCGCCACTGCTTCAACCTCGCAGCGCCCGACGATCCGCTGCGCTCAGCGGGCGGGAAGATACCGCACCCCGTGGTCCACACCGGCCTGGAAAAGCTTAAGGACGCCGACGCCGTGGGGGCTTGGTTGCGGGGTCGCAAGGACGTCTGGGCACAACCGAAAGTCGATGGCGTGGCGGTAACCCTGGTCTATCGCAAGGGTCGCCTGCATCAGGCAATCAGCCGCGGCGATGGCGTGCAAGGGCACGACTGGACCCCGAATGCGCGCAAGATCGGCGCCATCCCACAACGGCTGCGCCAGCCTCTGGACCTGGTCGTCCAAGGCGAGTTGTATTGGCGCTTGCTCACCCACGTCCAGGCCAGCAGCGGCAGCCTCAACGCCCGGGGGACCGTGGCAGGCCTGATGGCGCGCACGAACATGACGGCGCAGGAGGCGGCGGACATTGGCCTGTTTGTCTGGGACTGGCCTGAAGGGCCGGCCACCCTGCCGGAACGGATGGCCGCGCTGAATGAACTGGGCTTCGCTGATACGCTCCATTACAACCAGCCTATCCAGGTTCTGGCCGATGCCGAGCACTGGCGCGACCATTGGTACCGCACACCGCTGCCATTCGCCAGCGACGGGATCGTCCTGCACCAGAGCCGCCGCCCACCCGCCGACCGCTGGCAGGCCAGGGCGCCGTTCTGGAGCGTGGCCTGGAAATACCCGTATGCCCAGGCGCTGGCCGAAGTGCGCAAGGTGCACTTCAAGGTCGGTCGTACCGGACGCATCACGCCCGTACTGGAGCTTGAACGTATCCGGCTCGACGACCGGTGGATTCGCCGGGTAAGCGTCAGTTCCCTCAAGCGCTGGAAGGAAATGGACATTCGTCCCGGCGACCGGGTCGCTATCAGCCTGGCCGGGCTGACCATCCCACGACTCGACAGCGTCGTGCTGCGCAGCGCCGAGCGGCAGGACCTCAACGTCCCTGCGCAAACCGACTATCACTTCTTGAGTTGCTGGCAACCGACAGCCGGCTGTGAAAGCCAGTTCCTCGCACGACTGGGCTGGCTCAGTGGCAAACAAGGGCTTGCCCTGCCCCACGTCGGCCCGGGCACCTGGGAAAAGTTGCTGGCCGCCGGACGACTCGACGGATTGCTGGATTGGATGACCCTCGATGCCGCCGAGCTTGCTAATATTGCCGGCTTCGGCGAACACAGCAGCACCCGCCTGCTCGCCAGCCTGCACAGCGCCCGGCAACGCCCTTTCGCGCAATGGCTCAAGGCCCTGGGCCTGCCGCCCGCTGGTGAGGCCCGGCTGGAAGGGCCGTGGCAGGTGCTGGTCGAGCGCAGCACCGAACAATGGCAAGCCGAGGCCGGTATCGGACCGGGACGCGCCGCGCAACTGAGCGCATTTTTTCGCGACCCGCAGGTACAGGCCTTGAGTGACGTATTACGCACTGCCGGGGTCGACGGTTTTTAATCCGGGCCCTGTGCGGTTGAACCCAAGGGGCAAGCATGCGTTCCAACAGCGCATCTGTACCGACCGCTCGAGATTTTTTACGGAGTTGCTATGAATTTCCTGTCCCCCGTTGCCCTGCTGGTCTTATGCAGTGCCATGGCCGCCCCCTTGATGGCGGACGAGCAAACCCCGGAGCTCACCGGTTGCGCGGCCAAGCGCCAGGGCATCATCAACCAGATCGAACTGGCCAAGTCCCGTGGCAACCAGGACCAGCAGGCAGGCCTGGAAACTGCGCTGGACGAAGTCACCAGCCATTGCACCGATGCGTCCTTGCGCAAGGAGCGTGAAAACAAGGTGCTCGATGCCAAGCACGAGGTCAGTCGGCGTCAGGCCGACCTGGAAAAGGCCATGAAGAAAGGCGACGCCGAGCGGATCAACAAACGCAAGGACAAGCTGGCAGCCTCCCGCAAGGAACTGCAGGAAGCGGTGGATGAGTTGGATCAGTAGCAGTTGCAAGTGTGGAGCTTTGAGCTTGCCGCTTGAAGCTTGAAGCTCGCAGCTGCTTTCATTCAATGATCGCGAAACTCTTTATGGCAGGCGCTGCACGCATCCTCGACCTTTTGCACCGCCGGCCCCAAGTAACTGGCCTTGTAGGGTTGAACGTTGCTGGCGGTCACCAATTCACCGGTGGCGGCTTCAAGGTGGCGGGCCATTTCCTGGAAACGCGCCTGCTTTTGCCAGACTTCATCCCGGGCGCTGGTGTGGTCTTGCTCGCGCACTTGCGGGAAATGTTTCCACGGCTCATGGGAGAGTTGATCCAGTTGCGCCGCGCCTTCGGCAAATCGTGGGCCATCGAACGGGACCCGGCCACGCAACATGCCGCCCAATTCTTCGTTGGTCTTGAGCATCTGCTTGAAGATCGCCTTGCGCTGGCCAAGGGGAGAATTGGGATCGACGCCGCCACAGGCGGACAACATCAGGCAAGCCAGCACTGCCATGGAAAATCGTTTTACAAACATCTTGGCCTCGGGGCAGGAAACGGCGGTTAGTATCCTCGGGTCATCGGTAAAGACCAATGGCCTTATCAACAATACGGGTTGTACGAGCGCCTGGCAGCGTTCGAATGACTGCAAAGGAAATCTTCATGAACAGCCGCATCAAGACCTGGCACAAAGGCCTGGCACTGGCCCTACCGCTGATCGCACTGTTGGCCGGTTGTAATCGCGGCGAAAAGGTCGAAGAACCTCAGACCCACGCCCTCGCCACCTATGTCAGCGTACCGTGGGAGGCCTTGCCGGCGGTGTCCGATGAAGACCTGCTGGCCGGGTTCGGCTCCTGGCGCAGCGCTTGCACCCGGCTCAAGGCCGATGCGAACTGGGGGCCGACCTGCGCGGCGGCGGCCAATGTGCCGCAAACCGCACAGGATGTACGCAATTTCCTGAAACAGAAACTGGACGTCTATGGCCTGCGCTCGGGGGACAACAGCCCCAATGGCCTGATTACCGGCTACTACGAGCCGGTCTACCCCGGCAGCCTCACCCAGACCGCCACGGCGAATATCCCTGTCTACGGTGTGCCGGAGGACATGATCATTGTGTCGCTGGACAGCATTTACCCTGAACTCAAGGGCAAACGCCTGCGTGGCCGCCTCGAAGGCCGCGTGCTCAAGCCATACGACGACGCGGCCACCATCGAAACCAACGGAGTCAAGGCACCGATCATCGCCTGGCTGACCGACCCCATGAACCTGCAATTCCTGCAAATCCAGGGTTCGGGACGCATTCGACTCGCCGATGGCCGCCAGCTGCGCATCGGTTATGCCGACCAGAACGGCCACCCTTACCGTCCCATCGGGCGCTGGCTGGTTGAACAGGGCGAGCTGAAGAAAGAAGACGTGACCATGGGCGCCATCAGTGCCTGGGCCAAGGCCCATCCGAACCGTATTCCCGAATTGCTGGGCAGCAACCCCAGCTACGTGTTCTTCAACCGTAACCCCGACAGCAACGAAGGACCGCGAGGCTCGCTGAATGTACCGCTGACAGCCGGCTACAGCGTGGCGGTGGACCGCAAGGTAATTCCGCTGGGCAGCCTGCTCTGGCTATCCACCACCCGACCCGACGGCAGCACATTGAACCGGCCCGTCGCCGCCCAGGACACTGGCGGTGCAATTGCCGGCGAAGTGCGGGCGGACTTGTTCTGGGGCACAGGCGAGGCGGCCGGACAACTGGCCGGGGACATGAAGCAACAGGGGCAGATCTGGATGTTCTGGCCCAAGGGCATGGCGTTGCCGCAAGTGCCACAGGTGGCGAATGCGGTTACCGCCAATCCCTAGGGAATGGGCTGACTGTGTCGACCCCATCGCGAGCTTGCTCGCGATGGCGCCAGCACCGACCCCGGGATTCCGCCGCCAGGTTCAGACCGAAACGAAGAAGAAACTCAACACCAACCCCACCCCCACGAACCACACCAGCGAACGCAGAATCGCCCAGTCAGCCAGATAGCAAATGATGTAGAGCAGGCGACTGGTGATGAACAGCACCGCCAGCACATTGATGGTCACCAGCTCGGCATTGCCGGCCAGGTGCGCGACGATCACGGCGGCGGCAAAAAAAGGGCTGATTTCAAAGCTGTTCAGTTGCGCCGCGTATGCCCGCCGGGGAGCGCCTTCGAGTGTGTCCAGAAAGTCCCGAGGGTCGTGGTTATCTGCCAGCCTGTATCTTCCACCAATCTTGGCAATGGCGACGCACAGGTAAGGCAGGAGAAAGGCAATCAAAATACACCACAGGGCAACCGTCATTGACGCAGTTCCTTCTTTGAGTTTTATAGAAAATCGCGAGTTCGGGCGCCGGTCAGAACTTCATCACCAGCATGCCAACCAACACCAGCCCGCAGGCTAAGAGCCGCGGCAAACCAAAAGGTTCTTTCAAGTAACGCATGCCGAACAGCACCACCAGGATCACGCTGATCTCCCGCAGGGCCGCCGCTTCGGCAATCGACCCCAGCTGCATGGCCCACAGCACCAGAGCGTAGCTGAATAACACGCAGAATCCGACCGCCAACCCCAGCCGCCACTGCTCACGCCAGAACCGCATGAACGCCGGCCGCTTGCCCACCAACGCCAGCAACGGGAATGGCCAGGCGCTGAGCAGCGTGACCCAGACCAGGTAATCCAGCGGATGGGACCAGCGTCGCAAGGCATGGCCGTCAATGAAGGTGTAGCAACCGATGCACAGGCCGATCAGCGCCACCACCGGCAGCATCGACCAGGGCAACCGCGCCCCGCCACCGCCCTGCCATAACAGGCAGAGCATGCCGAACGGGATCAGCAGGATGCCGAAGATTTGCTGGGTCGTCAGCGCTTCACCGGCAAAGATGAAAGTCAGGGCCAGCACCACCAGCGGCGACAGGCCGCGCATCAGCGGATAGACCAACCCCAGGTCGCCGACCCGATACGCCTGGATCAGCAAATAGCGATACAGCAGCTCGAACGCCGCCGAAGCCAGGATCCACGGCCATATCGCCAACGGCGGCAGTGCCACGAAGCCCAGGGCCAAGGCGACGAACAGCAACGCAACGCTGTCCATGCAAGCCACCACCAGCAAACGCTCGCCGCTGAACTTGATCAGCGTATTCCATGCCGCATGCAACAGCGCCGCTACCAACACCAAGGCCGTTGCAAGCACGGCACGCTCCTTAGCCATTCAGAGAATTGATTCGCCATCCATCGGCAGCCGTTTATACTGCTAGCGACCACGCCGCACTCAGTTGCGCATAAGCCTATTCCAATAATTCTGCTGCTGTCCTGTTCGTTCGAACCAGGACGCCGGCATGCGTATGCCTGATCAGAGCGTCAAGACTACAGACAGAGACCCTGCGCATGCCACTCGCCTTGCTTGCTTTGGCCGTCGCCGCTTTCGGCATCGGCACGACTGAATTCGTCATCATGGGCCTGTTGCCCGATGTCGCCCGTGACCTGGCCGTGAGCATTCCCCAGGCCGGGCTGCTGATCACTGGCTACGCCCTGGGCGTGGTGTTCGGTGCGCCGATCCTGGCCATCGGCACCGCCAACATGCCACGCAAGGCCACGCTGCTGGGCATGACCCTGATGTTCATCCTCGGCAACGTGCTCTGCGCCCTGGCGCCGAACTACGCCACGCTGATGGCCGCCCGGGTCATCACCGCGCTGTGTCACGGCGCCTTCTTTGGCATCGGTTCGGTGGTGGCGGCCGGGTTGGTGGCGCCGAACAAACGGGCCCAGGCGATTGCGATGATGTTCACCGGCCTGACCCTGGCCAATGTGCTGGGCGTACCGCTGGGCACAGCCTTGGGCCAATACGCCGGCTGGCGCTCGACCTTCTGGGCGGTGTCGGTGATCGGGGTGATCGCCGCCATTGCCCAATGGGTCTGGCTGCCCAAGGACATCCCCATGGACAAAGCCAACCTGGCCAGCGAATTCAAGGTCCTGGGCAAGGCCAACGTATTGCTGGCCCTGGGCATGAGCGTGCTGGCCTCCACCAGCCTGTTCAGCGTATTCACCTACATCGCGCCGATCCTGCAGGACATTACCGGCGTCAGCCCCCATGGCATCACCGTCATGCTGCTGTTGTTCGGGGTCGGCCTGACGGCGGGCAGCTTCCTCGGCGGACGCCTGGCCGACCGCCGCCTGCTGCCCTCGCTGGTAGGCATGGCCCTGGCCGTGGTGCTGGTGCTCGCCGCGTTCAGCCAGACCAGCCAGTCGGTGATTCCGGCAGCGATCACCCTGGTGTTGTGGGGCATCTTCGCCTTCGCCCTGTGCCCGATCCTGCAATTGCTGATCATCGACCAGGCCTTTGAGGCGCCGAACCTCGGATCGACCTTGAACCAGAGCGCCTTCAACCTCGGCAACGCGGCCGGGGCATGGATCGGTGGGTTGGTGGTGGCCAGTGGGGCTGACCTGGCGGACTTGCCGTGGACGGGGGCCGCTGTCGGCGGCCTCACGGTATTGACGGCTTTGTTCTTTATTCATCGACAACGACGCTTGGCGGCAATCGCTGTCTGAGCGTGTAGGAAATTTGCCCCAGCACCTCGATGAATGGGCGACACGTTCAGTAGGGCCTCAACCCAGATCCGTGCGGGCTGTTTTACCTGCCCGCCAAAAAGCCCATTCCAGAGCGCTCGCTTCGAAAACATGCGAGCGCCGTTCGCGGACGGCTGATGTTTTTCCAATTGAGTAATGACGCAATCTGCCTTCAGGTTTTGTTTACAGTTCGCGCCTCCGCCCTAGGTACAAGGAACGAACCTGAATGCCCATATCCCCGATCGTCCTTTCTTTCCCTACCGGTCAGAAGCCCATCCAGACATCGCCAGAAGTCGTCGACAATGTATATGACGGTCGCGACTTCGATTGCGAGGACAACGTACTTGCGGACCTGAAAAACCCACGCGTACTGGTACGCGGCGCGACTGAACAGTCGATAACCATCGTCGAACATGACGATGGTGTCGTACTCATTATTGGTCGCCCCCCTATCGGTCGATTGGCCATGAGTGGGGGTGGCGTCAAGGGAGCCGCCTTCTCCGGCGCCATCGAGGCACTCGAAGCCATGGGTATCATGAAGTCTATCCATACGATTTCAGGATCCTCCGCAGGGGGCTTATCGGCCGCTCTGCTGGCCAGCGGAATGAACCATAAGGGCTTCGACCGGATCTCTGACAAAATTTCCCTTATTCAATTGCTCGACAGTGATAAGGCTGACGTTAAAGCCGAGCAGAGAGAGTGGTCGCGGATGGGCGAGAACATGAAAGCCCTCCCCATGGTGCAACTGCTTTGCAATCTATTGCCACGCCTGGGTACCAAAGGTACGGAGCTGGAAAAGCTGATCAGGGAAGAATCCTGTGCGGCGTTCGTGGCGTTGTGTAAAAACAGGACAGGGCTTACCGAGTTAGCGCAAAAGGCTATTGCCGATGTGCAGACGCGCAATTACGTCACCTTCCGCGACCTGGAGATCCTGAGCAAGGAGGTCAAGGAGATCAAGGCCCTGGAGATCACCGGCACCGCCATGTTCAAGGAAGGCGCGCAACTGGTGGTTTTCAGTGCGGAGCTGACCCCCGACATGGACATCGCCAAGGCTGCGCATATCTCCGCAGCGCTGCCGATCGTATTCAGCAAACCGACCGAGCAAGGGCTGCCGTTCCAAGAAAGGAAGGAGGAAGGCAGCGATGAAGGCATCGATGAGGTCACGGCATTTGCCGATGGCGGTATCCTGCGCAACACACCGATCCACGGACTCGGCGACCCCGTGACCAGCATGAGCGCGATACCGGATGAGGAGTCGTTGATTCTCGTATTCGAGTCGGTACCCGCCAAGGAAAGCACGCACGGCACAGGTCTATCGGCCTTTGCCGACTGGTTCCTTGGAGCCCCTCATGCGGCGAGCTCTGCCCACGATGCCAAACGAATGGAAGATTTCGAGGAGCAGACCGTCACCGTGCCACTGAACACCGAGGAAGGCGATCGCCGCGGAATAGTAGATGGAACACTCGCCTTCAACATATCAGAGGAGAGCAAGGACTATCTTCAGGAAGAGTTGCGCAAGGTGACCTTGAAACATTTGGACAAGCGTGGCGCCGCACGAAAAACCCATCACTTCCCTTCGCACGACGCCGCCCTGCTGGCATTGAATGACAAGCTGTTCATCCAGTTAGGTGCGCAGTTGGAAGGCAACGAAACCTATGCCGAGGTGAAAGCCTTCAGGCAGGCTGCGCTGACAGCACTGTCGGAACTGAAAGTCGCGATCAAGCCCTCCGGCCTTGAGCCGACCCCGGAGCTACGCAACGCCATTCTGAACCTCGACGTCGTGGCGGATACTCCCGACAAGGTGGAGTGGCTGGCGAAACGCATCACTCACGACAACGATCCGGATTTCATGTACTTGCTTCAGGCTGCTGTTCGTTGGGATCGCGAAGCTTCTGACGCAGCTCGCCGAGCCGTAGAGAAACTGAACCTCGGAAATGATCAGGACCTCATCCAGCACCTGCAGGCCGCGGCTCGCAGGGAAATCCGTGCATCCGCTCATACCCCCCAGGTGATCCGCCAGGCCGTCGAGGAAATGAATAGACGGGACATCGCCACCCGTGCCGCTAACGTCGTGCAACACGTGCTGTACCGCTCGCTCTTTCGCGGCGGCCAGCCTGGCTCGAACATCACACTGTTAAGCCGCGCCATTCACGATCTAAAGGATGTACAAAACAAATACGCGTTCAACAACGTACTCCTGCGGGTCATCCACAACTACAAGTCGCGCTCTACGGGATTGTCCAACCCTAAATCAACCACCATCAATGATCTGCGCGAAAGATTGATCCACTGACGGCCCATTCACGCCGGGAGCCCGCGATCAGGCTCCCGTTCATTCCGAGTCGTTGCGCTGTTTTACCGGATCTAACGGCTTGCCTTTGGGTGGTCCTACTTCACTACGAATCTGCGCATGGCTGATCAGCGCAAAAATAAAGCTGCCACCGATGATATTCCCCGCCAACGTCGGCCCGGCGAACACCATCCAGAAGTCCTCCCACGACAACTGCCCGGCGAAGACCAGATACGACACCTCGGCCGAGCCGACGACGATGTGGGTGAAATCCCCCAGCGCCATCAGGTAAGTAATCAGAGTGATGATCCACATCTTGGCGCTTTCCATGGATGGGATCATCCAGACCATGGTGGCGATCATCCAGCCGGAAATGATGCCCTTGGCGAACATCTGGCCAGTGTCGTTCTCCATGACCTTGCGGCCGATCTCCAGGAAGGCCTGGTCGGTGCGCGGGTCGAAAATCGGCAGGTGTAGCATCACGTAGGCCACCAGCAAGGTGCCACACAGGTTGCCCACCAGCACCACGCCCCAGAGCCGCAACAGCCGACCGAAGTTGCCCAGGGTGGGTTTGCTCATGATCGGCAGCACGGCGGTCAGGGTGTTTTCGGTGAACAGCTGCTGGCGGGCGAGGATCACCGCGAGAAAGCCGGCGCAGTAACCGAAACTGGCGATCACCTTGAAGCCTTCGTGGTCCGGCAACCGGGAGTTGAGCAAGCCCATCGCCATCAGCGACAGGCCCATGGTCAACCCAGCCGCCAGGGCTGACCACCAGAGCGCGGCGATACTGCGCTCCAATTCCTGATTGCCCTGGGTGCGGATGATTTCATGCAGCACCGCGGCCCGTGGCGGTTGGTTGCGGTCGACTTCGTGTTGCTCCTGGGCCGAGAGGTCAGGGGTCTTGCCTTCTTCATGGGTGTCCATACAGCTCCTGAACCGGTGGCGTGATGTACCTACGACACGCGGCGTTCGGAGCTGTTCAGTCACCTGGGCCTGAAACCGCTATCGATCTCACTCGACGACAGCATCCTTGAACTGATCCTTGACGTACTTGATCTCGGTCCGCCCGTGAGGCGCCGGCAAGCCGTCTTCGCCGAGGTTGACGAAGACCATCTTCTCCACGGTCAGGATGCTCTTGCGGGTGATTTTGTTGCGCACCTCGCAGGTCAGGGTAATGGAAGTACGGCCAAACTCGGTGGCGGTGATGCCCAGCTCGATGATGTCGCCCTGGCGCGAAGCGCTGACGAAATTGATTTCCGAGATGTACTTGGTGACCACGCGCTGGTTACCCAGCTGGACGATGGCGTAGATCGCCGCCTCCTCGTCGATCCAGCGCAACAGGCTGCCGCCGAACAGCGTGCCGTTGGGGTTGAGGTCTTCGGGCTTGACCCATTTGCGGGTGTGGAAATTCATGATCACTCCTGAGTGTCTGGCCGATGAATGCCTGCATCATGGCAGACCAGGCTGCCCGGCTCTACGTCGCGGGCCCTATGACGATCATCGGCAATTTCGATTTGCCGACAGAAACCCTTTTGGAAGATCCGATTAGCCCGTTATAATCGCCACCGCTTTACCCGGTCCACCCGTTGGACCGTTCCCGCCACCTGTCCGAGGGGCGCTGCAGCAGGCTCGACCTGTCAGGCTCGGATGGGGCGTTGTTTGTACGGGGGCTCCCCGCACGGACACTAAACGCACAACGGCGCCCATTCGCATACATTACGAATGGAGACTCTTCATGAGCGCTGTTATCACGCCTGCCGATTTTACCGACTACAAAGTCGCCGACATGTCCCTGGCTGCCTGGGGCCGTCGCGAAATCATCATCGCCGAATCCGAAATGCCAGCCCTGATGGGCCTGCGCCGCAAGTATTCTGGCGAACAGCCATTGAAGGGCGCAAAAATCCTCGGCTGCATCCATATGACCATCCAGACCGCCGTGCTGATCGAAACCCTGGTTGCCCTGGGTGCCGAAGTGCGTTGGTCGTCCTGCAACATCTTCTCGACCCAGGACCAGGCCGCTGCCGCCATCGCTGCCGCCGGTATCCCGGTATTCGCCTGGAAAGGCGAGACCGAGCAAGAGTACGAGTGGTGCCTGGAGCAGACCATCCTCAAGGATGGCCAGCCGTGGGACACCAACATGATCCTCGACGACGGCGGCGACCTGACCGAGCTGCTGCACAAGAAGTACCCGGCCGTGCTGGAAAACGTCCACGGCGTGACCGAAGAGACCACCACCGGCGTACACCGCCTGTTGGACATGCTGGCCAAGGGCGAACTGAAGATCCCGGCCATCAACGTCAACGACTCGGTGACCAAGAGCAAGAACGACAACAAGTACGGCTGCCGTCACAGCCTCAACGACGCCATCAAGCGCGGCACCGATCACCTGTTGTCGGGCAAGCAGGCGCTGGTGATCGGCTACGGTGACGTGGGCAAGGGTTCGGCCCAGTCCCTGCGTCAGGAAGGCATGATCGTCAAGGTGTCGGAAGTCGACCCGATCTGCGCCATGCAAGCCTGCATGGACGGTTTCGAGCTGGTTTCGCCGTTCATCGACGGGATCAACGACGGCACCGAAGCCAGCATCGACAAGGCCCTGCTGGGCAAGATCGACCTGATCGTGACCACCACCGGCAACGTCAACGTCTGCGATGCCAACATGCTCAAGGCCCTGAAGAAGCGCGCCGTGGTCTGCAACATCGGTCACTTCGACAATGAAATCGACACCGCTTTCATGCGCAAGAACTGGGCATGGGAAGAAGTGAAGCCACAGGTGCACAAGGTTCACCGCACCGGTACCGGCAGCTTCGACCCACAGAACGACGACTACCTGATCCTGCTGGCTGAAGGCCGCCTGGTTAACCTGGGCAACGCCACCGGCCACCCAAGCCGCATCATGGACGGCTCGTTCGCCAACCAGGTCCTGGCCCAGATCTTCCTGTTCGGCCAGAAATACGCCGACCTGTCGCCGGCCCAGAAAGCCGAGCGCCTGACCGTGGAAGTACTGCCCAAGAAACTCGACGAAGAAGTGGCCCTGGAAATGGTCCGCGGTTTCGGCGGCGTGGTCACCAAGCTGACCAAGCAGCAGGCCGACTACATCGGCGTGACCGTCGAAGGCCCGTTCAAGCCGCACGCTTACCGCTACTGATCGGCGCGGCTCCCCCAGGGGGAGCCGGCTCTTTGTGGGAGCGAGCTTGCTCGCGATGCAGACACCTCGGCCCAACTGCCGGAGCGAGGCGATGGCAATCGCGAGCAAGCTCGCTCCCACACAAGCCTGAGCGCTTCACCGGCCTACGAGTTTCCAAGGATATGACCATGTCCCAAGACCGTCGCTACAGCTTCGAGTTCTTCCCGACGAAGACCGATGCTGGGCATGAAAAACTGATCGCCACTGCCCGTCAGTTGGCCAGCTACAACCCCGACTTCTTCTCCTGCACCTATGGCGCCGGCGGCTCGACCCGTGACCGCACCCTGAACACCGTGTTGCAACTTGAAAGCGAAGTCAAAGTCCCGGCCGCCCCTCACCTGTCTTGCGTGGGTGACAGCAAGGACGACCTGCGAAGGCTGCTGACCCAGTACAAGGCCGCTGGCATCAAGCGCATCGTTGCCCTGCGCGGCGACCTGCCGTCAGGCATGGGCATGGCCAGCGGCGAGCTGCGCCACGCCAATGACCTGGTTGAGTTCATTCGCGAAGAAACTGGCGAGCACTTCCATATCGAAGTCGCGGCATACCCGGAAATGCACCCCCAGGCGCGCAATTTCGAAGACGATTTGCGCAACTTCGTCCGCAAGGCCAATGCTGGCGCCAACAGCGCGATCACCCAGTACTTCTTCAACGCCGACAGTTATTTCTACTTCGTCGAGCGCATACGCAAGTTGGGCGTCGACATTCCTGTGGTACCGGGGATCATGCCGATCACCAACTACAGCAAGCTGGCGCGCTTCTCCGACGCCTGCGGTGCAGAAATCCCACGCTGGATCCGCAAGCAACTGGAAGCTTATGGTGACGACACGTCGAGCATCCAAAGCTTCGGCGAGGAAGTCATCACGCAAATGTGCGAGCGATTGTTGCAAGGTGGAGCCCCGGGGCTGCACTTCTATACCCTGAACCAGGCCGAAGCCAGCCTGGCGGTATGGAACAACCTCAAGCTGCCGCGTTAACAGCCAATACCGTGGTACAAAAGGCCCTGGTGAAAACCAGGGCCTTTTTTATCCAGTTGTCGTGAGGGTCTTCGGCCCCGAATGGATGTGTTTGCCTCGGGACAAATACCGCGAAGCCTTCGATCTGCACCGACTGCAAGTAAAAGGCAACTAAGGCGCGAGCCAGAGCGCTCTAGCTATTTGAGGAGTTCTCGTCGTAACCTCAGGCCATGCCCGTTATTGCCCGGTTACTGACAGCCCTTCTCCTCTTGTGCCTGAGCATGACTGCCCGGGCCGAGAAGTTGCGCATTGTCACCGAACCCTGGGCCCCGTATGTCTACGAAGAGAACGGCAAGATGCTGGGCCTGGACTACGAAACCACGGCCATTGTCTTCAAGCGCCTGGGTATCGACGTGGAATGGCAGTTCCTGCCGTGGAAGCGTTGCCTGGTGATGCTGGAGCAGGGGTTGGCGGACGGTGCGCTGGACATTTTCCACAGCGATGAACGCGATGCCATGCTGCTTTACCCCAGCGAACCGCTGTCGGACGTAGAGTTCGTGATGTTCTACGCCAATGCCCGGCCCCATCCGTTTCGCACGCTCGATGACCTGCGCGGCCTGACCGTCGGCACCTCACCCGGTTATCTCTACAGCCAGGCCTTCAGTGAGTCGACCCTGTTCACCCGGGAAACGGCGCCAACCCACGAAGCCAATTTCGGCAAGTTGCAGTTGGGACGCATCGACCTGCTCATCACCGACCGCAGGGTGGGCCGACATGTGCTCGAACACATGCAGTTGGGCGACCAGATTACCGAAAACCCGATGGTCGTGAGCCGCCAAAGCCAATACCTGGCGGTGCGGCGCAATGCCGGGATGGATTTGCTGGTGCAACGCTTCAGTGCCGAACTCAAGCGTTTCAAGCGCGAACCCGCCTATGCCGAACTGAGCGCCCGCTACGGTACCGGCCCAGTGGCCAAGGTCATCTCGCCCGGCCTGGGTCAACGTTGAAATAAACCGTTGAGCAGCAGGAAAGCGGCGCACGGCGTTTGCTCTGTTATACTCCGGCCTTCCCGCCAGGCTCACGCCCGGACGCCCGGTCTTGCAAAAGGCATCCCGACACCGCTACAGCGCAGCTTCCAGCCCGCGCGAGCCCTGTCCGGACCCGTCTTTCAGACCCGGCAGGACCGGACGGGATGACGTTTCCATGTTGAACGTCATTCGCGCCAGGCAAGACTATCCCATTGGGCCAGGCCCTCACTAAAACAGGATTACTCATGTCCTTTGCTTCCCTCGGTCTCTCCGAGGCTTTAGTCGGCGCCATCGAAGCCGCCGGCTATACCCAGCCTACCCCCGTGCAACAGCGGGCCATTCCCGCCGTGTTGCAAGGTCGTGACCTGATGGTCGCGGCGCAGACAGGTACTGGTAAAACCGGCGGTTTCGCCCTTCCGATCCTGGAGCGGTTGTTCCCCAACGGTCACCCAGACAAGTCCCAGCGTCATGGCCCGCGCCAACCGCGCGTACTGGTCCTGACCCCAACCCGCGAACTGGCGGCCCAGGTACACGAGAGCTTCAAGGTCTACGCTCGCGACCTGAAGTTCGTCAGCGCCTGCATTTTTGGCGGCGTGGGCATGAACCCCCAAGTCCAGGCCATGTCCCGTGGCGTCGATGTACTGGTGGCCTGCCCCGGTCGCCTGCTGGACCTGGCCGGCCAGGGCAGCGTCGATTTGTCCCACGTGGAAATCCTCGTGCTGGACGAAGCCGACCGCATGCTCGACATGGGCTTTGTCCATGACGTGAAGAAAGTCCTCGCTCGCCTGCCCGCCAAGCGTCAGAACCTGCTGTTTTCGGCGACGTTCTCCAAGGACATCACCGACTTGGCTGGCAAGCTGCTGCACAACCCGGAGCGCATCGAAGTCACGCCACCGAACACCACGGTCGAGCGCATCGAGCAACGCGTCTTCCGCCTGCCGGCCAGCCACAAGCGTGCTCTGCTGGCGCACCTGATTACCGCCGGTGCCTGGGAACAGGTCCTGGTGTTCACCCGCACCAAGCACGGCGCCAACCGCCTGGCCGAGTACCTGGACAAGCATGGCCTGCCGGCTGTGGCGATCCACGGTAACAAGAGCCAGAACGCCCGCACCAAAGCCCTCGCCGACTTCAAGGCCGGCGAAGTGCGCATTCTGGTGGCCACCGACATCGCGGCCCGTGGCCTGGATATCGACCAACTGCCTCACGTGGTCAACTTCGAACTGCCGAACGTCGATGAAGACTATGTGCACCGTATCGGCCGTACCGGCCGGGCCGGTCGCTCGGGCGAAGCGATCTCGCTGGTCGCACCGGACGAAGAAAAGCTGCTCAAAAGCATCGAGCGCATGACCAAGCAGAAAATCGCCGATGGCGACCTGATGGGCTTCGATGCCAGCACCATCGAGGCCGAGAAGCCTGAAGTGCGCGAACGTCCGGACGTGCGCAATCCGCGCAATGCCCGTGGCCCGCGTGGCGACGGTCCGAATGGCGGCGGTGGTGGCGGTGGCCGCAAAGACAAAGGCAAGGACAAGGGCAAGGAAAAATCGGCCAGCAACAGCAATGGCCGCGGCGAACGCCCAGCCCGCGAACAGAAGCCCCGCGAAGGCACGCCAGCCCGTGAACAGCAGCGTCCAGCCCCGCGCGCCGCGGCTGATCGTGCCCCGGACGAGTTCCTGGACGACGATATCGATAACTTCGGTAACCGCGTCGACTACGTGCCCCAGCAGAAACCGGCCCAGGGCCGTGGTCGTCGCCCGGGTGCCCCGGCACAGGGTGCAACTGCAGGCGCGCCGCGCAGCGGCCAGCCACAAGGTCGCCAGAATGGCCCGCGCAACAGCAACGGCTCGTCCACCGGCACGCCACCGGCCAAGCGCAGCGGCCCACGCAACGGTGCCCCGCGTGACGGTCAGGCTCGCCGCGATGACACCCGCCCGCGCCGTCCGGCCCGTGAGGACCAGCCTCGTCAGGAACCCGCCGTGCAGAACCCGCGCAGCAACCAGCCAAAGATCATGCACAAGGAATCGAAAGCCGATCGTTTCCCGACGCCTGAACAGCTGGATCAACTGCCAAGCCGTCCACGGGGCGAAAAACCGGCATTGCTGACGCGCAATCGCTGAGTTTTTCCAAGCGTTGAAAAAATGCCCCAGGTCTCGCGACCTGGGGCTTTTTTTGGTCCAACACAATCCAAATGAGGGAGCGAGCTTGCTCGCGATAGCGGTATGTCAGTCAGCATCAAGTCGACCGGCAAGACGCCATCGCGAGCAAGCTCGCTCCCACAGGGTTTTCTGTGCTGCCCGAATCCGCGTAATAAAAAACGCCCCTGATCGCAAGACCAGGGACGTTTTTTGTCAGTGCGAAGGTTACTTCGCTTTGACACCTTCAAACGAGATGTACAGCTCAACGGCGTCGGATTGTGGACCCAGGTCCATCATCTTGCCGAAGTCGGAACGCTTGATGCTGGTGGTGCCCTCGAAGCCGGCACGGTAGCCGCCCCATGGGTCCTTGCCTTCACCCAGGAAGGTGGCCTTGACCACGATTGGCTTGGTCACGCCGTGCAGCGTCAGGTCGCCGGTCACGTCGGCAGTCTCTTTGCCAGCGGCATTCTTACCGGTGGATTTGACGCTGGTGGACACGAACTTGGCATCGGCGTACTTGGACACCTCCAGGAAGTCCTTGCTGGCGATGTGCTTGTCGCGCTCGGCGTGGTTGGTGAACACGCTGGCGGTACGTACGTTGAACTCGATCTTGCTGTCTTCTGGCTTGGCGGCGTCGAAGCTGAACTTGCCGTCGATGTCCTTGAAGGTACCGGTGATGTAGCTATAGCCCAGGTGGCTGATCTTGAAGTCGACGAAGGCGTGCTGGCCTTCCTTGTCGACCACGTAGTCGGCAGCCATGGCCTGGCCGGCTGACAGCAGGGCAGAACCGATTGCCAGGGCGGCGAGCGTCTTTTTCAACATGCTTTCTATTCCTTTGGAGTCGAGGTTGAACATCAGGCTTGGCGTCCCAGCATGCGCTTGAGGGTCGCGTCACGGTCGATAAAGTGGTGTTTCAATGCTGCCAACGCATGGAGGCCGGAGAAAATGACCAACGCCCATGCCAGGTACAGGTGAATCTCGCCAGCGACGTCTGCCTGATCGGGCAGTCCGGACACCAGCGCGGGGACTTCGAACAAACCAAACACCGGGATCCCGACACCGTCTGCGGTGGAAATCAGGTAACCGGCGATCATCACGGCGAACAACCCGAGATACAGAGCACTATGGCCAAGCTTGGCGCCGACGCGGGTCAGGCGGCCATAGGTTGGCAGGGTCGGTGGCGGCGGGCTGACGAAACGCCAGATCACCCGCAGCAACATGACCGCCAGCAGCACCAGGCCAATGCTCTTGTGCAGGTCTGGCGCGTCTTTGCGCCAGGTGCTGTAGTAATCCAGGCCGACCATCCACAGGCCCAGGGCGAACAACCCATACACCACCAGCGCAATGCCCCAGTGCAGGGTGATACTGACCCAGCCATAACGAGAAGAAGAGTTGCGTAGCTGCATTGCTCATATCCTGTAAAAACTGCGTCCAAGACTAGCGAGTTATCTATCGATTTAAAGCGGAAATTTTCGCTTTGAAATATCGAGAAATACGATGATCAGTCTGGGAGAGGTGGGTTAAGGAAAGATTAAAGGGGGAAATGGTGGGTGATGGCGACCGGCGCAAGCAGTGATCGCGTGATGGAAAGGGCCCTATCGCAGCCTGCTCACGGCGGTTTTGTGCCATGAAGCATGTGTATTAAGGAGCCTAGGGCCGATGACTGGTGCGCTCTATCACTTCCATCCTGTTAATAGGTGGGAAGTTTCCGATATATCGCCGCGGCGTATAGGACGTTGGCGCTCGTTGTACAACGCCGGGCTCTGGGTGTGCTGCTCACTTAAGAAAAGCGATGAATCCGTGGCGAGGGAGCTTGCTCCCGCTTGAGTGCGAAGCGCTCACAAAAAGGGGCTGCTACGCAGCCCAGCGGGAGCAAGCTCCCTCGCCACAATGATTCAGACAAGCCTTGAGCGAACAGTGCTAGACCCTTGAGCCGCGCTTTAGGTGGCGGCGCCGGTACGCTCGATGCTGGATAAAAAACACGGCCCTTGAGCCCAATGCGGTTCACTCAAGAAAAATGATGGCCCTGTGGCGAGGGAGCTTGCTCCCGCTCGGCTGCGAAGCAGTCGTAAACCGGCAGGTGCGGTGTATCTGATGCTCCGCATTTGGCAGGTTTTGGGGCCGCTTCGCGGCCCAGCGGGAGCAAGCTCCCTCGCCACGGGTTTGTCGATTGCCTTAAGTGAACAGCATTAGGTCCTTGAGCCGCGTTCTTTCCGCCTGATCGTTACTGAGCCTTCGTCTCAGTAGCCGTCGTCGGTTTGACTGCTGGCTTCTTCACCGGCTCGGCCTTTTTTACCGGAGCCTTGGCCGGGGCTTTTTTGGCTGGGGCCTTGGCCGCCGGTTTTTTCGCCGCAGGCTTGGCCGTGGCTTTCTTGGCGGGTTCGACGTTCACCGGGGCAGGCGCGGGTGGCGCTACCGGGGCAGGCGCTGGGGCGGGTGTCGGTGCAGGCGCTGGAGGCGGCGCTACCGGCTCCGGTGCCTTGACCGGCTCCGGCTTCTTCTCGTCATCCGAGCCACCGAACAGGTTGCTGAAGAAGTTGCCCTTCTTCGCCGCCACGGCACCGGCAGCTGCCGCCGTTGCAGCAGGCGCGACCTTGGCCGGTTCAAACGACTTGCCCGCCGCCAGGTCTTCAACCTGGCTGGCGGCCCGCTGGCCGCTGCGCAGCGCGCCTTCCAGGGTGCCCGGATACAGGGTGTCGGTGTGTTCACCGGCAAAGGCTACGCGCTGCAACGGCTTTTCCCACAGGCGCCAGTACTTGCTGATCTGGCCCGGACCAAAGGCCAGGTACGCGCCGCCCATGGACGGGTCGGTGCTGTAGCGGCGGATTTCATAGCCGGTGAACGCGCCACGGGCCTGGGGATAAAACGCGTGCAGACGGATCAGTACCTGGTCGACCATCTGCTTGTCGCCGAACGCCTGCATCACCCGGGCGTTGTCGCCCGACAGGTTGATGACCACGTTGGCGCCGCCCTTCATGGCCGGCTCGATCCACATCATGCCCAGGCCAGTGTTGCTGTAGATCTCGCCAGACATGCGCGCCTTGCTGTCCCAGACCGGGGTCTTGAACTTGAGCATGATCTGGTCGCGCCAGCCGTAGTTGGTGCCCTTGATCGCGCCTTGATGCTGGGCATCCAGGGCCGGGGTCAACTGGATCTTGTTCAGCGCCCGCAGCGGCACCGCCAGCACCACGTAGTCAGCCTGATAGCCAACGGCGCCAACCTTGACGGTCACCCCGTCCTTGTCCTGGGAAATGGCCGACACGGGCGAATTGGTCTTGATGGTTTTCAGTTGCTTGACGAACGCCTGGGCCAGGGTCGGGCTGCCACCCAACAGGCGCGAGGCCCGCAGGTCGCGGTCGGACACGCCACGATAGACGCGGTTCTGCTGGGCGAAATACAGCAGCGACAGACGCGAAGGCTCGTCGTAACGGGTGCGAATCTCCTGGTTCACCAACTGCCGCGCCGTGGCCGGCAGTTGCAGACGGTCGAGCCAGTTGGACACGGTGATCTGGTCCAGCGCGTGCAATGTGTTGTTGGCCGCCGGGTTCTGCGGGTCTTCGATGGAGCGCGCCAGTTCGTCCAGGGTGGTTTCGTAGCGCTTGAGGGCTTCAGCCGTGGCCGGCTGTTTGGTCGCCAGGTCCGCAGCGGTGAAGTAGGTGCCGTCGATCAGGTAGCTGGGGGTGCGCACGAACTCCGGCGCCGGCGTGGTGCTCAGCTTGAATGTGGAGACGTATTTGTTCAGCACCGGCTGGGTCTTCTCGTTGCCGATCCACTCACTGGTGGCCATGCCTGAACGACCGCCCAAGCTCGGCTTGGCTTCCAGCAGGGTCACGACCCAGCCTTTGTTCTGCAGCTCATAGGCCGCCGTGAGTCCCGCCAGGCCGCCGCCGATGACGATGGCCGTCGGTTGCTTGTCCTTGGCCAGCGCCGAAACGCTGAACAGCCCTATCATCACCAGCGCACAGGCGCGCAGCCAACCAGCAGACATTCAACGAACTCCGGAGTAAACGTAGGTAATTTCAGTTTTTCGAGCCAGACAGCCCAGAAGAGCCGCGAAGAATACGTCAGCCATCAAAGCGCCGCCAGCGGCGTCTATCGCCTCGCTCAAAGTCGCCGCGATGACACAATGGGTTGTCCCCAGGGCCGCCATTGCATAGGCTTGCGCGATTGTTTTGCCCGCGCCCGCCGCGAGCCGCCTCGAGGAGACTGTTAATGGGCCTGAATAACCAGTGGATGCAACGCGACCTCGCGGTGCTGTGGCATCCCTGCACCCAGATGAAAGATCACGAACAGCTGCCGCTGATCCCCATCAAGCGCGGTGAAGGCGTGTGGCTGGAAGATTTCGAAGGCAAGCGCTATCTCGATGCCGTCAGCTCCTGGTGGGTCAACGTGTTCGGCCACGCCAACCCGCGCATCAACCAGCGCATCAAGGACCAGGTCGATCAGTTGGAGCATGTGATTCTCGCCGGCTTCAGCCACCAGCCGGTGATCGAGCTGTCCGAGCGCCTGGTGAAGATGACGCCCGAAGGCCTGACCCGGTGCTTCTACGCCGATAACGGCTCGTCCTGCATCGAAGTGGCAATGAAGATGAGCTTCCACTACTGGATCAATCGCGGTCGGCCGGACAAGAAGCGCTTCGTCACCCTGAGCAACAGTTACCACGGCGAAACCATCGCGGCGATGTCGGTGGGCGATGTGCCGTTGTTCACTGAAACCTACAAGGCGTTGCTGCTGGACACGATCAAGGTGCCGAGCCCCGACTGCTACCACCGCCCTGAAGGCATGGGTTGGGAAGAACATTCGCGCAACCTGTTCGCGGCCATGGAACAGACCCTGGCCGAGCACCACGACACGGTGGCGGCAGTGATCGTCGAACCGCTGATCCAGGGCGCCGGCGGCATGCGCATGTACCACCCGGTGTACCTGAAGTTGCTGCGCGAGGCTTGCGATCGCTATGGCGTGCACCTGATCCACGACGAAATCGCCGTCGGCTTTGGCCGTACCGGGACGATGTTCGCCTGTGAGCAGGCCGGTATCACACCGGACTTCCTCTGCCTGTCCAAGGCCCTGACCGGCGGTTACCTGCCGCTGGCCGCGTGCGTGACCACCGACGAGGTCTACAGCGCCTTCTACGACGACTACCCGACCCTGCGCGCCTTCCTGCATTCCCACAGCTACACCGGTAACCCGCTGGCCTGCGCGGCGGCCCTGGCGACACTGGATATCTTCGAGGACGACAACGTCATCGAAAACAACCAGGCCCTGGCCCAGCGCATGGCGAGCGCCACCGCGCACCTGGCCGATCACCCGAACGTCGCCGAAGTGCGCCAGACCGGCATGGTGCTGGCCATCGAGATGGTCAAGGACAAGGCCAGCAAAACCGCTTATCCGTGGCAGGAACGGCGCGGCCTGAGTGTGTTCCAGCATGCCTTGGAGCGTGGTGCCTTGCTGCGCCCACTGGGCAGCGTGGTGTATTTCCTGCCGCCGTATGTCATCACCCCGGAGCAGATCGATTTCCTGGCCGAAGTGGCCAGCGAGGGCATCGACATCGCCACCCGGGACAAGGTCAGCGTGGCGGTGCCGAAGGACTTTCATCCCGGTTATCGCGATCCGGGCTGATATCGCGATGCACTGTTGGAACACCATTGTGGCGAGGGGATTTATCCCCGTTGGGCTGCGCAGCAGCCCTAAAACCGGATACCCCAGTGCTTCAGGCAAATCGCGTTGGATGTATTTGGGGCTGCTTCGCAGCCCAACGGGGATAAATCCCCTCGCCACAGGTGTGGGGGGCCTCATAGCACCGTTAACTTTTTCAGAGATCCGACATGAGACTGTCCCGCTTCTTCATCGACGCGCCCCTGAGCCTCGGCGACCACGAACTGCCCGAGGCACAGGCCCACTACATCGGCCGTGTGCTGCGCATGGCCGAAGGCGATGCGGTGCAGGTGTTTGACGGCTCGGGCCAGGAGTTTCGCGGCACCCTGGCCGAAGTCGGCAAGAAACGCGTGCGGGTGCAATTGGACGAGCAGTTCGCCGGACAACCTGAATCGCCGCTGCGCATCCACCTCGGCCAGGGCTTGTCCCGAGGCGAGCGCATGGATTGGGCGATCCAGAAAGCCACGGAGCTGGGGGTCAGCGAGATCACGCCGATTTTCAGCGAACGCTGCGAAGTGCGCCTCAAGGACGAGCGCGCCGACAAGCGCCTGCTGCACTGGCGCCAGGTGGCAATCAGTGCCTGCGAGCAATGCGGGCGCTCGAGCGTGCCGATCATCCACCCGCCCCTGCTGCTGGCCGACTGGCTGAAGCAGACCGAGGCCGAGCTCAAACTGGTGCTGCATCCGGTGGCCGAGCCGCTGGCCAGCCATGACAAACCGTCGACACTGGCGTTCCTGATTGGTCCTGAAGGCGGTTTGTCGGACGCCGAAGTCGAACAGGCCAAGACCGCCGGCTACCATGCCGCCCGCCTCGGCCCTCGCGTGCTGCGCACCGAAACCGCGCCGGTGGTGGCGCTGGCGGTGGCGCAGCAGTTGTGGGGGGATTTCTAAGCCGCCGCAGGTCCCACATTGAATCCAGGTTGCTCAGGGATTAGAGCACATAAAACAGAATCGCCACGAAGTGCAGCAGGCTGCCGGCGATCACGAACAGGTGCCAGATGCCATGGGCGTGGCGCAGCCGATGGTCGAGGGCGAAGAAGATAATGCCCACGGTGTACAACACGCCGCCCGAGGCCAGCCAGGCAAACCCGGCGCTGCCCAGGGCCGCCAGCAGCGGCTTGACCGCCACCAGCACGATCCAGCCCATCACCGCGTAGATGACGATCGACAGGATCCGCGCTTCGGAGCGTGGCTTGATCTCCTGCAGTATCCCTATCAGCGCCAGCCCCCAGACGATCCCGAACAAGGTCCAGCCCCACGGCCCGCGCAGGGTCACCAGGCAGAACGGGGTGTAACTGCCGGCGATCAGCAGGTAGATCGAAAAGTGATCGACCTTCTGCATGATCGCTTTTTTGCGCCCGCGCACGCTGTGGTAAACCGTCGAAGCGCTGTACAGCACCAGCAGGGTGAACCCGTAGATCGCCACACTGACGATCTTCCACGGATCGCCCGCCATCCCGGCAATCACCAGCAACCACACCGCCCCGATAAAAGCCGCCACCGCCCCGACCAAGTGCGTCCAGGCATTGAGTCGTTCTCCGTGATACATCCAGTCCCACCTCACATTCCAGAGCAGACGCCAAGGCTCAGGCCTGGCGCTGCAAAGTGCAATGGTTTGCTGTAGTCCTCAGGGCACACGACACCCTGTGGCGAGGGGATTTATCCCCGCTGGGCTGCGAAGCGGCCCCAATACAGTTGAATGCAATTTGCCTGACACGGTGATGCGGCAGAATTGGGGCTGCTGCGCAGCCCGGCGGGGATAAATCCCCTCGCCACAGATTAACCCCTCCAAAAAGAGTCGATTGGGGCACAATCGGGCGATACGAATAAGAGCCCACCCCATGCTGATCGACGAAGAATTGACCCTGAAGAAACTCGAGGTGTTCCTGGCCTTCATGCGCACCGGCAACCTGGCGCGGGCGGCAGCCGAGTTGCAGACCAGCAATGTCAGTGTGCACCGGGCCATTCACTCGCTGGAGAGCGCCCTGCGCTGCCCGTTGTTCAAGCACGAAGGCCGCAACCTCACGCCGCTGGAAAGTGCTTACGTGCTGGAAGAGCGGGCGCAGAAGCTGATCCAGGACGTGGTCGAAAGCGTACGCCTGACCCGCGAAGCCGCCGGTTTCTCCGCCGAACGCTTCAAGCTCGGCTCGCTGTATTCGTTGACGGTCAAGACCGTGCCGCAACTGATCATGGGCCTGAAAATCCGTCGCAGCGAGCTCAATATCGACCTGATCCTGGGCTCGAACATCGACCTGCTCTACAAGCTCAAGAACATGGAAGTGGACGCGATCCTGATCTCCCTGGACGACAGCGTGAACGACCCGGACTGTGAGCATATCGAGCTGTTTTGCGATGACATCTTCCTCGCCACGCCGGCCGACTCGCCCTTTGCCCGGCGCAGCGAGGTCGATCTGGCCGAGGTGCGCGACGAGACGTTCATCACCCTGACCCAGGGTTTTGCCACGCACCAGGACGGTATCCGGGTGTTCAAGCAGGCGGGGTTCGAACCGAAGGTGGCAATGCAGGTCAACGACATCTTCACCCTGCTGAGCATGGTCAGCTCCGGGGTGGGCTACGCGTTGCTGCCGGGACGAATTGCGGCGGTGTATGAAAACCGGGTGAAATTGATCCCGTTGCAGGAAAGGTATCGGCTACAACAGCGCATTGGCGTGGTGTTCCTGAAGGCCAAGGAGCGTGATCCGAATCTGCTGGCGCTGTTGGCTGAGTGCCGGATGTATGCCAACCGCCAGGCTTGAGACCGTGTTGCCTTCATCGCGAGCAAGCTCGCTCCCACAGGGACACGCGGTCAACTGTGGTAGCGAGCCTGCTCGCGATGGGACAGTCCTGTCGACAAAGAGACCAGGCCCTACCCCATCAACCCCCGCATGATCAAAAACAACAACGAAGGCCCCAACAAGCACCCAAGCGCCGTATAGAACGCCGCCGTCAGGCAGCCATATGGCACCAGTTTCGGATCGGTGGCCGCCAGGCCACCGGCCACGCCGCTGGAGGTGCCCATCAGGCCACCGAAAATCACCGCGCTGCGCGGATTGTTGAGGCCAATCAACGGTGCCACGAACGGCGTCGCTACCATCACCAGGATTGCCTTGATCAACCCGGCGGCAATGGACAACGCCATCACCTCGGAACTGGCACCAATCGCCGCCCCGGTCACCGGCCCGACGATGTAGGTCACCGCCCCGGCGCCAATGGTGGTCAGGCTCACCGCGTCGGTGTAACCGAACGCCATCGCCACGCCCACGCCAGCGATGAACGACGTAGCGACCCCGACGAACAGCGCCAGCACCCCGACGAAACCGGCGCGCTTGAGTTCTTCGATACTCACGCCAAACGCCGTGGCGACGATGGCAAAGTCCCGCAGCATCGCACCGCCCAGCAAACCAATCCCGGACAGCAGCGGAATGTCCACCACCCCCTTCTGCCCACCCGTCATAGCCCCGCCAATGTAGGAGAGCACCAGCCCCAGGAGAATGGCGATGGCCGAACCATGCAGCCGACCTTTGGTGAACGTGTTGCTGATCCAGTAGGACACCCACATGGTGATGCCGACAATCGCAAAACCGCTGATCAGGCCGTAGCCGGTGATGACTTTCATCATGGATTCGTACATGGCAATCACCCGACCGTCTTAACGGAGACGTTGCCCTGGGGCCCTTTGTTACCAATGCGCACCAGCACCGGCACCAACGCAAAGGCAATCACCACCGCCAGGGTTCCGGCCAGGATCGCCATCGGTCCGCCCTTGAGCGCGCCGTAGACGTTTTGCTGCGCCGCCATCGCCACCACAATGGGAATGTAGACCGCGCTCCAGAATTCCACGCCGGCCTCGGATTTACCCTTGAACAGGCCACGCTTGCTCAGGTAACTGCCCAGGCCGATCAACAACAGCATCGCAATGCCGACGCCGCCGACGTTGGCCGGCACGCCGATCAATTTGCCCAGCAGTTCACCGATAAAAATACCCGCCAGGGTACAAAAGGCCAAAAATGCCACACCGTAGATAATCATTGTTGTAGTCCTCAAAGTGCATCGTCGAAGTTGTTGTTTTTGTGCTTCGCCAGCTTGAGTCGGTGGTTTAGGGTTGGCGGTTTCCCTCCTCACGCAACAGCGCCTGCAAGGTGTCGAGCCGGGCGCCGTCGAAAGCCATGACAGTGCCCTGCTCGAATACCCGGCGCGCCAGGGCGGTCAGCACCGCACCGGGCGGCAGTTCGATCTGTAGTCGCACGCCTCGCTCGTAGGCGCTTTGCACAGTGCCGCGCCAATCCACCACGCGGCACATGTTGAACACCAGGTCGTCGCGCAAAGCCTCGGTGTCGATCAGCGGTCGCGCGCGGCTACCGCTGAGATAACCCAAGGCCGGTGCCTTCAACGACACGTCGGCAAATGCCTGGGCCAATGCCCAGGCCGGTGCTTCCAGCAACGGGCAATGGGACGGCACGCTCACCGCCAGCCGACAGGCCTTCCCGGCGCCCAGGCTGCGCGCCTGCCTGGCAACGTTGTTCATGGCCTCATCGTTGCCAGCGATGACCACCTGGTTATCCGCGTTGATGTTGGCCAGGTAGACCGGAGTGTGGTCGCTGTGCACCTGCGCCAGCAATGCCTCCACTGCCGCGAGGTCGAGGCCGATGATCGCGGTCATGCCATAACCTTGCGGATACGCCTGCTGCATCAATTCGCCCCGCAGGCTGACCAGCCGCAAAGCATCCTCGAACCCCAGCGCCCCGGCCACCACCGCCGCCGGATAAGCACCGATGGACAGTCCCGCCACGTAGTCCGGGGCAGGTGCCTGCTCCAGCAGTTGCCGGGCCGCCGCCACACCGGCGATCAACAAACACAGCTGCACGGCGCGGGTCGACTGCAAGGCCTCGGCGCTGTCCAGTTGCAACACGTCCTCACCGAGCACGTCAGCCGCCTCGTCAAGGACTTGCGGCGCCAGGCCCTGGAGCATGCCCGCGCGCTGCGCACCCTGGCCGGGAAAGACGAAGAGGCTGCTCACGCGACTTGCTCCAATGCAGGCTGCCAAGGATCGCTCACCAGCCGTGCCTGCACGTCGTCCTTGAGCAAGACCCGCCGCGACGAACCCGCCCACTCGCGCAAGGCGACGGCACCGCAGGGTGTTTGCAACTGCATATCCACGGCACAAACCGAGGCATCCAGTTGCGCCAGCAATTCCCCGGCCTGGAGACGATCGAGAAAATGCGGCACCCGCAGAATCAAATCCAGGTCGCTGCGTTCATGCAGCGCCTCGATACCCGTGGCAAGCTCGAACCCGGCGCTGCCGCTGACGCCCCAGGTCCAGCCACTGGCATCGAGCAGCGGACGCAGGCGGGACAGCGCTTGCAGGGCTGGCAAGTCGCGAGTCGAGGCAACGTGACAAAGGTCTTCTGGCATGACGCGACGGGCAATCGCCGCGATCGCCATCGAGGTTGCATAACGCTGCTCGCGCAAGCGCCCGCGCACGCCGACCGCGATTTGATCCGGTGCCGTCAGTGCGCGCCGAACCACCACCGGTTGACCGGCGGTGATCGACTCGACTACCCATGTTGGCGCATCCGCAGCCAACTGCTCCGGAGTCAGCCCCCAGAGCAGGTCATGGGCCAGATACGTACTCACCACTGCTCTCTCAGCAGTTGGCGAACCCGGCTCGACGCGATACGGTTGTACGCCCCCAGACGGCCGCTCAGATCACGCGGCCCCGCCTCGACATCTTCAATCGCCTGGAGCAGACAATCCGTCACCCGCGTCAGATCCTCCGCCAAGGGCTGTTCGATTTGCTCCACCGACAAAATTTCCCATAACAACCCCAGGCTGGCAAAGCTGTCGATGTCATAGGCCATCGGCGGCACGCTGGCGGCCAGGGCTTCAAGCTCCTCGACGCTGCGCAGGGTCACCCGCGCCGCCGAGGCCTTGCCCATGGCGTGGACCATCACCCCCGGATCGCGCAGTGCAATCAGCCGATTGGCCTGGTAGCCGTGGGCCAGAAACGCTCCGGACATCGCCTTGCCCACCAACAAACCGATCACCGGATGCCCGGCCAATCGTGCGCGGGCATAGCTGTCCGCTGCACCGGCCAAGGCCTGATGAATACCGAGGGCTTCTTCGCGCCGGCCATAGGCTTGGCTCGGCACATCGACAACGGCGATCAACGCACGCTTGTGGGAGGCATCACGGTCGGCGTCGATGGCATCGTCCACGGCCTTGGCCAGGCCCCAACCCTCGAGCAAACCCACCTCGCCGTTGCGGGCACGGGGAAAACGACTGTCGGGATCCGCCACCACCGCCAGCAGGCGCACGTGTTGCCCGCCCAGCGTGACGTCCGCGACCTTCAACGAAGCAGGCAAGCCTTCCAACGGTTTGGCGCCGCCGCTCAAGGCTTCGAACCAGCGCAAGCCTCTCAATGAATACGAGTTCATGGGCGTTCTCCCTGATACAGCTGACGAACCGTGGCCGGCTCGATTTGCACTTCAGTGTCCAAACGGGCCAGGCGTTGCAGGAACAGCTCGGCCTGGCCGCTGCGGTGTTGCGCGGGAACGCCCAAGTGCAGCAATTGGCTGACCTGCTGGCGGATCCGCGCCACATCATCGGCGACGTAACGGTCCACCAGTCCACTGGCGAAACGTTGCTCGCCGCCGGTCAGGCTCCAAATGAACGGCCGGTCGCGGGAGTCGTATTCGTCGATCCCGGCCTCCTGTTCGATCACTTGTGGGCCGTTAAGGCCCAGCCGCGCTTCCTGGGTCACCAGCAGATAACTGCACAGCCCGGCGGCGATGGACATGCCTCCGAAACAGCCGACGCTGCCGGCCACCACACCGACCACCGGTTGGTATTGGCGCAGGTCGACGATCGCCGAATGAATCTCGGCAATCGCCGCCAACCCGAGGTTGGCTTCCTGCAAACGCACGCCGCCGGTTTCCAGCAGCAGCACGGCGCGGGTCGGGATGCCTTTGCGATTGTCCTCGGCGGCCAGTTCCAGCGCACCGGCAATCTTCGCCCCGCCGACTTCACCGAGGCTGCCGCCCTGGAACGCGCCTTCGATGGCGGCGATCACCACCGGCAAGCCATCGAGGCTGCCCTTAGCGATCACCACGCCGTCGTCGCTTTGCGGCACCACGCCCTGGCGCAGCAGCCAGGGCGACATGATCCGCTGGAAGGGATCGAGCAGTTCGCGAAAAGTGCCGTCATCGAGCAAGGCCTTGGCCCGCTGCCGGGCGCCGAGTTCGACGAAGCTGTGCTTGTTGAGCAACGCTGCACTGTCAGTCATGGCCGATCTCCTCGAAGCCTTGCTCCAGGCGCAAACGCACCACGCCGGGGGTGGCGCCGAAATCGTGGATGTCGATAGACAAGGCCGGCGGTGTCTGGCCATCGAACATACGGGCGAACAGGTGCTGCCAGCGTTGTTCACTGCCGTTGACCGAGGTCCGCACCTGAATGGTCAACTTGCCCGCCAGGCCGGGTTCGATCAGCACTTCCAGGTCGCCCGAGCCGACGCAGCCCACCAGCGCCCGCCCCCGTGGCGGCTGCCCGGCGGGGAATTCAAAGGATAAGGTTTCCATCAGCACACTCCAGGGAAGAGGCCATCGCCGCGTTCGATACGATCGAGGAACAGGCAGGCGGCGAGCAGGTCGGCAGCGCCGCCGGGCGAGGCGTTCAAGGCGATCAGTTGTTGGTCCAGCGCGTGCAACTGGCGGCGTCCGCCCAGGCTGGCACTGCCACCGGCATCGAGCACCGCCTTGGCGCCCAACTGCATAGCCTGCAAACCGGGTTCGCCAGCACGGTAGAGCACGCAGGTGTCAGCCAGGGTGGTCATGATCGCCAGCAAGGCATCGAGCCGGGCGTTCTGCTCGCCCGCCCCCGCCGCGCGGCTGCGTTTGAGTTGCGGCAGGCCGAGGCCGGTCACCGCCGGGAACGCCAGTTGCGCTTCTTCCCGGGCACCGCGTACGCCGTAGCGCTGAGCCACCTGGGCACCATGGCTCAAGGGCTGGGGCGCGTAGCGGTCGTTGAGCAAGGCCAGGCGCGCAGCCCTCAGGGTGACTGCGCCTGGAGCATTGGATTCAGGCTCCAGCGCCGTCGCCGCCACGAGCAAGCCCAAGGCCCAGATCGCGCCACGGTGGGTGTTCACGCCGCCCGTGGTGGCAAGCATCGCGGCTTCACCTTCACGGCCGATCCGGCCGAGGGCTTCGCGCAATGGCAGGCCGATTTCGCCACAATCGAGGGCGGTTTCGGCCATGGCCTTGAACGCGGGCCACAGCGACAGCGCCGAGGCGTGCATCAGGCCCAGGTGCAGATCGGTGTGGGCGCCGTTGCCGCGCCGGTCCACCAGGGCGGGTTTGGGCGACAGGTCGGCCTCGTCGATCAGCGCATCCACCGCCATGTCCGCCAGACGTTCGGCCAAGGACAGTTTTTTCGGTTGCAGGTTAAAGGCGTGCATTTACCAGCTCCTGAACTTGGCGGGCGGGTTGTAGAGGCCACCGGACCACTCCACCAGGTCGGCCACGCTCTTGGCCGCAAGCAGCTCGCGGGTGGCGTCGGTCCGGCGGATGCCGAGGTCTTCCGGCAAAGCGATCAACCCTTCGCGGCGCATGCGCGCGGTGTCTTTCGGGTTGTGGCGCAAGCCGATGGCGGTGACCCCGGCCACAGCCGCGATCATCGCCTGGCGCTCTTCCAGGGAACGAGCCTTGTACAGGTAGGCGATGCCCTCTTCGGTGAGCAAATGGGTGACGTCATCGCCGTAGATCATGATCGGCGCCAGGGGCATGCCGGCTTTCTTCGCCACGTCCACCGCGTCGAGCGTCTCGACGAAGGTCGGTTTGCCGCCCTCCTGGAACGTTTCGACCATCTGCACCACCAGTTTCTTGCCGCGCTCGAGCAGCGGCGCCTCGCCATCGCCGTGGCGCATGTCGAGCCAGGCCGGCGTGCCGTGGCGGCGACCACGCGGGTCGTGCCCCATGTTCGGCGCACCGCCAAAACCGGCCAATCGACCGCGCGTCACCGTTGAGGAATGGCCGTCGCCGTCCACTTGCAGCGTTGCGCCGATGAACAGGTCCACCGCGTACTGTCCGGCCAATTGGCAAACCATGCGGTTGGAACGCAGCGAGCCATCGCGACCAGTGAAGAACACGTCCGGCCGAGCGGCGATGTAGTTTTCCATGCCCAACTCAGTGCCAAAACAATGCACGCTTTCGACCCAGCCGCTTTCAATGGCCGGGATCAAGGTCGGGTGAGGATTGAGGGTCCAGTTACGGCAGATCTTGCCCTTCAAACCGAGGGACTCACCGTAGGTCGGCAGGATCAGTTCGATGGCAGCGGTGTTGAAACCGATGCCGTGATTGAGGGATTGAACGTTGTGTTTTTCGTAGATCCCGCGGATCGCCATCATCGCCATCAGCACATGCACAGGCTTGATGTGGCGCGGGTCACGGGTGAACAGCGGCTCGATGTAGAACGGCTTGTCGGCCACCACCACGAAATCGACCCAGGACGCCGGGATGTCGACTCGCGGCAGGTCGCTGACGTCGTCCACCAACTGGTTGACCTGGACAATGACGATGCCGTCACTGAAGGCCGCCGGTTCGATCAGCGCCGGCGTGTCTTCGGTGCTGGGGCCGGTGTAGATATTGCCGGCGCGGTCGGCCATGAAACCGGCCGAGAGCACCACGTTGGGAATCAGGTCCACCACCAACCGGGCGTAGAGCTCGATGTAGGTGTGGATCGCGCCGATTTCCAGCAGGCCGTCTTCCAGCAATTGGCTGATGCGCAGGCTCTGGGTGCCGGCGAAGGAGAAGTCGAGCTTGCGGGCGATGCCGCGTTCGAACAGGTCCAGGTGCTCGGACCGGCCGACGCTGGGCATGATCATGTGTAAATCGTGCAACTTCGAAGGATCGACTTTCGCCAGGGAGCGGGAAAGGAAGTCCGCCTGCTTCTGGTTATTGCCCTCCAGCACCACGCGGTCGCCGGGCAGGATCAACGCTTCCAGCGCTGCAACGATCTTGTCGGTGGGCAACACCACACCGTCGGCAAGCCCCTTCACCAGTTCGAGACGCCGCTGCTTTTCGCTGCGTCGCCGCGTCCAGCGCGAGTCGGGGGATATTGTTGTTGTCATGACCACTCCACGGATTCGCTGTCGTGGGGGTTACCTTAGGAGTGTTGTGGCGAGGGCATCAATCAAGCTCAGCGGCGGATCGTTACGGTTGGAGTAATGGTGGGATGGACACACCGCCCTGTGGCGAGGGAGCTTGCTCCCGCTGGCCTGCGAAGCAGGCCCCTGTGTATTTTCAGGCAGACCGCATTGCCGGGTTCGCGGCTGCTACGCAGCCGAGCGGGAGCAAGCTCCCTCGCCACAGGGTATTGGTAGGCCGGTTAATCACGGCGCAACGATGCCCCGTGTGGGAGCGAGCTCCCACAGGAATTAGATTTTGCGGCTATCACGAGGCTTCAACTGATACTCATCAAACACGATCGAAAGCGTCTTCACCCAGCAAGCTGATCTTGTCCTGCCGCGCTACCCGCACCACGAAGCTGTTACCCGCCGCAAATTTTGCAGCCCAGTCCTGGGGCGTGTAGAGCGTAGGGTTAAGAGGACGGCCCAGTTGCTCCTCCAGAGGCATGGCGAGGGTTTCGCTGAGGTTGGCCAGGAGGCATTCGCTGTCGAGGTCATCCACGACAGTGAACAGTTGACCAGGAGGTTGTTTCTTTTTGGTTTGAGGTTTGGGGTCGAGATAGAAGCTCAAGGCACGTTCGGCGGCTTCATCAAGCTTTTGCGGATCAAGGCCGGCATGGGCTGATGAGGGGTCGGTTTCGGGGGGATTGGGGGTGACCTTGAACATAGGGTGACACTCCGTTTACTGGTTGGAGCTGCTACGTTCGTTTCCAAGCGAATGGGTGGCAGCCGTACGCAGGTTGGAAAACCGGGGTAAACGAGCCCGGCAGACCCGAAGGTCTCCCGCGCACAGCCGCCATAACGAAAGCAAGGTCAAAAAACGACCGTCAGCATACGTTATGAAGGGCGCTTTTGCGCCGTCTACTTCGGGTTTCCAAGCCCGATCGCTGAATTTGCAGCGACAGGAAAAGGTTAGCGACAGCCCTTCCCCACCCGGCAACCGCCAGAGCTCGTCGGAAAAATCTGCTTGAGTCAGAAAGTTTGTCCGACCATTCCCACAACCTTGGTCGGCTGTCAGGCCGCCATCGCGAGCAAGCTCGCTCCCACACAGGTTTTTGGTCGTTTATAAGATCAGTGTCCACCGCCAATCTTGCTCGCGATGGCGGTGGCTCTGCTTGCATCAATGCAGAATGTGCCGTCGCCTTCGCGGGCAAGCCCACATTGGAATTGAGTACACCCGGGCGAAACAGGTCGGCTATAAGGCCGCCTCGCGAGCAAGCTTTGCTCCCACAGATCCAGCCCAAACAGGTCTGATTGGTAAACACCGCCCGCAAGAGCAAGGCCGGCTATAAGGCCGCCTCGCGCCGGACGTTGATCTCGGCGCCCCGTTAACCACGATGGCCGAACGCAGGCATTGTGCAGTGGGCATCCCGGCATGGATGCCGGGATAGCCGCGCTGGGCCATGGATGGCCCTTCGCGGCGGGCCCACGGAGCAATGCCGGAGTGAGGGCATGCCGAGCCCTAGCGAGGCACCGAGTGGTGGGGCAAAAGCGTTTTGCTTACTTTTGCGCTTCTCAAAAGTGAGACGCCGTAAGGGCGGAACCCTAAGTGGCCGTTACCGCAGAAATGGATATGCACCCGGTCAACGACTATCAGGCCACCTCGCGGGCAAGCTCATTGGAACTTCGTATGTCTCAGGATTTGTGCTGCCGAACCAATCCCGCAGCCACCACCAACTCCTCCAACGCCAACAAATCCGGCACCTTCGCTACATGCTCCCCCACCTGCACCGCCGCCTGCTCCAACCCGCACAGCGGCACGTCGACGTAGCTCAGTTGAGTGTCGAGCTTGTAGGAGCGTGGGATGCCCTGCACCAACAGTGCGATGAACCTCAGCTCCGGACGCCCGCCCAGGGCGTTGAGGACGACGATGCGCACTCGTTCGCCAATCACGGTTTTCTGGCCACAGGCCGATTCGAAGCTCAGCAGCGGGATCTGCCGTTCGCGCCAGCTCACCCACCCCAGAAACCACGGCGGGGTGTCCATGTCGAAGGCGCTGCTCTGATAGTCGATCAACTCGGCCACGGCCACGTTGGGCAGGATCAGGTGGCGGTCGGCCAGTGGCAGCAGCAGGCCGGTGAGGTGGTCGGTACGCGAGTGGTGCAGGTCATGCATGGGTCTTGCTCCAGTGGGCGATGCTGTCGAGCAGCACCGATTCCTGGTACGGCTTGCCCAGGTAGTCGTTGACGCCGATGGCCATGGCACGGTCGCGGTGTTTCTGGCCGGTGCGGGAGGTGATCATGATGATTGGCAGGTGCGCCAGGCGCGGGTCGTTGCGCACTTGCGTGGCCACTTCGAAGCCGTCCATGCGCGGCATCTCGATGTCCAGCAGCATCAGGTCCGGGGCGTGCTCGGCCAGCAGCGCCATGGCATCCACGCCATCCTTGGCAGTCAGGACGTGCATGCCATGGCGCTCCAGCAGGCGACTGGTGACCTTGCGCACGGTCACTGAGTCGTCCACCACCAGCACCAGCAGCGGCCGTTGCGGTTCGCCCTCGCCTTCCGCCGGCACCTGGCGGCGCGGCACCTGGTGGGGCAAGGCGCGGATCGGCGCCAGCAGGTCGAGAATCAACACCACCCGGCCATCCCCCAGGATCGTCGCCCCGGACAGGCCCTGTACCGCCGAGAACTGCGGACCAAGGCTCTTGACCACAATCTCCCGGGTCCCGGCGGTAGCGTCCACCTGCACCGCAACATGCCGCTCGTTGCACTGCACCAGCAGCACCGGCAAGGGCTGGCTCTGGCCCAGCAGTTTCGGCCGGGCGCCGGTTTTCAGCAGCTCACCGAGGTAGCACAACTCGTAACGCTGCCCGGCGTAGGTGTAGGTTGGCGGATCGAGCTGGTAATGGCCGTCCAGTTCGGCGGGCAACACCCGGACAATGCTTTCGATGGTGTTCAGCGGGATCGCGTACTGGTCTTCGTGACAGTGCACCATCAACGCCCGGTTAACCGCCACGGTAAACGGCAGGCGAATGCGGAAATGCACGCCCTGCCCCGGCGTGGAATCGATGACCATGCTGCCGCCCAATTGCCGCACCTCTTCGTGGACCACGTCCATGCCGACGCCACGCCCAGAGATCTGGGTGATTTTCTCGGCAGTGGAAAACCCTGGTTGCAAGATGAACTGCAGCACGTCGCGATCGCTGATGTCGCTGTCCGGCGCCAGCAAACCACGCTTGATCGCCTTGCTGCGCACCGCCTCCAGCGGCACGCCGGCGCCGTCGTCGCGGATGTCGAAAATGATGTCGCCGCCTTCCCGGGACAGGTCGAGGCTGATACGTCCTCGTGCCGGCTTGCCGGCGGCAATGCGCACGTCGGCCGGCTCCAGACCGTGGTCGACGGCGTTGCGCAGCATATGTTCAAGAGGGGCAGCCATGCGCTCCAACACGTTACGGTCCATCTCGCCGTCGGCGTTGCCGACCAGGAATTCCACGTCCTTGCCCAGCTCCTGCGCCACTTGCCGGACGATGCGCTTGAGCCGGGGCAGCATACGCTCGAAGGGCACCATGCGCGTACGCATCAGGCCTTCCTGGAGCTCGGTGTTGATACGCCCCTGCTGTTGCAGCAGGACCTCGGCATCGTGATTGCTGCGATCAAGGGTTTCCTTGAGCTCAAGCAAGTCCGAAGCGGACTCGAACAGTGCCCGGGACAACTGCTGCAACTGGGAATGGCGGTCCATCTCCAGCGGGTCGAACTCTTCATAGCCCAGGCGCTCGGCCTCGACCTGTTGCCGGCTGAGAATCCGCCCCTGGGTTTCGGTATCCAGGCGTCGCAGCTGATCGCGCATGCGCTCGATGGTGGTTTCCATTTCGCCCAGGGCCACGCGCGCGTCGTTGACCTGCTGTTCGATACGCCCACGAAAGATCGACGTTTCGCCCGCCAGGTTCACCAGGTCGTCGAGCAGTTCGGCGGAGACCTTGACCATGTCCGCACCGTCGCCCGCCGCGCCGGGGTCCGGTCTTGCTGGCGCCGCGGGTGGGCTGACGATGGGAGTAGGCACCGGCTCCGGCGCCGAGACAGCCTGCGGCGCGGCATTCTCCTGGGGATGATTCACCGCCTGGATCTGTGCAATCAGCCGGTCCGCCAGCGGGCACGGGTGGCCGGCGCGCACGGCGTCGAGCATCTGCGCCAGTCGGTCATGGCTGCTTTGCAACAAGGTGAACAGCGCCGGGGTCGGCTGCAGCAGACCCGCCGACAGACCTTCATAAAGGTTTTCCAACTCGTGGGCCAGGTCGCCGATGGGGACGATTTCCACCATGCGCGCACCGCCCTTGAGGGTGTGCAAATCCCGTAGCAAGGTTTCCACGGCCTGGCGATTCGACGGTTCTTCCTGCCAGCGCAGCAGCGCCGCGCCCGAGCTGTCGAGGATGTCGAAGCCTTCCTCAAGGAAGATTTCCAGCAACTCGGGATCATGGCCGGCGCCGTCGGCCTGGGCCGCTGCGCTCGTCTCGATGGCGTTCGGCTTGTCCTGGCGGAACCGTCGAATGGCGTCGATCAGCGCAACGGGATCGCCCAACGGCTGGCCCTGCTGCAACTGCCCGAGCAACAGGTCGAGGCGTTCATGACTGCTGGCGAGCAGTTGCGCCAGCTCCTCGCTGTAGCTGTAGCGCCGGTCCACCAGCCCTTCGTAAAGGTTTTCCAACTCCTGGGCCAGGTCGCTCACCGGCCGGATGTCGGCCATTCGCGCACCGCCCTTGAGGGTGTGCAAGTCACGTTGCAGCGAGGACAGCGGCGCGCCGTTATCCGGATCGGCCAACCAGCGTTGCAAGGCTTGTGCGGCGCTTTCGAGGATGTCTTGGGCTTCTTCGAGAAAAATCGCCGAGAGATCATCTTCCATCGAGGTATCGACGGGCGCGTCACGCTCCATTTCCGCCGTTGCGTGGCCCAGTTCGCGGATGCTCAGGGTGCGGCTGCCGTCGCTGCGGATCAGACCGGTGGCCGACGGGTCGAGGCTCTCCTGGAGCAGGCGGCGCAAGGCTTGTACCCGCGCCGGCTGCGGATGCACATGCTGCCCGGCCGCGAGCTCATCGAGCATGTCGATCAGCGCTTCATGGGCGCGCTGGGCCTCCTGGAAAAATTCATTGCTGACCGCCAGGCTGCTTTCCTCTACCGCACCGTAGAGGTCGAGCAAGGCTTCGCAGAGTTCGTCCACCGGGTGCAAGTCGGCCAAGTGCGCGCCTTCGCCGAGGGTGGTCAGCTCATCGAGCAGCGCACTCAGTTCCTGGCCTTCACCGGGGTGCTGCTGCCAGCGCTGCAAAAGGCTTTCGGCGTCCAGCAGGATGTCCATGCCCTGGGCGAGGAAGTTGTTGATCAGTTGTGGGTCGCGCTTGGTTCGCAGCACTTTGTCTGGCGCATTGTTGGCGGCGTGCAGACGCTCGGCCAGCAGGGCCTGGGCACGCAGGATCAGATCCTCGGCCCCGGGGATCGCCGCCAGCGGCTCGCTGTGCAACTGGCGCAAGCCACGGCGCAGCAGCCCTTCGGCTTCCAGCAGCAATTCGACTTCATCCAGGTCGAGGGCAATCAGATGCGCCCGGTATTCCCGGGCCAGCTCATCCATCGCCCCCGCCAGTTCGGCGATCGGCAGCACGCCGGCCATCGAAGCGCTGCCCTTGAGCGTATGCAAGGCCCGCTGCAATTCATCACTGGCCTGCAAGGGCAGGTGGTCGGCCGACTGATCGAGAAAGCGATTGAGGCTGGCGAGGTGGCCCTGGGCTTCGTTGTCGAAGATCTTCAACAGCAGCGGATCGAGAGCGGCCACGTCCTGCTCGTCTTCATCCTCCTCGTCGCCGCCCTTGGCCAGGACATGGGCGCGGGCGGCCAAGCGGTCGACGTCGTCGCGCTGGCGCTGGTGATTGGCCGCGAATTCGGCCACCAGGGCCGGCAACAACTGCACCGTGTCTTCAACCAACTGGCGGACCGAGGCCTGCGGCTCGACGCTGCGCTCCAGGACCCGGTTGAGCAGGTTTTCCACGGCCCAGGCCAGTTCACCCAGCACCAGCGCCCGGACCATCCGGCCACTGCCCTTGAGGGTATGGAAGGCCCGGCGCAGTTCGCTCAGGGCGCCGTGGTCGTCGGGATGAGCACTCCAGCGCGGCAGGTATTCACGCAGGACGTCCAACACCTCGCCGGTTTCCTCGAGGAAGACCTCGCGCAACTCGTCGTCCACCGGACGTTCATCCAACGGTGGCGGCAACAGGCTGCCCGGGGTGCTCCTGGCCGGCGGATTGACCGCCGAGATCGGACTGGCCAGCACTTCGGCCAAGGATTGCACCGTCTGCGGGTCATCCAGTTCCTGCAAGTCCTGCATGACCTGGGCTTCGTTGGGGCTCAACACATCGTCGAGCACCGGCACCCGCGCTTCGTCAGGGAAATAACCGAGCGCAGCCAAGCTCCGCTCGACCCCATTGAGCAACGGCTCGCCGGAGGTTTCCGGGTCCTCGCTCAAGCGCTCCAGGTAGTATTCGAGGCCGGTGATCACGTCGGCCAGGTGGTCGAGTTCTTCCCACCCCGGCTGGGCCTGGTCCAGCAACAGGTGGTCGCGGATGAACGCGTTGCAGGCCTCCACCAGGCTGGCGGCACGGCTCAGGGGAATCATCGCCAGCGCGCCGCGCACCTGGGTCAGCAGCGCCGGCAAGGGTTGCAGTTGCTCGCTGTTCCAGTCCGCGTCGATGTAGTCGACGATCATGTCCTTGGCCTGTTGCAGGCAGGTGTGGGCTTCCTTGATGACGATCTGGTGGATCTGGGTCAGGTCGGTGGTGGGCAGGTGGGTGTCTTCGCGGCTCTCGGGCTCGACGGTGCCGACCATGCCGGCCAGGGTCGCCTCGACGTAGAGCAAGGCTCCGGCGACGTCCATGAGGGTCGCGTCATCCGGCTCGCGCTGGCCCTGGGCGAGGCTCAGGACCACCGCCAGTTGATCGATGATGACCTTGCGCGGTTGGCCGAAACCGAGCACCGCCAGGGTGTCGGCGATCTGCCGCAGCGGCGCCAACAGGCTGTCCAGCTCCGAGGCATGCTGGCGGTCACTGCGCACGAACAGGTCCAGGCGCTCCTTGACCCGTACCAACTCCTCGCACAGCGCGGCAAGCACCGAGCGCATGGCATCGCGGTCGGGCCCGACCAGGCGCGCGCGTTCTTCGTCGACCATGGCGCTGTCGGGCAGCGCGTCGTCCAGTGAGTAGCGTTCTTTCATGATCTGCATCTGCCCGCTGGGATGTTCGGCCTTGGCAATATAGAACAACAAGCTCTTGAGCAGGTGGGGCGGTGCCGGCTGATTGATGCCAGGCATGCCTTGGTCCAGCAGGCGCTTGAGTTCCTTGTCGGCTTCCTTGAACAGGCTGCGCAGCGCCGGGCTGTTGGCGATACGCCCGTCGCGCATGCCTTCGACCAGCGCCGAGGCCACCTGCCATAACGCATTGAGCGGCGCCCCAGCGCACAAGGTTTCCAGGCGGTGGAAGACCTTGGCCAGGTAACCCAGGTGGGTCGCGTCATCCTGTTCGCGCAACAGGCCCACCAGGGCCATTTGCAGGGTCTGGCGCAGTTTGCGCAAGGTGTTTGGCAGGTCCGCGGGTTCGAGGCGCTGCAACGCCTCGTCGCTGAGCGGCGCGATATCGGGCAACTCGGGGCTGAACAGGCTGGTTTCCGACAACAGGCTCTCGCCCCGGGCACTGCGCAGGTCGTTGATCAAGGGCAGCACCACCAGCGGCAGGTCGCGACGGGCACCTTGTACGCGGTCCAAGTAGATCGGCAACTGCCCCAAGGCCTGGCTCAACAGGCTGATGGCTTCGTCGCGATGGGTGACGCGGTTGTCCTGCAGGGCGGCGCACAGCTGCTCCATCTCCTCGGCCAGCAGCGCCGCACCGTAGAACTCGACCATCTGCAGGCCGCCGTGGACCTGGTGAATGCAGGCCAGGCATTGCCCGAGGGCGTCCGACGCCTGCGGATCGTCCACCAAGCGGTTGAGGGCCAGATGAGCCTGCTTCAGCGTTTCGGCAATCTCGCCCTTGACCCATTCCAGGGCCACATAGTCGTGCCGATCACCCATAACCACTCCAAATCCTGTGGCGAGGGGATTTATCCCCGCTGGGGCGCGAAGCGGCCCCCAAAAATGCTGAATCCAACATCTATGTCCCAGACTGGCTATTTCGGGACTGCTTCGCAGTCCAGCGGGGATAAATCCCCTCGCCACAAATGATCTTCATCACCAGACAGGTCAAACCAGTCACCCTTTTTCCTCATCGCCAGCCGCTGCCGCCGCCGGCAAGGTAAAACCCGACACCGAACGGCGCAGCTGGCTGGCCATTTTCGCCAGGTTGCCAATGCTCTCGGCAGTGGCGGTGGAACCGGATGAGGTCTGCGAGGTGATCTGCTGGATCACGTTCATGGTCAAGGAAATCTGCCCCGCCGAGGTGGTCTGTTGCTGCGCAGCGTTGGAGATGCTCTGGATCAGCGCCGCCAGGGTCTTGGACACGCCTTCGATTTCTTCCAGGGCGACGCCGGCGTCCTGGGCCAGTCGCGCACCGCGCACCACTTCGGTGGTGGTCTGTTCCATGGAAATCACCGCCTCGTTGGTGTCGGCCTGGATCGCCCGCACCAGGGTCTCGATTTGCCGGGTCGCCGCCGAAGAGCGCTCGGCCAGGCGCTGCACTTCATCGGCCACCACCGCGAACCCGCGCCCGGCATCACCGGCCATGGACGCCTGGATGGCGGCGTTGAGTGCCAGGATGTTGGTCTGGTCGGCGATGTCGTCGATCAGGCTGACAATGTCGCCAATTTCCTGGGATGACTCACCCAGGCGCTTGATGCGCTTGGCGGTGTCCTGGATCTGTTCGCGAATGTTGTCCATGCCGTGAATGGTGTTGTGCACCACCTCGTTGCCCTTGTTGGCAATTTCCACCGACCGCTCGGCCACCGCCGACGACTCGGCGGCATTGGCCGACACCTGGTCGATGGACTGGGCCATTTCATTAATTGAAGTCGAAGCTTCGGAAATCTGCTGGGCCTGGTGCTCGGAGGCCTGGGCCAGGTGCATCGCCGTGGCCTGGGTTTCCTGCACCGCAGCGGCGACCTGGCCGGCGGTCAGGTTGATGGTCGCCACCAGGTCGCGCAGTTGATCCACCGAATAGTTGATGGAATCGGCGATGGTGCCGGTGAAGTCCTCGGTGACCGAGGCCGTGACGGTCAGGTCGCCATCGGCCAGGTCTTCGATTTCATCCAGCAACCGCATGATCGCGTTCTGGTTGCGTTCGTTCTTTTGTGCGGTTTCGTGCAACTGGCGGTTGGTTTCGCGGACCATCACCAGGCCAATCAGGATGATCGACATCAGCGCCAGCAAACCCAGCACATAGCCGCCGATGGTATTGATGGACCGCCCGCCGGCGAGATTTTCGAAGGCCGTGGCCAGGTGCGAAGCCTCGTCGAGCAGGGTCTGCGACAGGTTGAAGATGTTGCCGGCCGATTCGCGGACCTTGAACAGCTCCGGGGAGGTCTCGAGGATTTCGTCCACCGAGCCGGAGACGAACTCGAAGAGCTCGCTGATTTCGCTCAGGCGTGCCCGGGCATCGCGGTCCTGGACCTGGGATATCTTCAGGGCCGGGTCACCTTGCAACATGCCGTTGAGCACCTGGCCAAAACGCGCGGCGTCGCGACCAAAGGTGTCGGCGGCCTGGCTGGCGTTTTCGTCCCCCGCCAGCACGGTATTCACCGCGCCGAGAATCCGTTCGGCCAGCAACGACTGGCGCTGGGCCATGGCCACCTGGGCGGCCGGCGCGCCGCGTTGCAGCAGGATCTCGACGACTTTTTCGTACTCGACCTGCAACTGCGGCACGGTTTCGGCCAGGGTCGCCGCCACCTGGTGCAGCGACAGCACGGTCTGTTCGCTGGAGAGGATGGCATCGGTGTTCTTGAGCAGGCGTTCCCAATCCAACTGCACGGCGCGCATCTGCGGGCGCAGGGTGGCGGGCGCCGGGGGCAGGCCGGTCACCGGGTCGCCTTGTTTGAGGTAGCCCCAGCGCTGGGCGAAGTCATTGCGCGCATCGCTCAGCAGCTTGAATGCCGCGGGCTTGCCGGCGGCAGCCTCGGTGGCGTTCTTGGCGATGCGCTGGGACAGTACCCGCAGCTCACCGGCATGGCCGATGTACTGCTTGTCGTAGGAGGACTGGGTGTTGAGGTAAGCGAAGTTGGCGAACAGCAGCATGATGAAGACGATCAGCGCGACGAACAGCACGATGATCTGCGAACGACTGCGCGACGCTTCCAGTGGCTTGCCTGTTTTTGCTTTGATCATCGGTTCTCGCCTGTACTGCCCAATCCAACCCAGTCACCGCCGAACCAATGTGGGAGCGAGCTCGCTCCCACAAGGGGCCTGCGCTGCACCTCGTTAAATCGCCACATCCATGAACCCCGGCGACCGCGCCAGGGCAAACGGGCTGAACACTTGCCACTCGCGCTCGCCGCCAAACCGCCCCTTGACGAAGGCCGCTTCGGGGCCGTCAAGGTCGTCCACCAGCGTCGGTTCCAGGCTTTCCTGGGCAAAATGCTGCAGCCCAAGGACCTCGTCCACCAACAACCCGGCGAACACCTCGTCGTGATCCACCACCAACACGCGCCGCTGCTTGCGCACGGTCGACAGCTCGTGGCCAAAGAACCCGCACAAGTCCATCAACGGCAACAAGCGCCCGCGCAGGTTAGCCACTCCACGCACCCACGGCTTGACCCCGGGCAAATGCGTGTGACGTGGTTCGTGCAGCACTTCGCTGACTTCGCCCATCGGCGCCACGTACCAGTGCTCGCCCAAGCGAAAGCCGATGCCGCTCCAACCGGCGCGATGGGCCGGCTGGGAGGGCAGGTCCGCCCCCAGCAACCGGCAGCGCCGGTCGATCTGCAGCAGCAGTTCGAATGCAGTCAGGGATTGGCTCATGGCCGTGCCGTCAACCCGCCAGCACTTTGTTCAGGGTCGCGATCAGGGTTTCTTCGTCCACCGGTTTGGTCAGGTAGTCCCTCGCACCTTGGCGCGTGCCCCAGACCTTGTCGGTGTCCTGGTCCTTGGTGGTGATGATGATCACGGGGATGTGGCCGGTGTCCGGGTCCTTGGTCAACTGGCGCGTGGCCTGGAAACCGTTGAGGCCGGGCATGACGATGTCCATCAGCACCGCATCGGGTTTTTCCTGGCGGGCCAGGGCCACGCCATCGGCGCCATTCTCGGCCTTCAGGACCTGATGGCCGTGCTTTTCCAGCATGCCGGTCAGTTTGTACATTTCAGTCGGCGAATCATCGACGATCAGAACTCGTGCCATGGTGTTCCCCATTTTCTTGTTGACCCCTGGCCCGTTGGCCAAGTGTCATTAATGTGCCTGGTGCGGCTGGACAGCGGCAAAGCCCGGGACATGGGCCTGTATCGCGCCCAGCAGTTCTTCCTTGCTGAACGGCTTGGTCAAAAACTGATCGGAACCGACGATGCGCCCCTTGGCCTTGTCGAACAACCCGTCGCGGGACGACAGCATGATCACCGGCGTGGCCTTGAACGCGCTGTTGTTCTTGATCAGGGCACAGGTCTGGTAGCCATCCAGGCGCGGCATCATGATGTCGACAAAAATGATGCCCGGATGATGGTCGGCGATCTTGGCCAGGGCATCGAAACCATCGACGGCCGTGATCACCTCGCAGCCCACGTTGCGCAGCAAGGTTTCGGCGGTGCGGCGAATGGTCTTCGAATCGTCGATGACCATGACCTTCAAGGCGCTGGGTTGCTGCTGCGTGAGATGCTCTGCCATTGCCACTGCAAACCGGTTTTTAACGCGTAAGTGTGATCGACAGCGCAAACCCTTGATGTTCAAGGCCCGCACGTCACATGGCAGCCTTTTTAGCACAGTCTCCATCGCCGATCTATCGGCCGCTCGGCGCGGTGGTTTTTCCTTGACCGCCAATCTTCCGGGCGCCACTCTGACGCCACTTTTTCGCACCAATATGTGCCCATCACATTCGAGGAACCAAGCCATGAGCGTACGCGTCGGCATTGTCATGGACCCTATCGCCAGTATTTCCTATAAAAAGGATAGCTCGCTGGCCATGCTGCTGGCCGCTCAGAAGCGCGGCTGGGAGCTGTTCTACATGGAACAGCGCGACCTCTACCAGGCCGAAGGCCAGGCGCGGGCGCGGATGAAGCCGCTGAAAGTCTTCGCCAACCCCGAGAAGTGGTTTGAGCTGGGCACCGAGAGCGACGCGCTGCTGAGCGACCTGGACGTGATCCTGATGCGCAAGGATCCGCCGTTCGATATGGAGTTCGTATACTCCACCTACCTGCTGGAACAGGCTGAAAACGCCGGCGTGCTGGTGGTCAACAAGCCCCAGAGCCTGCGCGACTGCAACGAAAAGCTGTTCGCCACGCTGTTCCCGCAGTGCACGCCACCCACCATCGTCAGCCGTCGCCCGGACGTGTTGCGTGAGTTCGCCGACCACCACGGCGACGTGATCCTCAAACCCCTGGACGGCATGGGCGGCTCTTCGATTTTCCGCCACACCGCCGGCCACCCGAACCTGTCGGTGATCCTCGAAACCCTGACCTTGCACGGCAAGCAGCAGATCATGATCCAGGGTTACCTGCCGGCCATCGTCGACGGCGACAAGCGCATCCTGATGATCGACGGCGAACCGGTGGATTATTGCCTGGCGCGCATCCCGGCCGCCGGCGAAACCCGTGGCAACCTGGCGGCCGGCGGGCGTGGCGAGGCGCGTCCGTTGACCGAGAAGGATCGCTGGATCGCCGCCCAGGTCGGCCCGACCCTGCGCGAAAAAGGCCTGTTGTTCGTGGGCCTGGACGTGATCGGCGAGCACCTGACGGAAATCAACGTCACCAGCCCGACCTGCATCCGCGAGATCGACAACGCCTTTGGCACCGACATCGGCGGGATGCTGATGGATGCCATCGATCAGAAGCTCAAGGCTCGTTGATCCAGATCCTGCTGAAGGAAACCCACATTGCGCTATCATGCCCGGCCTGAAAAAAACGCGATGTTGGTTTCCTTGTCATGACACTCCCGTCCGATCTGCCCCAAGAGCTCGCCCATCGTGGCGTGCGCCCGGCTGATCGCCTCGGTTTTACCCTGTTCCTGGCGGCGCTGATCCACCTGGCGCTGCTGCTGGGCGTCGGGTTTGCCACGGTCGAGCCCAAGCAGATCAGCCAGACGCTGGAAATCACCCTGGCCACCTTCAAGAGCGAGACCAAGCCCAAGAAGGCCGACTTCCTCGCCCAGGAAAACCAGCAAGGCAGCGGTACCCTGGAAAAAAAGGCGATCCCCAAGACCACCGAGATCGCGCCATTCCAGGATACCAAGGTACAAAAAGTCACCCCGCCGCCAGCCGCCAAGCCCGAGGTGCAGGAGACGGCGCCCAAGGCCGCCGTGACCACCGTGGCGCCAAAACCGAAAAAGGCCCCGGTCAAGGAAGAGGTCAAGCCTGATCCCAAGCCCAAGGCCCCCGAACCCACTTTCGACAGCTCACAGTTGTCCAGCGACATCGCCAGCCTGGAAGCCGAACTGGCCCAGGAGCAACAGCTCTACGCCAAGCGCCCGCGCATCCATCGCCTGAGCGCCGCTTCGACCATGCGCGACAAGGGCGCCTGGTACAAGGACGAATGGCGCAAGAAGGTCGAGCGCATCGGCAACCTCAACTACCCCGACGAAGCCCGGCGCAAACAGATCTACGGCAACCTGCGGCTGATGGTCTCGATCAACCGCGACGGCTCGTTGTATGAAGTGCTGGTACTAGAGTCCTCCGGCCAGCCGCTGCTGGACCAGGCCGCCCAACGGATCGTGCGCCTGGCTGCGCCGTTCGCGCCGTTTACCGGGGACCTGTCGGACATCGACCGACTGGAAATCATCCGCACCTGGAAGTTTGCCCGTGGCGATCGGCTTTCGAGCAATTGAACGAGAGCGGCGTGCCTCGCCCAACTGCATGCAGTGAGCGAGTCGGGCCGCCAGGCTGGCCAGCACAAACCCGATATTGGCGATTGGCAGCAGGGCCTTGCCAGGTCCGGGCGAGGAGGAAAACCTAACTGTTCTGTCAGTAGCATCCGACGATCGACGCCCGCACAATGCCTGACAATGCCAACCCAGGTGTACGTCATGTCGACTGTTGAAAAGCAATTGCTTTGTCGCTATCACTACGACCCCTTGGACAAACTGGTCGGCCAGCAGGTGCCAGGCCAACCCGACCTGCAGCGCTTCTACTGTCGGCACCGCCTGGCCACCGAAATCCAGGGCGCCCTGCGGTATTCACTGGTCCAGCAAGCAGACTTGCTCCTGGCTCAACAGAGCCAGCCAGGCGAGACGCGCCTGTTGGCAACCGACCAGCAGCGCTCGATCCTGCACACGCTCGACAGCGCGGGTGAACGCAACCCTGTGGCCTATTCGGCCTATGGTCATCGCCCTGCGCAAAACGGTCTATTGAGCCTGCTCGGTTTCAACGGCGAACGCCCGGATCCCATAACGGGCCATTATCTACTGGGCAATGGCTACCGGGCTTTCAACCCAGTACTGATGCGCTTCAACAGCCCGGACAGCTGGAGCCCCTTCAGGCCGGGTATCTTGAATAGCTATGCCTACTGCCTGGGAGACCCAATAAACAGGAGGGATGATAATGGTCATTTACCAGTAAAATGGATAATGAGAATTCCTTTCAGGAAAATTAAACTTCATTTTTTAAGCAAGAAAATCAATCGTGCCACTACAAATACAATCCGCACATTCCGCACATATAAAACATCCACAGATGAACAACTACAGAAGCTTATTAACGAAGGTATACCCGGCGCCTTGGAGAGTGCCCACCGAGGAATATCTCTTCAGAATTTAGCCGCGAATAAATTTTTTTTAACCCATCGGGCATATGGGGACCAACTTAAAAAATTTTCTTTGCCAATGCAGGAGGAAATTATTTCGCAGATTGAAGCGACTAGACTCAAATACAGCAACTACAAGGGCTCTGACAACTGGGTAAAAGGCAAAGTCTATCGTCTACAGTCACATCTAGTAAAAGACCAGCCACGCCAACCTGCAACAACATGGTCCTTGCAACTCCAAGATCTCCTAGATTCTCCTGAAACAACCAGTTCCATGATTAAGGACGTCAGCGCACAAGACATTGAGTGGATAGCCCAAAACCTATCAACTCCAGATCGCGTCCCCTACGATGAAGCGGTGAAGAGGTTCAATCAGCTGCATGAGCTGAGAAATAAAGTGCGCGGTCCTCGACAACGAGGTTAACGTCTATAAAACACATTCCTTCGAGGCGCACGCCCTTGTCAGCTCGACAAGGCGGAGCCTACCGGCCCGCGCAATGCTTGCCGGCCATGTCGCTGACACCGCTTGTCAGCCGCCCCGCCCAGCGCCACACTAGCGCCTATGAAAAACGTCAGCCCCACCTACCTCAAGCATCACTTCCTGATTGCCATGCCGCACATGGCCGATCCGAATTTTGCCCACACCTTGACCTACATCGTCGAGCACACGGCCAATGGGGCCATGGGGCTGGTAATCAATCGCCCGCAGGAATTGAACCTGGCGGACATCCTGGAGCAGTTGCGCCCCGAGGTCGAACCGCCACTCTTGTGCCAGCACGTGCCGATTTTCATCGGCGGCCCGGTGCAGACTGACCGCGGTTTCGTGCTCCACCCGTCGGGCCCCAAATACCAGGCCACCGTGGACCTGGACGGGGTGTCACTGTCCACCTCCCAGGACGTGCTGTTCGCCATCGCCGACGGCGTCGGCCCGGAGAAAAGCCTGATCGCCCTCGGCTATGCCGGTTGGGAACCCGGGCAACTGGAAGCCGAACTGGCCGACAACGCCTGGCTGACCTGCCCGTTCGACGCCGACATCCTGTTCAACACCAGCAGCGAACTGCGCCTGGAAGCGGCGGCCAGCCGGCTGGGGGTCAACCTCAGCCTGCTCACCAGCCAGGCAGGACACGCCTGATGGCGCTGCGCTTGCTGCTGGGCTTCGATTACGGCACCAAACAGATCGGCGTAGCGGTCGGCCAGGTCATTACCGGCCAGGCCCGTGAGTTGTGCACCTTGAAGGCACAGAATGGCGTTCCGGACTGGAACCAGGTCGAAGCGCTGATCAAGGAGTGGAAACCCGACGCCGTGGTGGTCGGCCTGCCGCTGAATATGGACGGTACGCCCAGCGACATGTGCCTGCGCGCCGAAAAATTCGCCCGCCGGCTCAACGGTCGCTACAACCTGCCCTTCTATACCCATGACGAACGCCTGACCACCTTCGAGGCCAAGGGCGAGCGCCTGGTGCGCGGCGGACAGAAAGGCAGTTACCGCGACAACCCGGTGGACGCCATCGCCGCCGCCCTGCTGTTGCAAGGCTGGCTCGACGCCAACGCCGCCCTGTTCGAAACCTGATTTTTTACAAAGCGCCGCCAAGGCGCTTTCTTTTAGCGATAAGCCGCGCCACTCACCACCGGCGCGGGAACCTGAAGGAGCCAGCATGAGCCTGCCCAATCCTGCCGAACTGATCAGCCAGATGGCGATTCGTCTCAAGGCACACCTGGAACACCGCGGCATCAGTGACCCGCGCTACATCGGCATTCGCACCGGTGGTGTCTGGGTCGCCCAGGCCTTGCTCGAAGCACTGGGCAGCCAATCACCACTGGGTACCCTGGACGTGTCCTTCTACCGCGACGACTTCAGCCAGAACGGCCTGCACCCGCAAGTGCGCCCCTCGGCCCTGCCGTTCGAGATCGAAGGCCAGCACCTGGTGCTGATCGACGACGTGCTGATGAGTGGCCGGACCATCCGCGCCGCCATGAACGAACTGTTCGATTACGGCCGCCCGGCCAGCGTGACGCTGGTGTGCCTGCTGGACCTGGACGCCGCCGAGCTGCCGATCCGGCCGAACGTGGTCGGCGCGACGCTGACGCTGGCCGCCCATGAGCGGGTCAAGCTCTCCGGGCCGTCGCCACTGCAACTCGAACTGCAAGACCTTGCCCTTTAACTGCCCTTGTAAGAGTCCATCGCGATGACGCCTCTCGAAACCAAGCGCCCGCTGCAGCTCAACGATCAGGGCCAGCTGCGGCACTTCCTGTCCCTCGACGGCCTGCGCCGCGAGCTGCTGACGGAAATCCTCGACACTGCCGACTCGTTCCTCGAAGTGGGCGCCCGGGCGGTGAAGAAAGTCCCGTTGCTGCGCGGCAAGACCGTCTGCAACGTGTTCTTCGAAAACTCCACCCGCACCCGCACCACCTTCGAGCTGGCGGCCCAGCGGCTGTCGGCGGACGTGATCACCCTCAACGTGTCCACGTCCTCGGCGAGCAAGGGCGAAACCCTGCTCGACACCCTGCGCAACCTCGAAGCCATGGCCGCCGACATGTTCGTCGTGCGCCACGGTGATTCCGGCGCAGCGCACTTCATTGCCGAGCACGTCTGCCCACAGGTGGCGATCATCAACGGCGGCGACGGCCGTCACGCCCACCCGACCCAGGGCATGCTGGACATGCTGACCATCCGTCGGCACAAGGGCAGCTTCGAGAACCTGTCGGTGGCCATCGTCGGCGACATCCTGCACTCGCGGGTGGCCCGTTCGAACATGCTGGCCCTCAAGACCCTCGGCTGCCCAGACATCCGCGTGATCGCGCCGAAGACCCTGCTGCCCATCGGCGTCGAGCAATACGGCGTGAAGGTCTACACCGACATGACCGAAGGCCTCAAGGATGTGGACGTGGTGATCATGCTGCGCCTGCAACGCGAGCGCATGACCGGCGGCCTGTTGCCCAGCGAAGGCGAGTTCTACCGCCTGTTCGGCCTGACCACCGCCCGCCTGGCCGGGGCCAAGCCGGACGCTATCGTCATGCACCCAGGGCCGATCAACCGCGGCGTGGAGATCGAGTCGGCGGTGGCCGACGGGCCGCACTCGGTGATTCTCAATCAGGTGACCTACGGCATCGCCATCCGCATGGCCGTGCTGTCCATGGCCATGAGCGGGCAAACGGCCCAGCGCCAATTCGACCAGGAGAACGCCCAGTGAAGCTCAGCATTCTCGGCGCACGCGTGATCGATCCAGCCAGTGGCCTGGATCAAGTGACTGATATCCATATCGATGCCTGCAAGATCGTCGCCCTGGGCGCCGCTCCGGTCGGCTTCGTGGCCGTCGAGGTCCTCGACGCCCATGGCCTGGTGGCCGCCCCTGGCCTGGTGGACCTGAACGTCGCCCTGCGCGAACCGGGCTACAGCCGCAAAGGCAGCATCGTCAGCGAAACCCGGGCCGCCGCTGCCGGTGGCGTGACCAGCCTGTGCTGTCCGCCACAGACCAAACCGGTGCTGGACACCTCGGCCGTCGCCGAACTGATCCTCGACCGTGCCCGCGAGGCCGGCAACACCAAGGTCTTCCCGATTGGCGCACTGAGCAAGGGCCTGGACGGCGAGCAACTGGCCGAACTCATCGCCCTGCGCGACGCCGGGTGCGTGGCGTTCGGCAACGGCCTGAACAGTTTCCGCAACACCCGTACCCTGTGCCGTGCCCTGGAATACGCGGCGACCTTCGGCCTGACGGTGATCTTCAACTCCCAGGACCACGACCTGGCCGAAGGTGGCCTGGCCCACGAAGGCCCGACCGCCAGTTTCCTCGGCCTGCCGGGCATCCCGGAAACCGCCGAAACCGTGGCCCTGGCCCGGGACCTGCTGTTGGTCGAGCAAAGCGGCGTGCGCGCGCACTTCAGCCAACTGACCAGTGCTCGCGGTGCGGCACTGATCGCCCAGGCCCAGGCCCGCGGCTTGCCGGTGACCGCCGATGTGGCGCTGTACCAGTTGATCCTGACTGACGAAGCGCTGATCGATTTCAACAGCGTCTACCACGTCCAGCCGCCACTGCGCACCCGCGCCGACCGCGATGGCCTGCGCGAGGCGGTGAAATCCGGGGTGATCTCGGCCATCTCCAGCCACCACCAACCCCATGAGCGCGATGCCAAGCTGGCACCGTTCGGCGCCACCGAGCCGGGCATCAGCAGTGTCGAACTGCTGCTACCGCTAGCCCTGACGCTGGTGGAAGACGGCTTGCTGGACCTGCCGACCCTGCTGGCACGCCTGAGCGACGGCCCGGCCCAGGCGCTGCAATTGCCGGCGGGGAAACTGGCGGTGGGCGCCGCGGCGGACCTGGTGCTGTTCGACCCCGCCGCGTCCACCGTGGCCGGTGAAGCCTGGCGCTCCAAGGGTGACAACTGCCCGTTCATCGGCCATAGCCTGCCGGGTGCGGTGCGTTACACCCTGATGGATGGGCGGATTACTCACCAGGCCTGATACCGCGCCGCACCTATCGCGAGCAAGCTCGCTCCCACAAGTGGATCTTTGGTGAACACATGATGTGTGAACACCTCAATCCAGTGTGGGAGCGAGCTTGCTCGCGATGCAGGCGACCAGGTCTTACTGAAAAGCCCCACGCTTCTGCGCATTACGGATCGACACCTGATCATTCAGCGTCCAGAAGTCATATAGCACCCCCAGGAAAAATACCCCGCCAGTCAGCAAGTAAAGGATCCCGCTGAGCCATTTGCCCTGGTACATGCGGTGTACGCCCAGCACCCCGAGAAACGTCAGCAGAATCCACGCCACGCTGTACTCGATAGGCCCCGGGGTAAACCGCAGGTCCGCTTCGCGATCCATGGCCGGGATCAGGAACAGGTCGATCAGCCAACCAATGCCCAGCAGGCCGAAGGTGAAGAACCAGATCGTGCCCGTGACCGGCTTGCCGTAATAGAAACGGTGGGCGCCGGTAAAACCGAAAATCCACAGCAGATACCCAATGACTTTGCTGTGGGTATCGCGGATTGCGTCCTGCTGATAGCTGTTCATGAATGGCCTCTTTTGCCTCGATAGATAAATTTTTTCGGAGTTTTTGTGACTTTTTCGTGTCCAGCCGACAAGCGGTCCTGGGCGATTCGAACCGGCGAAAGCCCCGTGATATAGGGGTTCTGTCGGACAATCAGGTCAATTTGTCGCATTTCGCCGGGTTTTTCGCTGCGTTTCGAATCGACAAACGGCCTCGGAATGGCAAAAAAAGCTGTTATAAAGTTGCGCGCCAACCTTTAAGAGCCTTGCCTAATGCGTCCATTTTTCAAGACATGGCTAACCATTTGCCTATTATTGCCACTGGCCGCCCACGCCACCAATCGTGAGCAACGTCTTCCCAACGTCAACGGCTATACCCCGAAATCCCATGTCTCTGCCTCCTTGAGCAAGGACAAGCCAAGCGCCCAGCGCGTGAGCACGACCAACAGCAAGCTGGTCCCGCCGATGGCGACCAAAGCGAGCAGCAATGTGTTGAGTCGCGCCGTGAATGTACTGGGCACACCTTATCGTTGGGGCGGCAGTAGCCCAAGTAAAGGTTTCGATTGCAGCGGACTGGTGAAATACGCCTTCAACGACGCCACCTTCGACCTGCCGCGCACCTCCAACGCCATGGCCGCCGGTCATGGCGAGAAAGTCGAGCGCAAGGACCTCAAGCCCGGTGACCTGATCTTCTTCAAGCTCAAGAGCCGCCGGGTCAACCACGTGGCCATCTACCTGGGCAACGACCGCTTCATCCACGCCCCGCGCCGTGGCAAGTCGGTGAGCATCGACACCTTGAACAAACCGTACTGGAACACCCATTACGTGGTGGCCAAGCGCGTGCTGCCGAAAGAGCCGGGTGCGATGCGCGTGGTTCAGCGCTGATCTGAAGCGCTCACCGGCCCCCCCTGTGGCGAGGGAGCTTGCTCCCGCTGGGTGGCGCAGCCGCCCCAAAACAGACCCATGATCTCTGTGGACCCAATTATTTTGGGTCCGCTTCGCGGCCCAGCGGGAGCAAGCTCCCTCGCCACAGGGACCGTATCAGGCCTTACTGACCGTTTCCCCGCCTCAGAAATTATCCGGCGTACGCGCCCGCTCCCGCGCATGTTCGCGGCTGATCAAGCCTTTGTTCACCAGTTCCTTCAGGCACATATCCAGAGTCTGCATTCCCAGCGAACCCCCCGTCTGGATGGCCGAGTACATCTGCGCCACCTTGTCTTCACGGATCAGGTTCCGAATGGCCGAGGTGCCCAGCATGATTTCATGCGCCGCGATCCGGCCGCCGCCGATCTTCTTGACCAGCGTCTGGGAAATCACCGCCTGCAGTGATTCCGACAGCATCGAACGAACCATGGACTTCTCGTCGCCGGGGAACACGTCCACCACCCGGTCAATGGTCTTGGCCGCCGATGTGGTGTGCAGGGTGCCAAACACCAGGTGCCCGGTTTCCGCGGCTGTCAGCGCCAGGCGAATAGTCTCCAGGTCGCGCATCTCCCCCACCAGGATCACGTCCGGGTCCTCCCGCAGGGCCGAACGCAGGGCCGTGGAGAAACCCTGGGTGTCGCGGTGCACCTCACGCTGGTTGATCAGGCATTTGCGCGGTTCGTGAACGAATTCGATAGGGTCTTCGATGGTGAGGATGTGATGGTGCTTGTGGCTGTTCAAGTAATCGATCATGGCCGCCAATGTGGTGGACTTGCCTGAACCGGTCGGCCCGGTCACCAACACCAGTCCGCGAGGCGCCTCGGTCACTTTGCGAAATACCTCGCCCATCCCCAGGTCTTCCATGGTCAGGACTTTCGACGGAATGGTCCGAAACACCGCCCCCGCACCGCGATTCTGGTTGAAGGCGTTGACCCGGAACCGCGCCACGCCCGGCACGTCGAAGGAAAAATCGGTCTCCAGAAACTTTTCGTAATCTACTCGTTGCCGGTCGTTCATGATGTCGTAGATCAGTTCATGAACCTGCTTGTGGTCCAATGCCGGCAGGTTGATGCGCCTGACATCGCCATCAACGCGGATCATCGGTGGCAGCCCGGCGGACAGGTGCAGGTCCGACGCGCCCTGCTTGGCGCTGAACGCCAGTAACTCAGTGATATCCATAGCGCTCCTCAATTCCAGTAGAATGCCGCGAACCTCACCGCTGGCGCTTCTTTATGTCCACGATAGCAGACAACATCGCTCAGGTTAGTTCGCGCATCCGCGCTGCGGAGCAGGCCGCCCAGCGTGCCGAACACAGTGTCAAACTGCTGGCCGTGAGCAAGACCAAACCCGTCCAGGCCCTGCGCGAAGCCTATGCCGCCGGCCTGCGGGACTTCGGCGAGAACTACCTGCAAGAAGCCTTGGGCAAACAGCTCGAACTGACCGACCTGCCCTTGATCTGGCACTTCATCGGCCCCATTCAATCGAACAAGACGCGCGCTATCGCCGAACATTTCGACTGGGTGCATTCCGTGGATCGCTTGAAAATTGCACAGCGTCTGTCCGAGCAGCGTCCGGCCGACTTGCCACCGCTGAACATCTGCATTCAGGTCAATGTCAGCGGTGAAGCCAGCAAATCCGGCTGCACCCCAGCGGACCTGCCCGCCCTGGCCAGCGCTATCAGCGCCCTGCCCCGCCTGAAACTGCGCGGATTGATGGCGATTCCCGAACCCACCGAAGACCGCGCCGCCCAGGATGCTGCCTTCGCCGCGGTCCAACGCTTGCAAGCCAGCCTGGCGCTACCGCTGGACACCCTTTCCATGGGCATGAGCCACGACCTTGAGTCAGCGATTGCCCAAGGCGCCACCTGGGTGCGCATCGGAACGGCCCTGTTCGGCGCCCGCGACTACGGTCAATCCTGAAACATGGCCGACTCATCTCTTTATAAGGACCTGTCATGAGCAACACGCGTATTGCCTTCATCGGCGCCGGCAATATGGCCGCCAGCCTGATCGGCGGCCTGCGGGCCAAGGGCCTGGACGCTTCCCTGATCCGCGCCAGCGATCCGGGTGAAGAGACCCGCAACCGGGTGAGCCGCGAACACGGCATCCAAACCTTCGCCGACAACGCCCAGGCCATCGACGGCGCGGACGTCATCGTGCTGGCGGTCAAGCCGCAAGCGATGAAAACCGTCTGCGCGGCCCTGCGCCCAAGCCTCAAGCCTCATCAACTGGTGGTGTCGATTGCCGCCGGCATCACGTGCGCCAGCATGAACAACTGGCTCGGCGAGCAGCCGATCGTACGCTGCATGCCCAACACCCCGGCACTGCTGCGCCAGGGCGTCAGCGGCCTGTTCGCTACTTCCCAAGTGTCCGCCGCACAACGCCAGCAGGCCGAGGAACTGCTGTCGGCTGTCGGCCTGGCACTGTGGCTGGACACCGAACAGCAATTGGACGCCGTCACCGCCGTCTCCGGCTCGGGCCCGGCGTACTTTTTCCTGCTGATCGAAGCCATGACCGCCGCCGGTGAGAAACTCGGCCTGCCCCGGGAAACCGCTGCCCAACTGACCTTGCAGACCGCACTAGGCGCCGCACACATGGCTGTCTCCAGCGACGTCGACGCGGCCGAGCTGCGCCGCCGCGTGACCTCGCCGGCCGGCACCACCGAAGCGGCCATCAAATCGTTCCAGGCCGGGGGCTTCGAAGCCCTGGTGGAAAAAGCACTCGGCGCCGCCGCGCACCGCTCGGCCGAAATGGCCGAACAACTGGGCCAATAAGGAGTTATTCATGATTGGATTGAACACTGCAGCGGTCTACGTGCTGCAAACCCTCGGCAGCCTGTACCTGCTGATCGTGCTGCTGCGTTTCGTGCTGCAACTGGTGCGCGCGAACTTCTACAACCCGCTCTGCCAGTTCATCGTCAAGGCCACCCAGCCGCTGCTCAAGCCACTGCGCCGGATCATCCCAAGCGTGTTCGGCCTGGACATGTCCTCGCTGGTACTGGCGATCCTGGTGCAACTGGCGCTGATGGCCCTGACCCTGCTGCTGACCTACGGCACCACCGGCAACCCGTTGCAACTGCTGATCTGGTCGCTCATTGGCGTGACCGCGCTGTTCCTGAAGATTTTCTTCTTCGCCATGATCATCAGCGTGATCCTGTCGTGGGTCGCGCCGGGCAGCCATAACCCAGGTGCCGAACTGGTCAACCAGATCTGCGAACCGGCCCTGGCGCCGTTCCGTCGTATCGTGCCGAACCTTGGCGGCCTGGATATCTCGCCGATCCTGGCGTTCATGGTGCTCAAGCTGATCGACATGCTGGTGATCAACAACCTGGCGGCGATCACCATGATGCCGGAAATCCTGCGCCTGCTGATCTGACCCCAGTGAGCTACTTTCGCTGGGATGGCGACGACCTGATCCTGGAGTGTCACCTGCAACCGGCAGCCCGCAGCGATGATTTCGCCGGGCTGCACGGTGACCGCCTGAAGATCCGCCTCACCGCCCCGCCGGTCGAGGGCAAGGCCAACGCGTACCTGATGGCGTTCCTGGCCAAGGCGTTTGGCGTGTCCAAGAGCCAGGTCAGCCTGATCAGTGGCGAGTTGAACCGGCAGAAGCGGGTGCGGATTCATTCGCCGAAGAAGCTGCCGGAGTTGCCGGGCCTCGTCCGGCCCACCTGATGAATGACCAACCCTGTGGCGAGGGAGCTTGCTCCCGCTGGGCTGCGAAGCAGCCCCCAACCAGGCAACGCGCTATTACCTATGGTACGGGACATCGGCCTGATAGGGCCGCTTCGCGCCCCAGCGGGAGCAAGCTCCCTCGCCACAAGGAAACTCATCCGGCACAGGGTTTTCACTCAAGGAACAATCAGCGCCGCCCGTTGCTTGCCGCCTGCCACAGCGGTCTTTAGACTTACGCCTCATTTCAACGCGAGCAGGGTCGATGCCAGCTGCCTTTCCCCCCGATTCCGTTGGTCTGGTGACGCCGCAAATGGCGCATTTCAGCGAGCCACTGGCCCTGGCCTGCGGCCGTTCGTTGCCAGCCTATGACCTGATCTACGAAACCTACGGCACCCTCAATGCCACGGCGAGCAATGCCGTGCTGATTTGCCACGCCTTGTCGGGGCATCACCACGCCGCCGGCTACCACAGCGTCGACGACCGCAAGCCCGGCTGGTGGGACAGCTGCATCGGCCCGGGCAAGCCCATCGATACCAGCAAGTTCTTCGTGGTCAGCCTTAACAACCTGGGCGGCTGCAACGGCTCCACCGGCCCCAGCAGCCTCAACCCGGACACCGGCAAACCTTTCGGTGCCGACTTCCCGGTGCTGACCGTGGAAGACTGGGTCCACAGCCAGGCACGCCTGGCCGACCGCCTCGGAATCGGCCAGTGGGCCGCCGTGATCGGCGGCAGCCTGGGGGGCATGCAAGCTTTGCAGTGGACCATCACCTACCCGGACCGCGTGCGCCACTGCCTGGCAATCGCCTCGGCGCCCAAGCTGTCGGCGCAGAACATCGCCTTCAACGAAGTGGCGCGCCAGGCGATCCTCACCGACCCCGAATTCCACGGCGGCTCGTTCCAGGAACACGGCGTGATCCCCAAGCGCGGGCTGATGCTGGCGCGGATGGTCGGGCACATCACCTACCTGTCCGACGACTCCATGGGCGAGAAATTCGGCCGTGGCCTCAAGAGCGAAAAGCTCAACTACGACTTCCACAGCGTCGAGTTCCAGGTCGAGAGCTACCTGCGTTATCAGGGTGAAGAGTTCTCCGGGCGTTTCGACGCTAACACCTACCTGTTGATGACCAAGGCACTGGATTACTTCGATCCGGCAGCGAACTTCGACGATAACCTGGCGAAAACCTTCGCCAATGCCACCGCCAAGTTCTGCGTGATGTCGTTCACCACCGACTGGCGCTTCTCCCCGGCGCGCTCGCGGGAGCTGGTGGACGCGCTGATGGCCGCGCGCAAGGACGTCTGCTACCTGGAAATCGACGCGCCCCAGGGTCACGACGCCTTTTTGATCCCGATCCCGCGCTACCTGCAGGCGTTCGGCAACTACATGAACCGTATAACGCTGTGAGGACGCCATGAGAGCCGATCTGGAAATCATCCAGGAATGGATCCCCGCCGGCAGCCGCGTGCTCGACCTGGGCTGCGGCAACGGCGAACTGCTGACCTGGCTGCGGGACAACAAGCAAGTCAGCGGCTACGGCCTGGAAAACGACCCGGACAACATTGCCGAGTGCGTCGCCAAGGGCATCAACGTGATCGAGCAGGACCTGGACAAGGGCCTGGGCAACTTTGCCAGCAATAGCTTCGACATCGTGGTCATGACCCAAGCCCTGCAAGCGGTGCACTACCCGGACAAGATCCTCGACGAAATGCTGCGGGTCGGACGCCAGTGCATCATCACCTTCCCCAACTTCGGCCACTGGCGTTGCCGCTGGTACCTGGCGAGCAAGGGCCGCATGCCGGTCTCGGAGTTCCTGCCCTACACCTGGTACAACACACCGAACATTCACTTTTGCACCTTCGAGGATTTCGAAGCGCTGTGCCGCGAGCGTGAAGCCAAGGTCATCGATCGCCTGGCCGTGGACCAGCAGCACCGCCACGGGTGGGCCAGCAAGCTATGGCCTAATCTGTTAGGTGAGATAGGCATCTATCGGGTCAGCAGCCCAGGCCTTACCGATTATCAGGTCGCGGTGTGAGCCCCGGCCTCACCAGGAGCACGACATGAACCGTCTAGCGTTGTTTCTCATCACCGCTTGCCTGAGCGTTGGCGCCATGGCCGCCGACGCTATCAAGGGCGAGCGCAAGGAAGTGTTCGGTGATATCACCGTGCACTACAACACCTTCAACTCCACCTTCCTGACGCCGGATATCGCCAAGGCTGCCGAGCTGATTCGCAGCAAGAACCAAGGCGTGATCAATGTCTCGGTGATCAAAAGCGGCAAGCCATTGATCGCCGACGTCAGCGGCACGGTGAAGGACCTGACCAGCAAGACAGTCCCCCTCTCCTTCCGCCAGATCACCGAACGAGGCGCGATATATTACATCGCCCAGTATCCAGTGGACCAACAGGAAACCCGCACCTTCGAGATCAAGGTGAAAACCGGCGACAAGATCAACACCATCAACTTCAACCAGGAACTGTTCCCGGGCCAATGATCAATTTCACCCAACTCGTACTGGCCAGCCACAACGCCGGCAAACTCAAGGAACTGCAGGCCATGCTCGGCGGGGCGGTGCAGTTGCGCTCGATTGGCGAGTTCAGCCAGGTGGAGCCGGAAGAGACCGGCCTGTCGTTCGTCGAGAACGCCATCCTCAAGGCCCGCAATGCCGCACGCATCTCGGGCCTGCCAGCGCTGGCCGACGATTCCGGGCTGGCCGTGGACTTCCTGGGCGGCGCGCCAGGCATTTACTCGGCCCGTTACGCTGACGGCAAAGGTGACGCGGCGAACAACGCCAAGCTGCTCGACGCCCTCAAGGACGTGCCCGAAGCCGAGCGCGGCGCGCAGTTCGTGTGTGTGCTGGCCCTGGTCCGCCATGCCGATGATCCGCTGCCGATCCTCTGCGAAGGCCTGTGGCACGGGCGCATTCTCACCGAAGCCAGCGGCGAGCACGGTTTTGGCTATGACCCGTTGTTCTGGGTGCCGGAGCGCAACTGCTCCAGCGCCGAACTGGGCCCGGTGGAAAAAAACCAGCTGAGCCACCGCGCCCGCGCCATGGCCCTGCTGCGTCAACGCCTGGGCCTGCAATGACCATTGATTCTCCCGCACCGCTGATTCACGGCGGTGCACAAACACCTCGGGTGCCACTGCCAGTGCTGCCGCCCCTGGCGTTGTACGTCCACATCCCGTGGTGCGTGCGCAAATGCCCGTATTGTGACTTCAACTCCCACACCGCCAGCCCGCAGTTGCCGGAAGAGGAATATGTCGACGCCTTGCTGGCCGACCTCGACCAGGATCTGCATGCGGCCCATGGTCGCCCGTTGAGCTCGATCTTTTTTGGTGGCGGCACCCCGAGCCTGTTCAGCGCCCAAGCCCTGGGGCGGTTGCTCAAGGGTGTCGAGGCGCGGATACCCTTCGCCCAGGACATTGAAATCACCCTGGAAGCCAACCCCGGCACCTTCGAGCAAGAAAAATTCGTCGCTTACCGGGCCTTGGGCATCAATCGCCTGTCCATCGGCATCCAGAGCTTCCAGCAGGCCAAGCTCGAGGCCCTGGGACGGATCCACAACGGTGACGAGGCGGTGCGCGCCGCCGGCATGGCCCGTCGGGCCGGGTTCGATAACTTCAACCTGGACCTGATGCATGGCCTGCCCGACCAGTCCCTCGACGACGCCCTGGGCGACCTGCGCCAAGCCATCGCCTTGAAGCCGACCCACCTGTCCTGGTACCAACTGACGCTGGAGCCGAACACGGTGTTCTGGAACCAGCCGCCGACCTTGCCCGAAGACGACACGCTGTGGGACATCCAGGAAGCCGGGCAAGCCCTGCTGGCCGAGCACGGCTACGCCCAATACGAAGTCTCGGCCTACGCCCAACCCGGTCGGGCGGCGCGGCATAACCTCAATTATTGGAGTTTCGGCGACTTCATCGGCATCGGTGCCGGTGCCCACGGCAAGCTCAGCCATCCGGACGGGCGCATCGTACGCACCTGGAAGACCCGCCTGCCCAAGGACTATCTCAACCCGGCCAAGCGCTTCCTGGCAGGGGAGAAAACCCTGACCAACGAAGAGCTGCCGTTCGAGTTCCTGATGAACGCCCTGCGCCTGACCGAAGGCGTTGACGCGCAACTATTTCCGCAGCGCACCGGCCTGCCCCTGCAAAGCCTGGCCGAAGGCCGGCGCGAGGCCGAACAAAGCGGGCTGTTGCAGGTCGAACCGACACGTCTGGCGGCCACCGAGCGCGGACAGCTGTTTCTCAACGACTTGCTGCAGACATTTTTGAGCTAATTACCCAAACAAGGAAATCGAATGGATCTGGTACTCGACCTGCTCGCCACCGTGTCCCGCTGGAGCCGCAGCAACCTGTCGGAAATCTCCCTGGCCTTGGTAGGCTGCCTGCTGGTGTTGTTTGGTGCCGACATCAAGGGCTGGGTCGAGCAACGCCTGGGCAGCATCGCCGGCGCCTTGCGCGTACCGTTGATCGCCCTGCTGTGCATGATCGGCAGCGGCGCGGCACTGATCTATGCCACGCCGTGGGTCGTCCGGGGCTTGAGCCAGTTCAACAACTACAGCCTGGCGCCGGTGTTGTTGGTGGTGCTGGTGTTGATTGGCGTGGTGGCGGATCGGCGCTGATCCCTCAGACACCACAAAACAACTGTGGGAGCGAGCTTGCTCGCGATGGGGCCATAACATCCAACATCAATGTTGACTGCTATGCCGCCATCGCGAGCAAGCTCGCTCCCACAGGAGATCCCATTTCAACAGGATCTTCGGGTTTTACGCCAACTTCTCGAACTTCAAATCCCAAACCCCATGCCCCAGCCGCTCGCCACGGCGCTCGAACTTGGTGATCGGCCGTTCAGCCGGGCGCGGGACGCACTTGCCGTCTTCGGCCAGGTTGCGATAGCCCGGCGCGACGTTCATCACTTCCAGCATGTATTCGGCGTAGGGTTCCCAGTCCGTGGCCATGTGCAGCACACCACCGACCTTCAACTTGCTGCGCACCAGCTCAGCGAACGACGCCTGGACGATACGGCGCTTGTGGTGGCGGCTTTTATGCCAAGGGTCCGGAAAGAACAGCATCAGTCGGTCGAGGCTGTTGTCGGCCACGCAGCGGTTGAGCACTTCGATGGCGTCGCAATCGTAGACCCGCAGGTTGGTCAGCCCTTGGGTCAGCACGCCGTTGAGCAGCGCACCGACACCGGGACGGTGGACTTCCACACCGATGAAATCCTGCTCCGGCGAAGCGGCGGCCATTTCCAGCAACGAATGCCCCATGCCGAAGCCGATTTCCAGCGAGCGCGGGGCCGAGCGGCCGAACACCTGGTCAAAATCCACCGGCGCATCGGCAAGCGGCAGGACAAACAGCGGCGCACCCTGCTCCAGGCCGCGCTGCTGGCCTTCAGTCATGCGCCCGGCGCGCATCACGAAACTCTTGATGCGGCGGTGCTGGCGCTCTTCGCCTTCTTCCGGCAGGACCGGCGTGTCGTTCGATTCAGTCATCAATGGCTCTTACTTGATCAGACCATCCAGCGGCGAGGAGGCGCTGGCGTAAAGTTTTTTCGGCATGCGGCCAGCCAGGTACGCCAGGCGACCGGCGACAATCGCGTGTTTCATCGCTTCGGCCATCAGGATCGGCTGCTGGGCGTGGGCGATGGCGGAATTCATCAACACCGCTTCGCAACCCAGCTCCATGGCGATCGTGGCGTCGGAGGCGGTACCGACACCGGCATCCACCAGCACCGGGATCTTGGCTTCTTCCAGGATGATCTGCAGGTTGTACGGGTTGCAGATCCCCAGGCCCGTGCCGATCAGGCCGGCCAGCGGCATGACCGCGATGCAGCCGATTTCCGCCAACTGGCGGGCGATGATCGGGTCATCGCTGGTGTAGACCATCACGTCGAAACCTTCCTTGACCAGGGTTTCGGCGGCCTTGAGGGTTTCGATCACGTTGGGGAACAGGGTTTTCTGGTCCGCCAGCACTTCCAGCTTCACCAGGTTGTGGCCGTCGAGCAGTTCACGGGCCAGGCGGCAGGTGCGCACGGCCTCGATGGCATCGAAGCAGCCGGCGGTGTTCGGCAGGATCGTGTAGCGATCCGGCGGCAGGATATCCAGCAGGTTCGGTTCGCCCGGATTCTGGCCGATGTTGGTCCGGCGCACGGCGACGGTCACGATTTCGGCGCCCGAGGCTTCGATGGCCAGGCGGGTTTCTTCCATGTCGCGGTATTTGCCGGTGCCTACCAGCAAGCGCGACTGGTAGGTACGACCGGCCAGGACGAAGGGCTTGTCGCTACGAACGATGCTCATGGGAAATCCTCTGTTGGGGTGAGGTTCTTGCGAAAGGCTGCGAAACCGAGGCGACTAGCCGCCGCCGATGGCGTGGACCACTTCGACGCTGTCGCCGTCGTTCAAGGTGGTTTCGGCGTGCTGGCTGCGCGGGACGATATCCAGATTGAGTTCCACCGCCACCCGACGCCCGGTGAGTTCCAGACGGGTCAGCAGGGCCGCAACGGTTTCACCGTCGGGCAGATCAAGGGGTTCGCCGTTCAACTGAATGCGCATGCCGGATGCCGCCATCATTTTTAGGGGCTGGCATTCTAGCCCGATCAGTCTGGGGGACCCAAGCCATTCGTCATGAAATGGACCGCCCGGTCAGCCCAGCCGCCCGGCGGCAAGGCTCGGCTTTCAGGACGCACCTCAACCACCCGTGTCGTAAACGGGGACTAACCCTGAAACAACTTCACGGTTCAAGCCGCGCCATACCCCACCTATATTCTTTGCCTCCAAATGAATCTCACAAAAGGAAGAACCACGAGAGGCGCCTGTGGCCAGCACTCAGCATATTCCCGCCATCGACGGCTTGCGCGCACTTGCAGTCCTGAGCGTGATCATTTTCCACGCCGACTTTCTGAAGGCTTTGCCCGGTGGATTTACCGGCGTCGATATCTTCTTCGTCATCTCGGGCTACGTCATCAGCCAGTCGCTGTCCGCTCGCGCCAACCTGAGCTTCGTGGCCTATCTGGCGGATTTCTATCGCCGACGATTCCTGCGTATCGTGCCGGCCTTGCTATCAATGCTGCTGGTGTGCGGGATGCTCTCGGCGATGTTCGTGCCGCAAGCCTGGCTCAGCGCCCAGAATGACCGCACCGGGCTGGCCGCCTTCTTCGGCCTGAGCAACTTCGTGCTGGCGTGGAACACCGACACCTACTTCTCACCTTCCACTCAGCTTAACCCCTACACCCACACATGGACCCTGGCGGTAGAAGAGCAGTTCTACCTGGTTTTTCCCCTCATCCATTTCCTCTGGTTGCGCTACCGGGAGCGCAGCAAACTGGTCTGGACCTTGCTGCCTCTGCTGGCGCTGGTATCACTGGCCTATAGCGCCTTTGAGACACGGGACCACCCTCTTGAAGCCTTCTATCTGCTGCCCAGTCGATTCTGGGAGTTGGCCGCAGGAGCGATCCTCTTCCAGATGATCGCAACAGGACGCCTCGCTCCAACATCGCCTTTCGTATCCCAGGTCGCCTTGCTCGGCGGACTCGCATTGGTGACCAGCGGATTGTTTCTCGCCGATGAAAGACAGTTCCCCTTCCCCTGGGCGCTCATCACGGTTTCGGGCACGCTGTTGATCATTGCAGCCGTGGCGCAGGAAACCGCGCCCTCATCGCGGCTGTTGCGATTGCTGCAATCGTCGCCCGCGACCTACATCGGCCGGCTGTCCTACTCCCTGTATCTCTGGCATTGGCCGGTTCTGGTGCTCCTGCGCTGGACCACCGGCCTGGAGCTGCTGGTCGTGCAATTGGCCTACCCGGTGATCGTCATGGCATTGGCTGCTGCCTCCTATCACTGGGTCGAGACCCCGCTGCGCACCGGCGATTCGATGTTCCAACGCCGCGCCTGGATCACCATTACCTCAGGGCTTTGCGCGCTCGCCCTGTCATGGTCAGGTGCGCGCTGGGTCAGCGAAAACCCCGAAGCCGTGTCACTGAGCCAGACCCGCGATGCCTACACCTGGTTCTCCAGGCGGCTACCGCAACGGCCGGCCAGCGAATCCATCAATGACTCGCCATTGCAGGGTCGCCAGTTGTTTGTTTTCGGTGATTCGCACGCAGCGGCCTATCGCACAATGCTGAGCCTCGCCTCACGACAACTCGGCATCAGGGTCGTGGAATACGAGCGCGGCGGCTGCCCGGTGGCCAGTCTTATCGCACCCGACCCACAGGGTGCCTGCGCCCCAGCCCGGGAAAAGGCCTTGCGCGACATCGAGGCGCGGGCCAAACCGGGTGATATCGTCTTTCTCGCCTCTTTACGCATGCCGGAGCTGGCAGGGCGCGAATGGGCACGGGGCGAGGAAACCGTGTTCAATGACGTGCTTGCTGAGCTCACGCCCGGGAAGATGGTGGAGGCTCGGATTTCTGCTGAAACGGTCCTGAGGCGCTTGATGGCTGCCGAGGTGCGGGTGCTGATCAATGCGCCCATGCCGCTGTTCAAAGCCCCGCCCTATCGCTGCTCGGACTGGTTCAACCGGATGAACCCGATCTGCACCCCCGGGTTCACCATCACGCGAGATCGACTTGATCAGCTACGGGCAGCTCAAATGGCGCTGCTCGACCGCTTGGCCCGTCAATATTCGATGCTACGCATCTGGGATCCGCTGCCGCTGCTGTGTCCAGGCCCGACTTGTTCGGCCTATCGCGACGACAAACCGATTTTTCGCGACGGTGATCACCTCAGCGGCCATGGCAATCGCCTCCTTGCGCCTTCTTTCATGAAAGCCCTGCTCAATGGCTGAAAGCGTGCAAATTGTCGGCACCGTTAACCGAGGCGCCAGGCGGCAAGACCCAGGCACAGCCAACCGATCAGGAACGCCACGCCGCCGAACGGTGTGATGATGCCCAGCTTGCTGATGCCCGTAAGCGTCAACAGGTACAGGCTGCCGGAGAACAACAGGATGCCCACCACAAAAGAGACCCCAGCCCAAGTGACGATGCGCCCGGGGATGTGCGTGGCCAGCAGCGCAACGCCCAGCAACGCCAGGGTATGCACCAGTTGATAGGTGACCCCGGTGTGGAAAATCGCCAGGTACTCGGCGCTCAGGCGGTTTTTCAGGCCGTGGGCGGCAAATGCTCCCAGTGCCACGCCCGTGAAGCCGAAAAAAGCAGCCAGCATCAGAAAGCTACGCAACATGAGAACTCCAATCAGACTCGGTGGGCAGGGTCTGTATAATGGCCCGCTCGACGGGTTCGGCCAAGCCATCTCTATGCTGCGTTTACTGTTTCGACGATTCGTTAAAGCCCTGCTCTGGTTCGCCGTCGGCAGTGTTGTGCTGGTGCTGTTGTTTCGCGTAGTGCCGCCACCGTTCACGGCGCTGATGATCGAGCGCAAGGTTGAATCCTGGTTCGGCGGCGAACCGATCGACCTCCAGCGCACCTGGCAGCCTTGGGACCAGATCTCCGATAGCCTGAAAGTGGCAGTGATTGCTGGCGAAGACCAGAAATTCCCCGAGCATTGGGGCTTCGACATCGGCGCGATCCAGGCGGCGTTCGCCCACAACGGCCGTGGCGGTTCGATTCGCGGCGCCAGCACCCTCAGCCAGCAAGTGTCCAAGAACCTGTTCCTGTGGTCGGGCCGCAGCTGGCTGCGCAAGGGTCTCGAGGCTTGGTTCACCGCACTGATCGAGGTGTTCTGGCCCAAGCAGCGGATCCTTGAGGTGTACCTCAACAGCGTCGAGTGGGATGACGGTGTGTTCGGGGCCGAAGCCGCAGCACGGCATCATTTTCGCGTCAGCGCCGACGCGCTGTCCCGGCAGCAGGCCAGCCTGTTGGCGGCGGTCTTGCCTAACCCGCGGAAATGGAGCGCCAGCCGGCCGAGCCCTTACGTGCTGCGCAGGGCGAGCTGGATTCGCCAGCAGATGAGCCAGTTGGGGGGCGACAGTTATTTGCTGGGGCTCAATGATTCGCGGCGAGCACCTTGGGCGCAGTAGCCCCGACGACTCGGTGTGTCAGGCAAATGCTTGGGGCTGCTACGCAGCCCAGCGGGAGCAAGCTCCCTCGCCACAAAGGCTCGCTCCAACAGAATTGGCAGTGAATTCAAACTATCAAGCCCGAACAAAAACGCCCCGATCATCGCTGATCGGGGCGTTTTTTAAGGCCATTGCCGCAGGTCAAGCCGCAATCGACACCTTGAGCTTGTTCATCGCGCTCTTCTCAAGCTGACGAATCCGCTCGGCCGACACGTTGTACTTCTGCGCCAGGTCGTGCAGCGTGGCTTTTTCCTCGGCCAGCCAGCGCTGGTAGAGGATGTCGCGGCTGCGCTCGTCCAGCACTTCCAGGGCTTCGTGCAGGTTGGTGTTGGAGTTGTCGCTCCAGTCGGCATCTTCCAGTTGACGTGCCGGGTCGTACCGGTGGTCTTCCAGGTAGTTGGCCGGCGATTGGAAAGCGCTGTCGTCGTCCGCTTCGGCGGCCGGGTCGAAAGCCATGTCATGGCCGGTCAGGCGGCTTTCCATCTCGCGCACTTCCCGCGGCTCTACGCCCAGGCTTTCAGCCACGCGGTGGACTTCTTCGTTGTTCAGCCAGGCCAGGCGCTTCTTCTGGCTGCGCAGGTTGAAGAACAGCTTGCGCTGGGCCTTGGTGGTCGCGACTTTCACGATGCGCCAGTTGCGCAGGATGAACTCGTGGATTTCCGCCTTGATCCAGTGCACGGCAAACGACACCAGGCGCACGCCCATTTCCGGGTTGAAGCGCTTGACCGCCTTCATCAGGCCGACGTTGCCTTCCTGGATCAGGTCGGCCTGGGCCAGCCCGTAGCCGGAATAGCTGCGGGCGATATGTACGACAAAACGCAGGTGGGCGAGCACCATCTGCCGAGCCGCCTCAAGATCCTGCTCATAATAGAGACTCTCGGCCAGTTCACGCTCCTGCTCGGGGGTCAGCAAGGGGATGCTGTTCACCGTGTGCACATAGGCCTCCAGGTTCGCACCCGGGACCAGAGCATAAGCAGGTTGCAAAGAAGTGGTCATACGAAAAAACCTCCGACTCACATAACTCGTGCAGTTCAGCACTGCGAAAATTGACCGGGAACCGTAGGACAAGTTCCCACAAAAACCGAAAGGTCAATACGCGCAAAAAAACTCTATTTTGGCGCAAGCTCACGCAAGTGGCGTGCGACCGCAATCCATGCACCGATATAACCCAACAGCACCGCGCCAAGCAAGAGCGATAGACCGTCGGCGACTGGCACTCCGGCCAGCGCAAAATCACTGCCGTACAAACCGGCCAGCCCCACAACCGCATCGTTCAGCCAGTCCAGGCCAAACGCCAATACGCCCCAGGATAGAATCCCGGCACCGAAGCCATACAGCGCCCCCATATAAAGGAAGGGCCTGCGTACATAACTGTCCGTACCGCCGACGAGTTTAATCACTTCTATCTCGGTGCGGCGGTTTTCAATATGAAGACGAATGGTATTGCCTATCACCAAAAGTAATGCAGAAACCAGCAGCACCGTCAGACCGAAGACAAACCGGTCGCCGAGCTTGAGGATCGCCGCAAGACGCTCGACCCAGACTAGATCAAGTTGCGCCTGTTGTACCTTCGGCAACTCGGAAAGTCTTTGTCTTAATGCTTCAAGGGTCGGCTTGTCGACCTCATTCGGCGTCACCAGCACCACGCCCGGTAGCGGATTCTCCGGCAGCTCCTTGAGGGCTTCGCCCAGGCCGGACTGCTGCTGGAACTCCTCAAGCGCCTCTTCGCGCCCGATGTATTCGGCATCGGCTACGCCCGGCATGGCCTTGATCTGCTCGCGCAGCGCCTGGCCTTCACCGGGGCTCGCGTCCATCTGCAGGTACAGGGAAATCTGCGCCGCGCGCTGCCAGGAACCGCCCAGGCGCTCGACATTGTTTAGCAATAATGACAGCCCCATGGGCAGACTCAGGGCAACCGCCATCACCATGCAGGTAAAGAAGCTGCCTATGGGTTGCTTGCCCAGGCGCCGCAGGCTGTCCAGCAGGCTGGCGCGATGGCTTTCGATCCAGGCACGCAGCAGCGTGGCGAAGTCCGGCCCGTCATCATCGTCGCGTTTTTTCTTTTGCGGCTGCGGATCGGAGGCCTTCGGGGCCACGCGTTCGGCCACTTTCGGGCTGCGAGTCGCACTCATACGCCAGCCTCCCCGTCACCGATCAATCGACCGCGTTGCAACGTGAGCATGCGGTGACGCATGCGCGCGATCAGCGCCAGGTCGTGACTGGCAATCAGCACGCTGGTGCCCAGGCGGTTGATGTCTTCGAACACGCCCATGATCTCCGCCGCCAGGCGCGGGTCGAGGTTACCGGTGGGTTCGTCCGCCAGCAGCAAGGCCGGGCGATGGACGATGGCACGGGCGATGCCGACGCGCTGTTGCTGACCCGTGGACAAGTCGCCCGGGTACAAGTCGGTCTTGTCCGACAGGGCCACACGCTCCAGGGCCGAGTCCACGCGCTTGATGATCTCGGCCTTGGACAGGCCCAGGATCTGCAACGGCAACGCGACGTTGTTGAACACCGTGCGATCGAACAGCAACTGGTGATTCTGGAACACCACGCCGATCTGTCGTCGCAGGTAGGGGATCTGGGCATTGCTGATGGTGCTCAGGTCCTGGCCGGCCAGCAGCAGTTTGCCGGTGGAGGGCCGCTCCATCGCCAGCAGCAGGCGTAGCAGGGTGCTTTTACCGGCACCAGAATGGCCGGTGACAAACAGAAACTCGCCCCGACGGACCCGAAAGCTCAGCTCATGCAAGCCGACGTGACCGTTCGGATAGCGTTTACCGACCTGTTCGAAACGAATCATGAGTGCTCCCGCTCGGCAAACAGTGCCTGGACAAAGGGCTCGGCTTCAAAGGTGCGCAAATCGTCAATGCCTTCACCCACGCCGATGTAGCGAAAGGGCAGGCCGAATTGCTTGGCCAGGGCGAAAATCACCCCGCCCTTGGCGGTGCCGTCGAGTTTGGTCAGGGCCAGCCCGGTCAGTTCGACGGTCTGGTTGAATTGCTTGGCCTGGTTGATGGCGTTCTGGCCGGTACCGGCGTCCAGCACCAGCAGCACTTCGTGGGGTGCGTCGGCGTCGAGCTTGCCGATCACCCGGCGCACCTTCTTCAATTCTTCCATCAGGTTGTCTTTGGTGTGCAGGCGACCGGCCGTGTCAGCAATCAACACATCGATGCCACGGGCCTTGGCGGCCTGCACGGCGTCGAAGATCACCGAAGCGGAGTCCGCGCCGGTGTGCTGGGCGATGACCGGGATCTTGTTACGTTCGCCCCACACTTGCAGCTGTTCGACGGCGGCGGCGCGGAAGGTGTCGCCGGCGGCCAGCATGACTTTCTTGCCTTCGAGCTGCAGCTTCTTCGCCAGCTTGCCGATGGTAGTGGTCTTGCCAGCACCGTTGACACCGACGACCAGGATCACGAACGGCTTGTTCTGCGAGGCGATCACCAGCGGTTTTTCCACCGGCTTGAGCAGGCTGGTCAGCTCGCCCTGCAGGGATTTGTACAGTGCATCGGCGTCGGTCAGCTGCTTGCGCGCGACCTTCTGGGTCAGGCTCTGGATAATCACCGAGGTGGCCTCGACACCGACGTCGGCGGTCAGCAGGCGGGTCTCGATGTCTTCCAGTAATTCGTCATCAATGACTTTCTTGCCCAGGAACAGGCTGGCCATGCCTTCGCCGATGCTGGCGCTGGTCTTGGACAAGCCCTGCTTGAGGCGGGCGAAGAAACCGACCTTGTTTTCCTCGGTGCTACGGACGGGCTCGACGGGGGCGATGGTTTCCAACAGCGCAGGTGCCGACTCAGGTGCGGCTTGCGCAACCACGGGCGCAACGACGGCGACCGGCGGCTCAACGACAGCGTCGATGACTGGCGCCTCGACAACCTGCGTCGGCGCTGGAATCGGCGGGGTGACATGCGGCGCCGTTTCCTCGACCAGCGCGACCGGTTCTTCCGCCACCGGCAAGGTCAGCCAGGGGGTTTGCTCGGCGGGCGGGGTCAGCGGCTGCTCGGCCACCGGCTCGACAACGGGCTCAGGCTCGATCGGCTGCAGCACCGGCTCGGCAATCGGCAGGACGATGGGCGCGGTTTCTTCGGCCACTGCCTCGGCGGCGGATTCAGGCAGCGGTTGTGGCTGTTCGACGACGGTTTCCTGCGGCTTCTTGCGCAGCCATCCGAACAGGCCTTTTTTCTCGCCAGCCGCAGCTGGGGTCTTCTTGTCGTCGTTGGAACCAAACATGGAGGACGGCTATCTCACGGTAGCGACGCGCCACAAGGGCGCCTCGGTGATAAATATTCAATGCTGAACAGACTGCGTTTGATCCAGCTTGTTCACGCGCAACATTTTGTCGAAGCGTCCCCAGGACGCCCCAAAGTCGATTTTTTCGAAGGACTGGTACGGCATCATCGGCGAAAACGCCGGGATCAACGAGTAAACCCGACATTTCTCCGGGGAACCCAGACAACCCCGGGCCGATAAAAGGCCCGATAGGCGTGGCCGCCAGTAAAACGGATCAGTATCCTAGCACCTCCTCGCCTGCTGAGGCTAAGGCGAAGCAGGCAACCCAACAGGTTTAAACACGAATGAATGCTCTTGCCCGCCGCGCCGCAGGCCTGCTGCTCAGCACAGTTTGTCTGCCCTTTTCAGCCTTGGCTGCCGATCCACAACCCACCCACGAATTTACCCTCGACAACGGCCTGAAAGTCGTCGTGCGCGAAGACCATCGTGCGCCGGTGGTGGTCTCCCAGGTCTGGTACAAGGTTGGCTCCAGCTACGAAACGCCAGGCCAGACCGGTTTGTCCCACGCCCTTGAGCACATGATGTTCAAGGGCAGCGAAAAAGTCGGGCCCGGCGAAGCGTCACTGATCCTGCGCGACCTCGGTGCCGAAGAGAACGCCTTCACCAGCGATGACTTCACCGCCTATTACCAGGTGCTGGCCCGCGACCGCCTGGGCGTGGCCTTCGAACTGGAAGCAGACCGCATGGCCAGCCTGCGCCTGCCGCCGGAGGAGTTCAGCCGCGAGATCGAAGTGATCAAGGAAGAACGCCGCATGCGCACCGACGACAAGCCCATGTCCAAGGCCTACGAGCGCTTCAAGGCCATGGCTTACCCGGCCAGCGGTTATCACACGCCGACCATCGGCTGGATGGCCGACCTGGACCGGATGACCGTCGGCGAGCTGCGCCACTGGTACGAATCCTGGTACGCCCCGAACAATGCGACCCTGGTGGTGGTCGGCGATGTGACGCCGGATGAGGTCAAGGCCCTGGCCCAGCGCTATTTCGGCCCGATTGCACGGCGCGCGGTGCCCGTCGCGAAAATCCCCCTGGAGCTGGCCGAACCCGGCGAGCGCCAGATCACCCTGCATGTGCAGACCCAACTGCCCAGCGTGATGCTGGCCTTCAATGTCCCGAGCATCGCCACGGCGACCGACAAGCGTTCGGTCAATGCCCTGCGACTGATCTCCGCCTTGCTGGACGGCGGTTACAGCGGTCGGATCCCGACCCAGTTGGAGCGCGGCGAAGAACTGGTGTCCGGCGGCTCGTCGAACTACGACGCCTACACCCGTGGGGATTCGCTGTTCACCTTGTCGGCGGCGCCCAATACCCAGAAAAACAAAACCATGGCCCAGGCCGAGGCAGGGCTTTGGCGCTTGCTCGATCAACTGAAGACCACCGCCCCGACTGCCGAAGAGCTGGAACGCGTGCGCGCCCAGGTCATCGCTGGCCTGGTGTATGAGCGCGACTCGATCACCAGCCAGGCCACCGCCATCGGCCAGCTGGAGACCGTCGGTTTGTCCTGGAAGCTGATGGACACCGAACTCGCTGAACTACAAAGCGTGACTCCGCAAGATATCCAGAAGGCAGCCCAGCTGTATTTCACCCGCTCGCGCCTGAGCGTTGCGCATGTCCTGCCCGAGGAGAAAGCTCATGAGTGAGCGCAAATCACGGCGCCCGGTATTGATCGGCCTGGCGCTCATCGTCCTGGCCGGCTCCCTGGCGTTCTATCTGTCGCCGACCACCGACGTCACCGCCAGCCAGGCATTGGATAACGCCAAGTCCGGCAACAAGCTGCAATCGTTGGCGGAACTGGACGGTAAAGCCCCCAGCCACCGCCAGCTCGACGTGCAAACCTGGAAAACCGCCGACGGCGCCAAGGTGCTGTTCGTCGAAGCCCGCGAATTGCCAATGTTCGACCTGCGCCTGACCTTCGCCGCCGGCAGTAGCCAGGACGGAGACGCCCCTGGCCTCGCGCTGCTGACCAACGCCATGCTCAACGAAGGCGTGGCCGGCAAGGACGTCAGCGCCATTGCCCAAGGTTTCGAAAGCCTCGGTGCAGACTTCGGCAACGGCGCCTACCGCGACATGGCCGTGGCGTCCCTGCGCAGCCTCAGCGCAGCCGACAAGCGTGAGCCGGCGTTGAAGCTGTTCGCCGAAGTCGTCGGCAAACCGACCTTTCCTGCCGACTCCTTCGCCCGCATCAAGAACCAGATGCTCGCCGGTTTCGAGTACCAGAAACAGAACCCCGGCAAACTGGCGGGCCTGGAGCTGATGAAGCGCCTATATGGCGATCACCCCTACGCCCATTCCAGCGACGGCACCGCGCAAAGCATCCCAGCGATCACCCTGGCCCAGGCCCGGGCATTCCACGCCAAGGCCTACACCGCCGGCAACGCGGTGATCGCACTGGTGGGGGATTTGTCCCGCGCCGAGGCCGAAGCGGTCGCCAGCCAGGTGTCCGCTGCGTTGCCCAAGGGCCCGGCCCTGGCGAAAACCCCGGCGCCGGTGGAGCCGAAAGCAAGCGTCCAGCACATCGAGTTCCCATCCAAGCAGACCAACCTGATGCTCGCGCAACTGGGCATCGACCGGGACGACCCGGACTTTGCCGCCGTCTCCCTGGGTAACCAGATTCTTGGCGGCGGTGGTTTCGGTACCCGACTGATGACCGAGGTGCGGGAAAAACGTGGCCTGACCTACGGCGTGTATTCCGGCTTTACGCCGATGCAGGCCCGGGGCCCGTTCATGATCAACCTGCAGACCCGCGCCGAGATGAGTGAAGGCACGCTGAAGCTGGTGCAAGAGGTTTTCGCCGATTACCTCGCCAATGGCCCGACCCAGAAGGAGCTGGATGACGCCAAGCGCGAGCTGGCCGGCAGTTTCCCGCTGTCCACTGCCAGCAACTCCGATATCGTCGGCCAGCTTGGCGCCATGGGCTTCTATGACTTGCCGCTGAGCTACCTGGAGGACTTCATGCGTCAGTCCCAGGAACTGACGGTCGATCAGGTCAAGGCCGCGCTGAACAAGCACCTGAGCACCGACAAAATGGTCATCGTCACCGCCGGCCCGAGCGTGCCGCAAAAGCCGCTGCCGCCCCCCACTGACAAACCTGCCGAGCAGCCGCTCGGAGTTCCGGAGCACTAATGGCCCGCCCATCGAATTCCAGCAAGAAACCCGTGCATAACGGTGTGAACCAGTTGCGTATCATCGGCGGCGAATGGCGCAGCCGGCGCTTGAGCTTCCCGGACGCCCCGGGCCTGCGCCCCACGCCGGACCGCGTGCGCGAAACCCTGTTCAACTGGCTCGCACCCTACGTGGCGGGTGCCCGGGTGCTCGACCCGTTCGCCGGCAGCGGCGCGCTGTTTCTCGAGGCCCTGTCCCGTGGCGCCGCCATGGGCCAGGCGCTGGACGCCAGCAACCTGGCTGTCTCCAGCCTGAAAGAACATTTGGGCACCCTGCGCTGCACCGTCGGCCAGGTGCAGACCGCCGACGCCCTGCGCTACCTGGACAGCCAACCGGCAACGCCTTTCGACCTGGTGTTCCTCGACCCACCTTTCAACCAAAACCTGTTGCCGACGGTCTGCACCTTGCTCGAGGAACGTCAGTGGTTGGCCGAGGATGCCTGGGTCTACACTGAAAGCGAGACCGCCCCGTCCACCTTGGGCTTGCCGGGCAATTGGCGCTTGCATCGCGAGCAGAAATCCGGACGGGTGTATTACGCGTTGTGGCAGCGTTTGGCAAAGGACATTGACTGAACGGCTGACCAGTGCATCGAGAACAATAATGATGTCCGCCGCATCTGAGCGTTTCGTCCCCGCCCCGGGCCTTGGCAACCCACACCTGCAGACTTTGTGGGGTCCGCTATGGCGCAAGACCACACACATCGAGCGCCAACGCGAGCGCCTGTGGCTGGAAGACGGTGATTTCCTCGACCTTGACTGGCACGGCCCCCACAGCGCCGAGGCACCACTGGTGCTGGTGCTTCACGGGCTGACCGGCTCTTCCAACTCACCTTACGTGGCCGGACTGCAACAGGCTCTCGGTCGCCAGGGTTGGGCCAGTGCGGCCTTGAACTGGCGTGGCTGCTCGGGTGAGCCGAACCTGCTGCCCCGCAGCTATCACTCGGGCGTCAGCGAAGACCTCGCCGCCGCCATCACCCATTTGCGCGCCCGCCGCCCCCTGGCACCGCTGTTTGCGGTGGGTTATTCACTGGGCGGCAATGTGCTGCTCAAGCATCTGGGGGAAACCGGCCGCGACAGCCAGTTGCAAGGGGCGGTGGCGGTCTCGGTGCCGTTTCGCCTCGACCAGTGTGCCGATCGCATCGGCCAAGGATTCTCCAGGTTCTACCAGGCGCATTTCATGCGCCAGCTCGTGGCCTATGTACGCAACAAGCAACGTCAGTTCCAGCACGACGGACGCCACGAAGGCTTGGCGACCCTGGCAGCGCTTGGCCCGTTGGAAAACATGCGCACCTTCTGGGACTTTGACGGCCGGGTGACGGCGCCACTGCACGGGTTCTCCGATGCCGCGGATTACTACCGCCGTGCCTCCAGCCGTTATTTCATGGCGGGCATCTGCACGCCGACCCTGGTCATCCAGGCCGCCGACGATCCTTTTGTGTTCCCTCACAGCCTGCCAGAACCGGACGAATTATCCGCCTCGACCCGGATTGAACTGCACGCCCGGGGCGGGCATGTGGGGTTTGTCGACGGAACCCTGCGGCGCCCGGGGTATTACCTGGAGCGGCGGATTCCGACATGGCTGGCCCATCTGGGTCGGGGCTGAACCGTGGCTTGGTTTTCTGTGGCGAGGGAGCTTGCTCCCGCTTGAGTGCGCAGCACTCACCTGAGGGGGGCCGCTTCGCAGCCCAGCGGGAGCAAGCTCCCTCGCCACACAAAAGCGCCCTGGCCAATCACATCACTCGCCCTTCGCCACGCCCCGCTGGGGATCATTGATCCACTCGCTCCACGAGCCCGCGTACAACCGCCCCAAGGGATACCCGGCCAGGCACAAGGCAAACAGGTTATGACACGCCGTCACGCCGGAGCCGCAATAGGCCACCAGGTCGGTGGGCGAGCGCTCGCCCAGTTTTTCGGCGAAGCGCTGCTTGAGCTGGTCGGCCGGCAGGAAGCGCCCATCGGCGCCCAGGTTATCGGTAAACGCCGCGCACTGGGCGCCCGGGATATGCCCGGCTATCGGGTCGATGGGCTCGACTTCACCTTTGAAACGCGGCAACGCCCGGGCATCCAGCAGGGTCATGTCCGGTTGGCCGAGGCGTTGTTGCAGCGCTTGGGCGCTGAGCACCAAGCTCTCATCCGGTGCCCCGCTGAAGTTCCCGCGACTGTTCTGCGGCGGATCCAGGCTCAAGGGCAAGCCGGCGGCATGCCAGGCTTTGAGCCCACCGTCGAGGATGTGCACGCCATCGCGCTTGCCCAGCCAGGCCAGCAACCACCAGGCCCGCGCGGCATAGGCGCCGGGACCGTCGTCGTACAGCACGACATCACTGTCGTTATCGATTCCCCAGGCCTTGAGGCGCTCGATCAAGGCCCCCGGCTCCGGCAGCGGATGACGCCCGGTCACGCCTTTGGTCACCGCCCCGCTCAGGTCGCGTTCAAGGTCTGCGAACGACGCACCGGCGATGTGGCCTTCGGCATAACTGCGCTGGCCATAATCCGGGTCTTCCAGGGCAAAACGGCAATCGAGGATGACCAGCCCCGGCTGTGATCGCCGCTCTTCGAGGGCTTGAGGGCTGATGAGTTGCGCAATGGGCATGGTGAACTCCTGTGGCTAAGTCGGGGGTCGGTCCTACTGCCCTTCCTCCAGGGTCTGGGCCAGGGGGACGTAATACTCTTTGAACAGCGCATCCACCTCTTCGCGGGCCTGATCGGTCACGAAACCGGCCTCCAACACCAGTACCTGGTACACGCCACGCTTGATGGCCTGCTCGCTCAGGTGGCTGAAGTTTTCCCGCGTGGTGCACAGGAACCGCACCCAGGACGTGAGGATGATCCAGGCATTGAGGGTCAGGGACTCGATCTGCACCCGGTCCATCTTCAGGATGCCGGCGGCAACGAAACCTTCATAAATAGCGGTGCCGTGGATCAGGCTGCGCTGGGAAAACCGTCGATAGCGCGCCGCCAGGTCCGGATCGCTGTCAAGCAGATGTTCCAGGTCCCGGTGCAGAAAACGGTAGCGCCACATGGCCGCCAGCAGCTCCTGCAAATAGAAGCGCTTGTCCTCCACCGTGGCCGCACGGCCCTGGGGCGGGCGCAGGAAGCTGTCCACCAGGTTCTCGTATTCACTGAACAGCACGGCGATGATCGCCTGCTTGTTGGGGAAGTGGTAATAGAGGTTGCCTGGGGACATGTCCATGTGGGCGGCAATGTGGTTGGTGCTGACGCTGCGCTCGCCTTGCTGGTTGAACAGCTCGAGGCTGTTTTGCACGATGCGCTCGCTGGTTTTCATTCGTGGGGCCATGGTTTGGGCTTTAATTCGACGAAGGCATTGATCGGCATCTTACGACCTATCGGTCACAGGAAAAACCCATCGCCGTTACGGATGCCATTGACTTTCTAGAGTATAAGCTCTAGAAAACACCCACTCTAATAATATCCGGTGCCCGACGATGCCTGCCGACGTTGCCTACCTGCACGAGTCTCAACAACAACTGGACGAGCTGCGGTCGCTCTTCGATGCCCAGCGCCAGGCCTACGCCGCCCATCCAATGCCACCGGCCGAACAGCGCCGACAATGGCTCAAGGCACTGCGCGAGGTATTGAGCAACGAACGACAAGCCGTGATCGACGCCATCAGCCAGGATTTCAGCCACCGCAGCGCCGACGAAACACTGCTGGCCGAGCTGATGCCGAGCCTGCACGGTATCCATTACGCCAGCCGACATCTCCAGGGTTGGATGAAACCCTCCCGGCGCAAGGTGGGCATGGCCTTTCAACCGGCATCGGCCAAAGTGATCTATCAGCCGTTGGGCGTGGTCGGCATCATCGTGCCATGGAACTACCCACTGTTCCTGGCCATCGGGCCGCTGGTAGGGGCATTGGCTGCGGGCAACCGGGTGATGCTCAAGCTCAGCGAATCGACACCGGCGACCGGCTTGCTGCTCAAGCAATTGCTGGCCCGGGTCTTCCCCCAGGACCTGGTCTGCGTGGTGCTTGGCGAGGCGGAAATCGGCATGGCGTTTTCCAAGCTGCCCTTCGATCACCTGTTGTTCACCGGCGCCACCAGCATCGGCAAGCATGTCATGCGGGCCGCTGCCGAAAACCTGACCCCGGTCACTCTGGAGCTGGGTGGGAAATCGCCAGCCATCGTGTCGGTCGATATCCCCATCAAGGATGCCGCCGAACGCATTGCCTTCGGCAAAACCCTGAATGCCGGGCAAACCTGTGTCGCCCCGGACTACGTGTTGGTACCGCAGAATCGCGTCGGCGAGTTCGTTGAGGCCTATCGCGAGGCGGTACGCGGGTTTTATCCGACCCTGGCGAACAACCCGGACTACACAGCAATCATCAACGAACGACAGCTGGCGCGACTCAACGGCTACATCAGCGACGCCACCAGCAAGGGCGCGCTGCTGATCGAACTGTTCGACCAGGGCCAGGACCGCCGCATGGCCCACAGCCTGCTGCTCAACGTCAGCGACGAGATGACCGTCATGCAGGACGAGATCTTCGGCCCGCTGCTGCCCATCGTGCCCTATGACAATCTGGATCAGGCGTTCGCCTACATCAATCAGCGCCCCCGCCCGCTGGCGCTCTACTACTTTGGCTACAACAAGGCCGAACAGAACCGTGTACTCCATGAAACCCATTCCGGCGGTGTCTGCCTGAACGACACGCTGCTGCACGTCGCCCAGGACGACTTGCCGTTCGGCGGCATCGGGCCCTCGGGAATGGGGCATTACCACGGACATGAGGGTTTCCTGACCTTCAGCAAGGCCAAGGGCGTGCTGACCAAACAGCGATTCAACGCCGCGAAGCTGATTTATCCGCCCTACGGCAAGCCTTTGCAGAAACTGATCCAGAAGCTGTTTGTCCGCTGACGCGCCTCTTCCCGGGTAATAACAATAATGAACCCAAGCCTCACCGATACACCCGCGCTGTCACGGCGCGGCCTGCTGAAGTTCAGCCTCGGCGCCAGCGCCTTCCTGGCCACCGTCGGCCTGGGCGCCAACTTGAGCGGTTGTTCGCCCAGCCAACCGAGCAACGGCCTGGCGGCCCTGCGCGACAGCGACCTGCCATTTTTACGCAGCGTCATCCCCGTGATGCTGGACGGCGCAGTGGCCGCCGGACAGATTAGCACCGCCACGGACGCGACCCTGCGAAGCCTGGACAGCAGCCTGGCCCACCTGTCCCCCACCATGCTCAAACTCACGCGCCAACTGTTCGACGTGCTCACGCTGGGGATTACCCGCGGGCCGCTGACCGGGGTCTGGGGCTCGTGGGAAAACGCCAGTGCCGATGACATCCACCAGTTCCTCGGGCGGTGGGAAAACAGTTCGCTGGATCTGCTGCGTCAAGGCCATAGCTCGTTGCTGCAACTGGTGATGATGGCCTGGTACACCCAATCCGAAGCCTGGGCGCACTGCGGGTATCCAGGACCGCCCAAGATTTGAAAGCCAGGCCCAACTCCTGTGGGAGCAAGCCCACTCCCACAGGGTTCTTCATCGTCCATCCATAATAATAAGAGAACCCTGCACATGCCCGTACCCGATCCCTTCCGCGAAGGCCTGGCCCGTGGCTGGACCACCTACAACGGTGCGCAACTGACCCAGGACCTGACCCTGGAAGCGGACGTGGCCATCGTCGGCAGCGGTGCTGGCGGCGGCACCACGGCCGAAATCCTCAGCGCCGCCGGCTACCGCGTGTTGCTGATCGAGGAAGGTCCGCTCAAGACCAGTCATGACTTCACGCTGCTCGAAGACCAGGCCTACAGCAGCCTGTATCAGGAAGGCCTCGGGCGCATGAGCAAGGACGGCGCCATCACCATTCTCCAGGGCCGGGCCGTCGGTGGCACGACGCTGATCAATTGGACCTCCAGCTTCCGCACGCCCGACCAGACCCTCGACCACTGGGCTGCCGAGCACAACGTAAAAGGCCACGGCCGCGCTGAAATGGCGCCCTGGTTTACGCAGATGGAACAACGCCTGGGCGTGGCGCCGTGGCTGATTCCGCCCAATGCCAACAACGACGTGATCCGCAAAGGTTGTGAACAATTGGGCTACGCCTGGCACGTCATCCCGCGCAACGTACGCGGCTGCTGGAACCTGGGCTATTGCGGCATGGGCTGCCCGACCAACGCCAAGCAGTCGATGCTGGTCACCACCATCCCGGCCACGCTGGACAAGGGCGGCGCGCTGCTTTACCTGGCGCGGGCCGAGCGTCTGACGATCAAAAACGATGCCGTCATCGGCCTCGAGTGCCAAGCCATGGACGAGCGTTGCGTGGCGCCGACAGGGCGGCGCATCACCGTCAAGGCGCGGCATTATGTGTTGGCGGGCGGCGGCATCAACAGCCCAGGCCTGCTGCTGCGCTCCGATGCGCCGGATCCACATCGACGCCTGGGCAAACGCACCTTCCTGCATCTGGTGAACATGTCCGCCGGGCAATTCGACGAGGTCATCAACCCGTTCTACGGCGCGCCGCAATCGATTTATTCGGATCATTTCCAATGGCAGGACGGCACCACCGGCAAAATGTCCTACAAGCTTGAAGTCCCGCCCTTGCACCCGGCCCTGGCCGCGACGCTATTGGGCGGGTTCGGTCCCGAGAACGCGTTGCATATGTCCCGACTGCCCCATACCCACGCCATGTTGGCACTGTTGCGCGACGGCTTTCATCCGGACAGCCCCGGCGGCAGCGTCGAATTGCGCAGCGACGGCACCCCCGTGCTCGATTATCCCGTTACACCGTATGCCTGGGATGGCTTGCGCCGGGCCTTCCACAGCATGGCCGAAATCCAGTTTGCCGGCGGCGCCAAGGCGGTCATGCCCTTGCACAGCGATGCCCGCTACGTTAAGACCCTGGCCGAAGCCCGCACACTGATCGACGGACTCGACCTGGCGTTGTACCGCACACGCCTGGGCAGCGCCCACGTGATGGGCGGTTGCGCCATGGGGGAAGACCCGAAAACCGCTGTCACCGACAGCCTTGGCCGCCATCACCAACTGGGCAACCTGTCGATCCATGACGGCTCGCTGTTCCCCACCAGCATCGGCGCCAACCCGCAATTATCGGTGTACGGGCTGACCGCGCAATTAGCGACGGCCCTGGCCGAACGCCTGAAAAACCCATGAACCATTTATTGAAAAAAACAACGAACCCGTGGCGAGGGAGCTTGCTCCCGCTGGGCTGCGCAGCAGACCCATTTTGTGAGCGCTTCGCGCTCAAACGGGAGCAAGCTCCCTCGCCACGGGCTTACCGAACATCTGAATATCCGGATTATTCGCACCGTCTATAGTGCTTTCTTACGCAACAGCCGACTTGGCCGACCGAGAAGGCTGCGATACCATCCGACTCCCCAACGGACTCCCGCCAGGACGACGCGATGAACCGAGTGTTGTACCCAGGTACCTTCGACCCTATTACCAAGGGCCATGGCGATCTGGTCGAACGCGCCGCGCGCCTGTTCGACCACGTGATCATTGCCGTCGCCGCCAGCCCGAAGAAAAACCCGCTGTTCCCGCTGGAACAACGTGTGGAACTGGCCCGCGAGGTCACCAAGCACCTGCCCAACGTGGAAGTGGTCGGCTTCTCGACGCTTTTGGCGCACTTTGCCAAGGAAAAGAACGCCAATGTGTTCCTGCGCGGCCTGCGGGCGGTCTCGGACTTCGAGTACGAGTTCCAACTGGCCAACATGAACCGCCAACTGGCACCGGACGTCGAGAGCCTGTTCCTGACGCCGTCGGAGCGTTATTCCTTCATTTCCTCGACCCTGGTCCGGGAAATCGCGGCGTTGGGCGGTGATATCACCAAGTTCGTCCACCCGGCCGTGGCCGATGCGCTAACCCTGCGCTTCAAGAAATAACCCGCGGGCTGCGACCCGCTTCGCAGCCCGGCACAGCGCAGTCCATCGCGCCCGCGTGCACTGCGCTCGCCAATGCGGCACAATTGCGCCCATACGTTTTTCATATGCCCGGGCCCAACGCCCCGGCAGGAGCCCGCATGTCCCTGATCATCACCGACGACTGCATCAATTGCGACGTCTGCGAACCCGAATGCCCGAACGAGGCCATTTCCCAAGGCGAAGAGATCTACGTCATCGACCCGAACTTGTGCACCCAGTGTGTCGGCCATTACGACGAACCCCAGTGCCAACAGGTCTGCCCGGTGGATTGCATCCCCCTGGACGAGGCTCATCCGGAAACTGAAGAACAGTTGATGGCGAAATATCGCAAGATTACTGGCAAAGCTTGAGCCAGAAGCCTCTGTAGCGTTTGTGCGGGCCTCTTCGCGAGCAAGCCCGCTCCCACAGAGATCGGCTATGTCCACAGCATGTGTATCTTAAGCAAATCCCTTGTGGGAGCGGGCTTGCTCGCGAAGGGGCCATCAGCAGCACCAAGACTCAGTTGCCGGCCTCACTCCTGCCGCTCAAACCCCTCCCCCACACACCCCAGGCATCGCACGAACGTGGCCCTGGCCGGGTCCACCACCAACGCCTTCCCCGCATCGCCGACCCCGCCGCCCAGCGCGGTAAAGGGCAACGACACCACGAATGCCCCGGCGCCAATCACCGTGGCGGCGAGCAGCAGCGGACGAGCAATCAGCAGGTCGCCGAGCATGGCGAAGGCCGGCGGGTTCTGGATGGTGTAGCGCGGATCGCCGCTGCCTTCGCTTGCCAGGGCAGGCAAACCGACACTCAGCAGCAGCGCTAGAACGACAGGTCGAAGCAGTTTCATCGGGCGATCCTTCGGCTAAATCAATACTACTGACTATAGACCGTAGGACAAATCAGCTCTGACAGCGTGGACACCAGACGCTGGCGCGCTGGCCCAGGCGGATTTCCCGCAGCCCCGTGCCGCAGACTTTGCACAGCTCCCCGCCCCGGCCGTAGACGAACAGTTCCTGCTGGAAATAGCCGGGTTGGCCATCCCCGCCGATAAAGTCCCGCAGCGTGGTGCCACCGCGCTCGATGGCATGGGCGAGGATGCGCTTGATCTCGATCGCCAGCTTCAGGTAACGCGCCCGGGAAATGCCTCCGGCGGCCCGGCGCGGGTCGATGCCGGCGGCGAACAGGGCCTCGGTCGCGTAGATATTGCCCACCCCCACCACCACCGCGTTGTCCATGATGAACGGCTTGACCGCCATGGACCGCCCCCGCGAGAGCTGGAACAATCGTTCGCCATCGAACAGGTCGGTCAACGGCTCGGGACCAAGGCGAATCAACAACTCGTGATTGAACGGGTCGAGGCTCCAGAGCATCGCGCCAAAGCGGCGAGGGTCGGTGTAGCGCAAGGCCAGGCCGGATTCCAGCTCGATGTCGACGTGCTCGTGCTTGGCGGCCGGCATGCCGACTTCCACCAAGCGCAGGTTGCCGGACATGCCCAGGTGGCTGATCAACGTGCCGACCTCGGCATTGATCAACAGGTACTTGGCCCGCCGCTCCACCTGCACGATGCGCTGGCCCGAAAGGCGCACGTCGAGATCTTCCGGGATCGGCCAGCGCAGGCGGCGGTCGCGGACCACCACGCGGCTGACCCGCTGGCCTTCAAGATGGGGCGCGATGCCGCGACGGGTGGTTTCGACTTCCGGCAGTTCTGGCATGAGGCTCTCGAATCAGGCGAAGCCCCGCACTCAACGAGTGGCGAGGTCGCGAATTTCCTGTTTCTGGGTCTGGAAGTCGTATTCCGACAACCCGATGTAATCGAGCACAAGGCTCCCGACGCAATCCCACTCGTGGTCTTCGGCCTGATTGCCGAGCACCCGGTGGGACGCACAGATGTTCTCGGACATCTTCAGGATCGCCAGCAGATTCTTCAACTGGCTGTTATTGCGTGAAGACTCGTCGCTGAAAATCGCCAGGGCATTGTGGTGGTTGGCGATGGCCTGGCTGACGTGATCCGGCAGGCGCCAGGATTTGGAAGTGTAGTAACCGACCACCGCATGGTTGGTGTTGAACTCACGATTCTCGGTGTCCACTACCCGGCACTCGGCGCTGGCATTGGCGTAGGCCTCTTCCAGCACGCCCATGTAGCTGGGGAACTGCTTGAGCATCAACGGCACCCCGCAATCGTGGAACAACCCCAGCGCATAGGCTTCGTCACCGTTCTCCAGGCCGACGCGCTTGGCCAGGGTCAGGCAAGTCATCGCCACATCCTGGGCGGTATCCCAGAAGCGGTTCAGGGTCACGATGGCGTCGTCGTGCAGCTCGCCCTTGATCGACTGCGCATTGATCAGGTTGATGATCGAACGGCTGCCCAGCAGATTCACCGCTCGCTGGATCGAGGTGATCTTGTTGCGCAGGCCGTAATACGGCGAGTTGACGATCTTGAGCAAGGCCCCGGAAAGACCCGGATCGTGGGAGATCAGCTTGGCGATGGTCTCCAGGTCCGGATCGGGCATGTACTGCTCCATCTGCAGATCCACCATGATCTGCGGCTGGGGCGGCACGCTGATGCCTTGCAAGGACTGTTGGATTTGTTCGGCGGAAAGTTCTTTGGACATGAGTACACACTCCGGTGTCAGGCGGGGATTCTAACCCTTAAAGATGGATCCGATACACCGCCGGGTAGATCGGCGGAACTTTCCTTCAGGCATTGGCTTCGGACCTTACAGGGCCGACAGCCAAGCCTGCATAAGGCTTGAGTCGGCAACCCAGCCACTCAGCTTGAGGAGATTTTTCATGCCTGGCTCCCTGAACAACAAACGTGTCGCCATCCTCGTGACCGACGGTTTTGAACAGGCCGAACTGACCGGCCCCCAACAGGCGCTGGAACAGGCCGGCGTCAAAGTTGACATCGTTTCGGCCCGCGAAGGCCAGGTCAAAGGCTGGAACCATGACCAGCCGGCCGACGACTTTCGGATCGACCTGACCTTCAAGGCGGCCAATGTCGAACAGTACGACGCCGTGGTGCTGCCCGGTGGCGTGCAGAACTCCGACACCATCCGCATCGACACCGATGCCCAGAAACTGGTCAAGGGCTTCGAGGCGGCGGGCAAGCCCATTGCGGTGATTTGCCATGGCGGCTGGTTGCTGGTGTCGAGCGGGCTGGTCAAGGGCAAGACCATGACCAGCTACAAGACCCTCAAGGATGACCTGGTCAACGCCGGCGCGAACTGGGTCGATAAGGAAGTGGTCAAGGACGGCACGTTGATCAGCAGCCGTCAGCCCGATGACATTCCGGCGTTCAACCGCGAGTTGATCAGCGCGTTGTCCGCCTGAAACCTGCCCGATACCGTGGTGAGGGAGCCCGCTTCCTCACCACATGTCCACCACCAGCCCCGCCACGGTTGCAACACGGTATACTCCCGCTCTTTTTTCCGGAGCGACGTCATGTCCCTGCCTAGCCTGCGCCTCAAAGCCAACGCCGACCGTCGCCTGCGCGCCGGCCACCTGTGGGTCTACAGCAACGAAATCGATGTAGCCGCCACCCCGCTGCACGGCTTCAAGGCCGGTGACCAGGCCATCCTCGAAGCCGCCGGCGGCAAGCCGCTGGGCATCGTTGCGATGAGCCCCAACAACCTGATCTGCGCCCGGCTGCTGTCCCGCGACGTGAAGCTGCCGCTGGACAAATCCCTGCTGGTGCACCGCCTCAACGTGGCGTTGTCCCTGCGCGAGCGGCTGTTCGACAAGCCGTTCTATCGCCTGGTCTACGGTGATTCCGACCTGTTGCCAGGCCTGGTGGTCGACCGTTTCGGCGACATCCTGGTGGTGCAGATCGCCTCTGCCACCATGGAAGCCCACAAGGACGACGTGATCGCCGCCCTGACCCAGGTGCTCAAGCCCAGCGGCATCCTGTTCAAGAACGACTCCGCGGCCCGTGACGCCGAAGGCCTGAACCGCTACGTCGAGACCGTGTTCGGCCTGGTGCCGGAGTGGGTCGCCCTGGAAGAGAACGGCGTGAAGTTCGAAGCGCCGGTCATGGAAGGCCAGAAAACCGGCTGGTTCTACGACCACCGCATGAACCGCGCACGCCTGGCCCCGTACGCCAAGGGCAAGCGCGTCCTGGACCTGTTCAGCTACATCGGCGGCTGGGGCGTGCAAGCCGCAGCGTTCGGCGCCAGTGAAGTGTTCTGCGTCGATGCTTCGGCCTTTGCCCTCGACGGTGTCGAGCGCAACGCCGCGCTGAACGGCTTCGCCGAGAAGCTGACCTGCATCGAAGGCGACGTGTTCGAAGCCCTGAAGGAGCTCAAGGCCAGCGAAGAACGCTTCGACGTGATCGTGGCCGACCCACCCGCTTTCATCAAGCGCAAGAAAGACCTGAAAAACGGTGAGGGCGCCTATCGCCGCCTCAACGAACAAGCCATGCGCCTGCTCAGCAAGGACGGCATCCTGGTCAGCGCATCGTGCTCGATGCACCTGCCGGAAGACGACCTGCAAAACATCCTGCTGACCAGCGCTCGTCACCTGGACCGCAACATTCAACTGCTCGAACGCGGCGGCCAGGGGCCGGACCATCCGGTACACCCGGCCATTGCCGAAACCCGCTACATCAAGAGCATCACCTGCCGGCTGTTGCCCAACAGCTGAGGCCAGGCGGGGCCAGTGCCGTAGCGCTGTGCCCCGCGCACTCCAATTGCATTCTGACCGCAACCTTGGCTGCGTTTTTTTTGCGTGCCTGAATAAGTCCCTGGCGCAATAATCAATAAGTAGCAAACGTCTGTAGGAGTCCCCCCACGTCATTACCAGAACCTTCCTACTCAATCTCCCCCTCGCCTGGCTGGCATGACGCATTAGGATTGAAAGCGACCCTCAGGTACGTCCTGGAACTGTTCGATGACTGATCCGCAAAACCACCTGGCCACCCGCAAACCCGCCACCGTCGGCCTATTGCTGACCCTGACACTGCTCGGGGTCTTTCCAATCGACGTCGTGCTGCCTTCGTTCCCCGCCCTGTCCGAGCAGTTCGAACGTCCATCGTCGGACATTGCCCTGTCTGTCAGACTGTTCGCGGTGGGCATCGCCCTTTCGCAACTGCTGGTTGGCCCACTCTCCGACGTCATGGGGCGAAAGAACCTGCTGTTGATCGGGATCAGCGTTTCAGCGGTCGGGGCAACAGGTTGCGTGCTCACCGATGGCTACTGGTCCTTTCTGTTCTTCCGCGTCGTCCAGGCCTTGGGGTGTGGTTGTTTCGTGCTGTCCCAGGCGTTGATACAGGACTTGTTCACAGGCAGGGAGCAGCAGCGACTGCGTATATTCCTGGTCACCTGCGGCGGCATTTTCATTTCCGTTTCGCCCCTGGCCGGCACCGGGCTACAAAGCTGGATGGGCTGGCGCGGCGCCTTCCTGGTGTTCGTGGCCCTGGCGGTCGGCGTGTTTGTGGGCGCCAGCCTGTTACTCAAACCTTCCCCCGCGGGTCGCCCACGCCAGCGCCTGGACTTCATTGCGTCTTATCGAAAGGTCTGTGGCGACTTCAGCTTCATGACCTATTGGTTGACATCGGCACTGGCCTTTTCCTGCCACTTTTCGTTTATCGTCATTTCGCCGCTGCTGCTCATCGATCAGTTACAACTCTCGCCCGAGGCCTTTTCGTGGGCACTGCTGGGCTACGGACTGGCTTATATCGGCGGCGGAGCGGTGGCGACCGTGCTGAGCAATCGAATCGCCCCCCAGACGCAAATCATCACAGGCCTTGGCCTGATCCTGGCGGCGGGGATCCTGATGCTTGGGCTCTCCAGCCAATTGGGCTTGTCGGTCACCACCCTGCTGCTGCCCATGATCGTGTGCACCGCCGGAACGACCATTGCCCGGGCGGCGGCCCATACCCTGGCAATGAACAGATTCCCGGAGCAAGCCGGTACGTCCGCCTCGGCCGGTAGCGTGCTGATCTTCATCGTCGGCGGCCTGACCAGTGCTGCGATCAGCCTCACCCCGCTGGACAGGCAGATGACGCTGGCCCTGTGCCTGATGCTGCTCAGCGCCCTGGGGCTGGGGCTCAATAGCCTGGCCCGGCACCGTCACAGGGCGCTGTTGGCCGGCTGAGCGTTGCCAGTCGTCATCTCAAGCGCGACATTGGCGCCCGATCAGCGCTTTGCGTCATTTCATCCTGGCGCCAGCGGTGTAGAATCGCGACATTCATCGCCATTCATCCCCGGCGGGTTTATGAGCTCATGCTGAGGCGCGCAGCGATCCTGCAAAGTCATCGGCCACTTCCGGACACTCGGCCAATCCCCGGTGTTCCAGAACGTCAACAGAAGCTCACTTCCCCTTTGATATCTGATTAGCCGCCCGGAGTGCTCCATGCCTGATTATCGCTCGAAAACATCCACCCATGGCCGCAACATGGCCGGCGCCCGTGCCTTGTGGCGCGCCACGGGGATGAAGGATGACGACTTCAAGAAGCCGATCATCGCCATTGCCAACTCCTTCACCCAGTTCGTACCGGGTCACGTGCATCTCAAGGACCTGGGTCAGTTGGTCGCCCGGGAAATCGAACGCGTGGGCGGCGTTGCCAAGGAATTCAATACCATCGCCGTGGACGACGGCATCGCCATGGGCCATGACGGCATGCTCTATTCGCTGCCCAGCCGCGAGATCATCGCCGACTCCGTCGAATACATGGTCAATGCCCACTGCGCCGACGCCATCGTGTGCATTTCCAACTGCGACAAGATCACCCCGGGCATGCTCATGGCCGCCCTGCGCCTGAACATCCCGGTGATCTTCGTCTCCGGCGGCCCGATGGAAGCCGGCAAGACCAAGCTTGCCAGCCACGGCCTCGACCTGGTCGACGCCATGGTGATCGCCGCCGACTCCAGCGCCTCCGACGAGAAGGTTGCCGAGTACGAGCGCAGCGCCTGCCCGACCTGCGGTTCGTGCTCCGGCATGTTCACCGCCAACTCGATGAACTGCCTCACCGAAGCCTTGGGCCTGGCCTTGCCAGGTAACGGCTCCACCCTGGCCACCCACAGCGACCGCGAACAGCTGTTCCTGCAGGCCGGCCGCACCATCGTCGAGCTGTGCAAGCGCTACTACGGTGAGAACGACGAGTCGGTGTTGCCGCGCAACATCGCCAACTTCAAGGCGTTCGAAAACGCCATGACCCTGGACATCGCCATGGGCGGTTCCACCAACACCATCCTGCACTTGCTGGCCGCTGCCCAGGAAGCCGAGATCGATTTCGACCTGCGCGACATCGACCGCCTGTCCCGTCACGTGCCGCAACTGTGCAAGGTCGCGCCGAATATCCAGAAGTACCACATGGAAGATGTGCACCGCGCCGGCGGGATCTTCAGCATCCTCGGTTCCCTGGCCCGTGGTGGCCTGTTGCACACCGACCTGCCGACCGTGCACAGCAAGACCATGGCCGAAGGCATTGCCAAGTGGGACATCACCCAGACCACCGACGAGGCCGTGCACCACTTCTTCAAGGCCGGCCCGGCGGGCATTCCGACGCAAACCGCGTTCAGCCAGTCGACCCGTTGGGAGACCCTGGACGACGACCGTGAAAACGGCTGCATCCGCAGCGTCGAGCACGCGTATTCCAAGGAAGGCGGCCTGGCCGTGCTCTACGGCAACATCGCCCTGGATGGCTGCGTGGTGAAAACCGCCGGTGTCGACGAGTCGATCCATGTGTTCGAAGGCAACGCGAAGATTTTCGAAAGCCAGGACAGCGCGGTGCGCGGCATCCTCGCTGACGAAGTGAAGGCCGGTGACATCGTGATCATTCGCTACGAAGGTCCGAAAGGCGGCCCGGGCATGCAGGAAATGCTCTACCCAACCTCCTACCTGAAGTCCAAGGGCCTGGGCAAAGCCTGCGCCTTGCTGACCGATGGCCGGTTCTCCGGCGGCACCTCGGGCCTGTCCATCGGCCACGCTTCGCCGGAGGCTGCGGCGGGCGGCGCCATCGGTCTGGTGCGCGACGGCGACAAGGTCCTGATCGACATTCCGAACCGCTCGATCAACCTGTTGATCAGCGACGAAGAGCTGGCCGGGCGCCGCGTCGAACAGGACAACAAAGGCTGGAAACCGGTGGAAGTGCGTCCACGCAAAGTCACCACGGCCCTCAAGGCTTACGCCCTGCTCGCCACCAGCGCCGACAAGGGCGCGGTGCGTAACAAGGCGATGCTTGACGGCCTGTAAGCGTCGTTAGTCGCAATAAAAAATGCCCCGCCAAGTGCGGGGCTTTTTTTGGGCGCCTGTTCGGACTCTGGAACCACATGATTCCCCGTGGCGAGGGAGCTTGCTCCCGCTCGGCTGCGAAGCAGTCGTAAACCGGCAGGTGCGGTGTGTCTGATGCTCCGCATTTGGAGGTTTTGGGGCTGCTACGCAGCCCAGCGGGAGCAAGCTCCCTCGCCACAAAGGCAATACCTTGCCTCTTTGATGCCGTGTTACTGGATATCTTCCGGCTTGACGATCACCCAGTTCTTGTCCGCTGTCACCGGCAGTCCTTCCTTGGCCTGGGCGGCAGCGTGCTTGGCCATCATGCCGTTAATCTGGGTCATGTATTTGTCCTTGCGGTTGACCCACAGGTGGATGCCGCCCTTGGCTACGTCCACATCGTGGAACAACATGTAGCCGTCACTGCTCGGCGTGTCGCCAGCGACCAGCACCGGTTTTTTCCATTCGTCGATGTACGTCAGGATCGCCGCGTGCTTGCCGGCCATCCAGGTCGCCGGGGTCCACAGGTAAGGCGTGTACTCCAGGCCGAGGTTGGCCTTCTCATCATATTTGCCGGCGGTGATCTGCTTGCGCGCGGTGGTCAGCTCGCCAGTCTTGCGGTCCTTGAGCAGCGTGGTCACGCCGATGACGTTCTGCGGCTTGAGGTTGTAGCCGTACTTCGGATCGGAGGCGACCATGCGCACCAACTCTTCGGAAGCGGCGGTCATGACATAGACCTCGATGCCGTTTTCCATCAGCTTGTTGTACAGCTCGGCCTGGCCGGTGAAGACTTTCGGCGGGTTGACGTTGTACTGGACCACCTTGTCGCCATCGTAATAGGTGGTCGGCACCGGTTTACCGGACGCCATCAGCTCGTCGACATAGCCCTTGAGTTCCTTGAGGGTGAAGCCGGAGAACACCTGGGCCACCCATGGGTAGCAGACCATGTCATCCACTTCGCACAGGCGGTAGTAATAGCTGAACAGGCTTTCCTTGTGATCGGCGGTGTCCTTGAACGGCATCAGCTTCAAGGATGGGTCCAGGCTTTCCCGGGTGATGAGGCCCTTGTTCTCCATGAACGGCAGCAACGACTCTTCCAGATCGTAGCGGTAACTGGTGTTGTCCATGTCGAACACCGCGTAGTTACCCTTGTTGGCGTTGGCCGCGATCATCGTCTCCAGAGCCTTGGCTTGTTCCGCCGGCCAGTGTTTGAGATCGGTGGCCAATGCCTGGCCGGCGAGACCAAGGCTCAAGGCGACAGCGAGAAAACGAGGTGCGAGTTTCATCGGCATTTCTCCCGGGTTCAAAAGAACTCGACGCTAACAAATGCTTGTGACAGTCCTCGCCTACCCGCGACCGCCTGCGTCTTGATTGCGCCAGCGACATATCCGTAAACGTCGCTGCCTTATTCCATAAACGACAATCTACATGCGTTTTTAGTATTAATTCATTAGTTATCAGGCTGTTAGGCTTCCCGGCTCACAGTCGCGGCTTCGGGCGACTGGCACGCCTTGTCGGAGTCTTTTTGATGAATCTGCCGCTGACCCTCAATCTTCTGGTGTTCCTCGCCTTGCTGTTCGGCCTGGCACAAACCCGTCACCGCACCTGGAGCCTGGCCAGGAAAGTGCTGCTGGCACTGGTACTGGGCGTGGCGTTCGGTCTCGCCCTGCACACGATTTATGGCGCCGGCAACCCGGTGCTCAAGGCCTCGATCGGCTGGTTCGACCTGGTGGGCAACGGCTACGTGCAGTTGCTGCAAATGATCGTTATCCCGCTGGTCTTCGCCTCGATCCTCAGCGCCGTGGCCCGCCTGCATAACGCCTCGTCCCTGGGCAAGATCAGCTTCCTGACTATCGGCGCGCTGCTGCTGACCACCGCCATCGCCGCGCTGATCGGTATTGGCCTGACCAACCTGTTCGGCCTGACCGCCGAAGGCCTGGTGGCCGGCCCCCAGGAACTGGCGCGCCTGCAAGTGATCCAGAGCGACTACGCCGGCAAGGTCGCCGACCTGAATGTCCCGCAATTGCTGCTTTCGTTCATTCCGCAAAACCCCTTTGCCGACCTGGCCCGGGCCAAGCCGACCTCGATCATCAGCGTGGTGATCTTCGCCGCGTTCCTCGGGGTCGCGGCGCTGCAGTTGCTCAAGGACGACGTGGAGAAAGGCCAGAAAGTGATCAACACCATCGACACCCTGCAAAGCTGGGTGACGCGCCTGGTGCGCCTGGTGATGAAGCTGACGCCGTACGGTGTGCTGGCGCTGATGACCAAGGTGGTGGCCGGTTCCAACCTGCAGGACATCATCAAGCTCGGCAGTTTTGTCGTGGTGTCGTACCTGGGGCTGGGCCTGATGTTCGTGGTCCATGGCCTGCTGGTGTCTGCTGCCGGGATCAACCCGTTGCGCTTTTTCCGCAAGATCTGGCCGGTGCTGACCTTCGCCTTCACCAGCCGCTCAAGCGCGGCCACCATCCCGTTGAGCATTGAAGCCCAGACCAGCCGCCTCGGCATTCCACGGACGATCGCCAGCTTCAGCGCCTCGTTCGGCGCCACCATCGGCCAGAACGGTTGTGCCGGCCTTTATCCGGCCATGCTGGCGGTGATGGTCGCGCCGACTGTGGGCATCAACCCGCTGGATCCGGTGTGGATCGCGACGCTGGTGGCGATCGTGACGTTGAGTTCGGCCGGGGTGGCCGGGGTCGGTGGCGGCGCGACGTTCGCCGCGCTGATCGTGCTGCCGGCCATGGGGTTGCCGGTCGCGCTAGTGGCGTTGCTGATTTCCGTCGAACCGCTGATCGACATGGGCCGTACGGCGTTGAACGTCAGCGGCTCGATCACCGCCGGGGCGATTACCAGCCAGGTGATGCAGCAGACTGACAAGGCGTTGCTCGATGCCGAGGCGCATGGGGAGTTGGTACACGCTTGATGGGGGGCGCGGGAACGATCTACGCTTGTCTCAACGTTTCTCCCACACCTCGAAGCTGTAGGCCGGCTTGTCCCCTTCAGCCGGGTTCGGCTGGTTCGAGACCAACGTCCACTGGCTCGAATCGAATTCCGGAAACCACGCATCCCCCTCCGGGCTCAAGGCCACGCGGGTCAGATACAGCCGATCCGCCTGCGCCAGCGCCTGGGCGTACAGTTGCGCGCCGCCGATCAACATCAGCTCATCGACGCCCTGTTCCATTGCCCACGCCTCGGCCCGCGCCACCGCCGCCTCCAGCGTGGAAAAAACCTCCGCGCCTTCCAGCACCAGGCCCGGCTGACGGCTGACCACGATGTTCAGGCGTCCCGGCAGCGGTCGACCGAGGGAATCCCAGGTCTTGCGTCCCATGATGATCGGCTTGCCCAGGGTGGTGGCCTTGAAGTATTTGAAATCCCCGGGCAGGTGCCAGGGCATGCTGTTGTCGACGCCGATCACACGGTTTTCACCGAGGGCTGCGATCAGGCTTAGGGGGAGAGTTTTGTTCATGGCGGCGAGGATACCAGAGGCTCGGCGTACCCCGACAGGCTTCACAGCGGTTATGCTCAACCCTCATTCGAGCAACGGAAACCCTCGTGACAGTACTGCAGAACCTCTGGTTGACCGAGACGATACGCCTGCGTGAAGAACACGCCGGCCCGCTCGAGGACCAGGAAGCCAATCGCCTGGCCCGTGCGGCCGGCGGCGACTTAGCCACTCGCATCCACCACCGCGCCCGCTGGCTGGCCGAGCGCGATGGCCTCACCGAGGCCCTGCGCCATTGGTTGCAAGGGGCGCGCCTGGCGCTGATCGCATTGGCGCTGATCGCCATCATCAGCGGCGCCGGACTGGGGTTTGCCGCACTCGGCGACGGGCAGGCACCGGTCAATGTGTTCTGGGCCTTGGGCAGCCTGTTAGGGCTGAACCTGATCCTGCTCATCAGCTGGGCACTGGGCCTGATATTCGCTGGCGAGCAAGGTGCCACGCTGGGACGCCTGTGGTTGTGGCTCAGCGAAAAACTCGCCCGCGATGCCAAGGCCGCCCAACTGGCGCCGGCCCTGCTGCTGTTGCTGCAACGGCACAAGCTCAATCGCTGGGCTCTTGGCGTGTTGGTCAATAGCCTGTGGCTGCTGGCGATGCTCAGCGCGCTGGTCATCGTACTGATGTTGATGGCGACCCGGCGCTACGGCTTCGTCTGGGAAACCACCCTCCTCGGCGGCGAGACCTTCGTCGCCATGACCCAGGCCCTCGGTGCGCTGCCCGCCCTACTGGGTTTCAGCGTGCCGACGGTGGAAATGATCCGCGCCAGTGGCGATGCCGCCCTGAACATCGAAAGTGCCCGCCAGGCCTGGGCTGCCTGGCTGGTCGGTGTGCTGCTGGTCTATGGTCTGCTGCCGCGCTTGTGCCTGGCACTGCTGTGCCTGTGGCGCTGGCGGCGCGGCCGCGCCACGCTGCGCCTGGACCTGAACCTGCCGGGCTACGCCCAATTGCGTGAACGGCTGATGCCCAGCAGCGAGCGACTGGGCGTCAACGACGCCGCCCCCGCGCAATTGCATCCCATCGAAAATGCTGCCAGTGCAATAAACAGCGACGGCGCGCTGCTGGTGGCAATCGAGTTGGACGATCGGCCCTGGCCGCCCAAGCTGCCCGAAACCGTGAAAAGCGCCGGCATTCTCGACAGCCGCGAGTCGCGCCACAAACTTCTCGAACAATTGTCGCGCTTTGCGCCGGCGCGCCTGGCAATTGCCTGCGACCCACGCCGTTCGCCGGACCGCGGCAGCCTGGCGCTGATCGCCGAGCTAGCCCGCAGTGCCGGCGCCACCCGCGTCTGGCTGTTGCAGGCGCCGCCTGGCGAAGCGCTGGACGCCGAGCGCCTGGGCGACTGGCACACCGCACTGCAACAGTTGCAGTTGCCCTTCGCCGACTGCATGCCCTTGAACTGGCTGGAGACCGGCCATGACTGAACCCATGAAGCCGCTGAAGCTGGCGGTGGTCGGCCACACCAACGTGGGCAAGACCTCGCTGCTGCGCACCTTGACCCGCGACGTCGGCTTCGGCGAAGTGTCCCATCGCCCGAGCACCACCCGCCATGTCGAAGGTGCGCGCCTGTCGGTGGACGGCGAAGCGCTGCTGGAACTGTACGACACGCCGGGCCTGGAAGACGCCATCGCCCTGCTCGATTACCTCGAGCGCCTGGAGCGTCCTGGCGAACGCCTCGATGGCCCGGCGCGCCTGGCCCGCTTTCTCGAGGGCAGCGAGGCGCGGCAACGCTTCGAACAAGAAGCCAAAGTGCTGCGACAACTGCTCGCCAGCGACGCCGGGCTTTATGTGATCGACGCCCGGGAGCCGGTGCTGGCCAAGTACCGCGATGAATTGGAAGTCCTCGCCAGTTGTGGCAAGCCGCTGCTGCCGGTGTTGAATTTCGTCAGCAGCGCCCACCATCGCGAGCCCGACTGGCGCGAAGCGCTGGCGCGCTTGGGGCTGCACGCCCTGGTGCGTTTTGACAGTGTGGCTCCGCCCGAGGACGGCGAGCGACGCCTGTATGAGAGCCTCGCGCTGTTGCTGGAAAGCGCCCGTGGGCAACTGGAACGCCTGGTCGCCGATCAACAGGTCCAACGCCTGGCCCGCCAGCAGAGCGCGGCGCGCTTGATCGCCGAACTGCTGATCGACTGCGCCGCCTGCCGACGCAGCGTCGCCAGCGACGCCGAACTGGAACGCGAGGCCATCAGTGAACTGCGCAAAGCGGTGCGTCAGCGCGAGCAGCGCTGCGTCGAGGCCCTGCTCAAGCTTTACGCTTTTCGTCCCCAGGACGCCGCTGCCAGCGATCTGCCGCTGCTCGACGGGCGCTGGGGCGATGACCTGTTCAACCCCGAGACTCTCAAGCAACTGGGCGTACGCGTCGGCGGTGGGATCGCGGCGGGTGCGGCGGCCGGGGCTGGCGTGGATTTGCTGGTGGGCGGCCTGACCCTTGGCGCCGCCGCCCTGGCCGGGGCCATTGTCGGCGGCACCCTGCAAACCGCCCGCAGCTATGGCAACCGGCTGATGGGCAAGCTCAAGGGGCAACGGGAATTGACCGTGGACGACAGCGTGCTGCGCCTGTTGGCCCTGCGCCAACGCCAACTGCTGCAAGCCCTCGACCAGCGCGGCCATGCGGCGATGGACAGCATCCGCATCGCCACACCCCAGGACAAGACCTGGCGCGAGGGCAAGCTGCCCGACGCCTTGAACAAGGCGCGGGCGCATCCGCAGTGGTCGTCGCTGAACCCTCAACCGCGATTGAGCCAGGCAGAACGCCAGGAGCTGATTGAGCAGTTGGCTGAGCAGCTCTGAACGACACAAAACCTTGTGCCAAGTACACAAAACCCTGTGGCGAGGGAGCTTGCTCCCGCTGGGTTGCGCAGCAGCCCCAAAATGTGATTGATCTGATGCACCGAGGTGTCAGGTTTAGGGCTGCTTCGCAGCCCAGCGGGAGCAAGCTCCCTCGCCACAAAAGCAATCCATCAATCGTTGTTCAAGGCCTTGAGGGCCGCCGCCGCTTCAGGCAATTCCAGCTCACTGAACACTTGCACGCCATGGCGCTTGAGCAACGCCGCCGTCACGCCTTCGCCGCTGACCTTCACACCGCTGAACGTTCCGTCATAGGTCAACAGGTTGCCGCACGATGGGCTATTGGCCTTGAGCACGGCGATCCGAATGCCGTGTTCGCGCACCAACGCCAGCGCTTGATGCGCACCGGACAAAAACTGCGCACTCACATTTTCGCCGTCGGTGGTGATGACCAGTGCCTGGCCGTCGAGCACTTGCCCACCCTGTCCGCCGGGAATCTCCGCCGCCGCCCGGGGCGTAGGCAAACCGCCGGCGACTTCCGGGCACAGCGCCACGATCCGGCCTTCGTCGAGCCATTGCTGCAATTGATCGAACGGCCCACTGGCGCCGCCGTCGTAGCGCACGCGATGCCCGAGCAGGCAGCGACTGACCAGGATCTTTTCCATCTTCAGAACAACTCGTTGCCGCGACGGCGGAACCAACCGGTCAAGGACAGGCGATCACGCGTGGCCGGCAGTACTTCATGGGGAATATCCCCCGACAGGAACACCACCAGGCAACCGCCGATGGGCACCACGTCCTGTTCCAGGCTTTCGTCCAGGTACATGCGCAACTGGCCGCCGTGTTCCGGCAACCAGTCGTCATTGAGGTAAAGCACCGCCGACACTGTGCGTCGGTCGTCATCGCGGAAGCGGTCGACGTGCTTGAGGTAGAACGCGCCAGGCGGATAGAGGGCAAAGTGGCTTTCGAAGTCTTCCAGCCCCAGGAACAACCCGCGATTCATCGCCTCGCGCAGGCTGTCCATCAGCGCCAGGTAATGGTCGCAGGCTTGCGCCTGGCCGGGTTCGATCCACTGAATGTGATCACCCCGGATCCCTTCGCGGATCTCCGAGAACGGCCCGCGCCCGACCGCTGCCGGGGCCAGTTCGCCCTCGGCGGCACGCTGGCGGCATTCGGCCGCCAGGGCGCGGGTCAGCGCCTCCGGCAGGAAGAGGTCCTGCTGCGACCAGCCGCGCTCGGCCAGGTCGTCGACGATACGTAACAGCAGCGGGTGATCAGAAGGTATTTGCATGGCGCGCATAGTATGCCTGTGCCTGTAAAACCAACAGCGACGCTCGGCAGGTTTTTTGCCGCCAGATAGCACCGTCGTACGAACTTGATACGAATTCTCGACAAGACCCCACACCCCACGGAGAATAGTCGGCTGCTGACAGGAGTCCCTATGCGCCGTTTGCTTTTCTCACTGTTGATGTTCTGCGTTTTGCCCGCCTGGGCAGACAGCTACGACCAGTTGTACAAGGTCGCCGGTTGGCCGGAACAGCGGGCGCATTTCAATGACGCCTTGAGCGCCGCCCAGCAGCGCTATCAGAGCAGCCTGCCGCCGGCGGTGTTCCAGGCCCTGGTGAACAACAGCAATCAACGTTTCTCCCCCCAGGCCATGGACCAGCGGGCCGAGGCGCAAATGCGCAAGAATTTGCGTGACCCCAGCCCGGCCCTGAGCTTTTTCCAGTCGCCTCTGGGCCGCAAGGTCGTGGCGGCCGAGTTGCTGGCGACCCGGCGTGATCAATTGGCGAAAAACGCCAAGGGCCTGCCGAAGATGCCAGCCAGCGACAACCGCTTGTTGATCATCGGCCACCTGGCCCAGGCCCTGCCCGCCCGCGAGGCCGGCGCCGAAGTCAGCCTGGCGATCGCCGGCGTGGCGGCCGACAGCCTGAGTTCGATGATCCCGGGGCTGCTGGGCGGCGGCCAGGCCCAGGGCATGCTCGACAGCCAGCGCCAGCGGTTAATGGAACAGATCGGCGCGGACCTGAACAACACGCTGCTGTACGTCTACCGTGACCTGACGGATACCGAGCTGGAAGAGTTCGCCACCTTCGCCGAATCGACCGAGGGCCAGGCTTATTATCAAGCGGCCCTGGCGGCGATTCGGGCGGGGTTGGCGGTGGGGCAGAATCTCGGGCAGTAGTTCAGCGCCGCCATCGCGAGCAAGCTCGCCCACATTGGATCTCGCAGCTCAACACTCTGTGGGAGCGAGCCTGCTCGCGATAGCAATAGCCCGGTCACCGCCGAACCCGGCTCATCCGCTTCGTCAAAAACCCAAACATCTCCTGCCGCAAAGCCAGCGCCTCATTCGCCAAGTGATGGCGTCCCTCGGGCAACATCAACACCTGCGGCCGATCGAACTTGCTGCGTAGCACTTGCAGGTTGTGCACCCAATCCACCGTCATGTCCGCCTGTCCCTGCACGATCAATGGCTGGCGCGGGCTGCTCGGGGCGGCTTCGATACGCTTGATCCATTGCCCCAACGCGCCCACCCAGGCGGTGGGCAGGCGTAGTGGTTGCAGCGGGTCGGCTTGCAGGAACGGCAGGAAGTCCGGGTCGGTGGAGTTCTCGCTGAAACGTCGGGCAATCCCCCTTACGAAGGGTTTGAGCAGGTAATAACTCAGGCGCGACCAGCCCCAGGCCCGCGGCCGCACCAGGGGTGACAGCAGGATGACCTGGCCCTGGGCCGGGCTCTGTGCGCCCTGGTTGAGCACGTGATCGACGACAATGGCCCCGCCGGTGCTCTGCCCGCACAGGTGCCAGGGTTGCGGCAGGTCGAGTGTCCCGGCCTCGGCCAACAGGCCCTGCAAGGTGGCCTGGTACTCGGCAAAATCCTCGATGCTGGCGCGCTCGCCACTGGACAGGCCGTGGCCCGGCAGATCACAAGCGATCACCGCGAACTTCTGCTCCAGAGCCCACTCGATCAAGTGGCGATACAACCCCATGTGATCGTAATAACCGTGGAACACAAACAAGGTCGCCACGGCTTTTTCCGGCCACCAGACCTGGCTGACCAGCTCATACCCACCCACCTCGAAACGCCCCAATCCCTTGCGCACGCTGCGTTGGGGAAAGTCCAGGCCATAGAACCGCTGGTAGGCCTGGGCTTGCTCGGACAGGGCTTGCCACTGGGCCAGCGGCTTCAGGCTGGCACGCAGGAGATCGGGGGCGAAAGTGGCAGGCATCAAGATTTCCAGGCATAGGCGCATCGCGCGAAACAGACTTTGTAGGCCTGCGATATTCATCTGTCGCGGCAGGCATGGCAAGCTACGCGGCTTCAGAGGATCGACTCCATGCGCCCGTCCCACCGCACAGCCTTGCTCGCCAGCCTGCTCGCCCTCGGATGCGCCGTCGTATTGTGGATAGCCTACGACTGGTTCCAAGGCCGTTTCCTGCGCGCTTTCAGCCAACACACCGCGGTGTTTTCCGGCGACCCGCTGCGCCTGCCTGCCGATCTGGCCGGCCCCGGCGCAATACGCCTGGTGCATTTCTGGGACCCGGCGTGCCCGTGCAACGTCGGCAACCAGCAACACCTTGCCGAGTTGGTCGATAAATATGTACCGCAAGGCGTCGAGTTTTATGCGGTACAAAAAGCCGGCAGCCAAGGTCAGCTGCCGGCCACGTTGAGCCACTTGATAACCCTCCCGGCGCTTCCCGGTTCAAGCCAGATCCCTGCAAGCCCGGCCGTAGCGATCTGGGATCGCAGCGGCAAACTGGCGTACTTCGGCCCCTACAGCGAAGGCCTGACCTGCAACTCGAACAACAGCTTCATCGAGCCGATTCTCGAGGCGTTGAGTGTCGGCCGGGAAGTTAGTGCGACACACACGTTGGCGGTGGGCTGTTATTGCCCATGGGCGGTTTCAAACTGACGAATTAACTACAACGCGTATTACACCTACCCCTCTTGGGCGGCGACAAAGTTGAGACTAGTGCTCGCTTCTAGAGCTCTTGCTCAAAGTAAGGGCCTGGGCTGAACCGTTTGTCGGATCCAATTTTTCGAAACGACGCCATCACCGCTCATTTTCGGCCTGTGCCCCATGCCAGACGGGTTGTTCAGGGCATTTCAGCCCGGTTGACCGTTTAGCTGAATCGATTAACAGCGGCCGTGCCGGCATGAACTTTTTTTTAATCTCTTCTCTAAACCTCGTGACCAGCAAAATGTTTATTACTGTGCAGTCGCGCGGCGGCGCCAACTCGAGGAAGTTTCACACGCCTTTTCATCGTTCAACTTGTCGACCCTTCTAACCAAACAAGAAATGGAATCGTCAGTGATGCAAAAGCTGCTATGCGCTGCACTTTCCAATCCCTATAAAGAAGATGCCCTCAACCTCGAGGCGTTCGTCCAATGCGTCGCTCCGCTCATGATCGATGTGTTGCTGCGCGGCGAGACGGGTACCGGTAAAGACACGCTGGCAGAAAAGATCCATCGCATGTCCGGCTGCTCCGGCAAGTTCGTGGCCATCAACTGCGCCGCCATTCCCGAAACCCTCGCCGAGAGCCAGCTCTTCGGGGCCAACACCGGCGCATTTACCGGGGCCAGCCAAAATCGCGCGGGGTTCGTCGAAGCCGCACATAACGGCACGCTGTACCTGGACGAAATCGACAGCATGCCGTTGGGCCTGCAAGCCAAGCTGCTGCGAGTCCTGGAATCCAGGACGGTCCAGCGCCTGGGCTCGACCCAGAACATCCCGGTGAACATGCGAGTGATCGCCTCCGCCCAGTGCCCGCTGGGAGAAATGGTCGAACGTGGCGAGTTTCGCAGGGACCTTTATTTTCGCCTGAACATCATCAGCCTCAAGCTGCCGCCACTGCGCAGCCGCAAGGAGCGCATCGTGCCGCTGTTCCAGTCGCTGGTGCGCCGGGAAGCCCAGGCACTTGACCGGCCCTACGTCGCGCCGTCGCCAGCGCTGTTGCGCCAACTGCTCGGCTACGCCTGGCCTGGCAACATCCGCGAGCTGCAGTCCGCCGCCAAGCGGTACGTACTCGGCTTGCCGGCACTGCCCCGCGCCGAGCAACTGGAACACAGCAGCTCGACACTCAAGTTGAAAGAACACCTGCAGCAGTTCGAAAAAATCCTCATCGAGGACTGCATGCGCCGCCACCATCATTGCATCGACAAGGTCATCGCCGAACTGGGTATCGCCCGGCGCACGCTGTATTACCGGATGAAGTGCCTGCAAATATCGACGAGTTGAGTGGGATCGGTGGAACCGTTTACGCAACGGCCGCCACTTAACCAGCGAGACGCTCACGATCGTCTCGCCATTCCACAACCCGGAGATACGACTATGAGTTTTGGTGGACTTTCTCTCGCGGCTTCCACGGCTGCCATGCAGCAGATGGACGCGACCTCGGCTGCGATGACAACCATGAAATCCGAATTCGACCAGAAGAAACTGGTCGCTGACACCATGAACGCAATCGCGGCAGGGTCGATGGACACCGCAACCAAAGCCATCACCGCCATGGGGGAGGCCTCGAAAAACATACGATTCTGACCCTCTCGCTTCAGCCCCGCTCCGGCGGGGTAACCTCAAGCGCGATGCGAGGAGGCCCTATGCACATCGACTTGCCAGACAGCCTTCGAGCTCTCAGAGACCTGTCCCATGACGACCCCACGCTGCGTCCTGCGCCGACTCCGCCAAGCCTGCACCTGGCGCTGCACGGAGCCGGCGACCGGTTGAGAGAGTCGCTCGTCCAGTGGGGCAACGAAAAGGGGTCGGCGGGCGGACAGTCTCGACCGGGTTGGCCGAGCCCCCAGGACAGATTCGCCGCAGAGACCCAAGACCCTTTGCGCCTGGTACTGGAAGACATCCTGGAAGAAATCAACAGCGGCACCGGCTCCAATCTCGACGTCGATATCGATGACGCCTATTCCAATGAAGACCTGTTCAACGATCTGGCCCAGATGTTCGCCTATCGCCGACAGCCCATCGGTGACAACGATGTCGACAGCCAAAGCGATTTCGGCAATGCCAACAACCCCTTCTGTGGCGCGCTGTTCGGCGCCTGGGAGATCGAGGGCGATCACGCCACGCGGCGCAGTCGTCATGACGCGAGCCTGTCGCTGCTGCTCAAGATCATCGCGGTCCTGGGCCGCAGGAAACTGCTGACGCTGCTGGACATCGACGAAGGTGACGGCCAGGCGCGGTATGAACCAGACGACCAGGACCTGTTGTTCGAGATCGCCGCGTTCATGGACCAGCATCCGACGCGCTATCCCCCGCCAGCGACCCTCGACGCAGAACGGTGGACATGGACCGAACGCATTGCCCGCGGCACAGCGCTGGATGCTCGCGAAACCCGGTTGTTCCAACTTGCCCTGGAAGAGCTGGACTTCGCCCTCGCCCGCCTGGCCGGCCAGCAAGCCCCGCCGCGTCCGCGTGCCCGGCGCAACCGGGAAGAAATCGAGTTTCACCTGAGCGTCACCGGTAGCGCTCGCAACGTCTTGAGGCTGATGTGCGCCTGAAGGCACCCGACCTTTGAGTTTTCAAACCGACCGTTGAAACAGGAGACATTCCGTGGACATACACGCCATCGACCCCAGCAACCTCGCCTCCACGTCCGCCAAAACGAGCGCCAGGCCACCAGCGAGCGCCGAGACCAGCGATGTCAGTTGGTTCAATGCACAAATGCGCGAAAAAGCCCCCGCCCCGAACAGCGAAAACAATGTCGCGGCACGCATCATTGACTCGCTGTCGAGCCGCTCCGGTGAACTGCAGCGCCTGGACGACCGCGCCAACCGGGACATGCTCAAGGCCATCCGCACTGCCGACCCGCAGGACATGTTGCAGTCGAACCGCTCACTGTCGTCCTTCCACCTGGAAAGCCTGATGACCGCGAAAGTGGTCAGCAAAGGCTCCCAGGCCATCGAGAAGCTCACCAATCTTCAGTAAAGGGAAGGCCGGTCATGTCCAAGCGCGCGTTCTCGACACTGTTGCTGTGCCTGCTGCTCACCGGTTGCGACGAACGGACGGCGCTGCACAGCCATCTTTCCGAGCAGGATGCCAACGAAGTGATCGCCGAGTTGGCGAACAAGAACGTGGAGGCGAGCAAGCAAGTCGACAAAGACGGGTTGACCGTGCTGGTCGAGCCTGCCGACATGAACAGCGCCGTCCAGGTACTCGAAGCCGCCGGCCTGCCGCGTCGCTCACGTTCCAGCCTGGGGGAGATCTTCCGCAAGGAAGGGGTCATTTCCACGCCGATGGAGGAGCGTGCCCGCTACATCTATGCGCTGTCCCAGGAGCTCGAATCGACGCTGTCACAAATAGATGGCGTGGTGCTCGCCCGGGTCCATGTGGTCCTGCCGGAACGGGTGGCCCCGGGTGAGCCGGTCCAACCCGCATCGGCCTCGGTGTTTATCAAGCATACCCGTGCGCTGGACCCCGACAGCATCACCCCGCGCGTGCGCAACCTGGTCGCCAGCGGGATTCCCGGCATGGCCGACGCCGCCCAGAATCCGGCCAAGCTATCGGTGGTATTCGTTCCCGCCGCGCCATATCAGGAACGGCGCAAGATGGCGTATTTCGGCCCCTTCCTCATGCAGGCCGACGACATCGGCTATTGGCGGGCGGTGACCGTGACGGCAAGCATCACCTTGCTCGCCATCCTGATGGGCGTCTTGTATGGCCTCTATCGGCTGTGGCGCAACGGCGTGTTGGTGCTGCCACGATTTCTCGATCGCACGCTCACCAAACCGGCCGGGACGCCCGCCGCCCCCCAAAACAGCATGACACCTGGGCTGTTCGCCGTGAAAAACCCAGGGACCAAACCCGACCGTAGCGGGACCGCCGCATGACGGCGGAGATTGCATGGGTTCGCTGGTGGACCCTCGCCTGGCGCGAAGCAGACCGGGGCTGGTATTCGTCAGCGCTTTGCCTGCTGACCGCGCCACAGATCGACGCCCTCGCCCGAGCGCAGCATGCCGCGCTTGCCCGCAACTTCGGTATGACGCCGTGCACGCCCCCCCAACCCAGCCCGGCGCTGCAATCGCTGTTCTGCGGCACGCCCCGGACCTTGGTCCTTGCCTGCGAATTGGTGGCAAGCACCTGCGCACCGTTAACGGCAACACAGGCACTTTCGGTGCAGGACCGGGCCTGGTGCGAGCGCACAGCCAAAGCCCTGCGCCCGGGACACTGGCTCGAACAAGACCAGGATCCGCTCGCCCTGCTGCGTGCCTGGCTGGGCGAACAGGCCTGGGAACGGGCGCGCCTGGCGTTCCCACGCGACAGAATCATCGCCATCGAATCGGCACCCGCCCCTCAACCGCCAGCCGCCAAGCTGAATACGCTTTGGCAGTCCGCCTGCTGGAAAGCTGAGCAAAGCCTGGCACCCTCGGCACCTATCCAAACGGAGAGACACGATGCTCGCTCGGCGTTCGCTTGAACTGCGCCCCGATGGCCAAGGCCTGTCGCAGCCCTACATCGCTCGCGAAACCCTGGTCGATTGTGCCCGCGCACAGGTCATCCTCGAGCAGGCCCAGGCGCAGGCCGCGCAATTGCTTGGACGCGCCAGCGCAGAGGCGGACGCGACCGTGCTCGAGGCTCAAGCACAATTCTGGGAAAAGGCCGAAACCGTGCTCGCCGCCTGGGAAGCCCAGCGTCAAGCCATGTGGGAGCGAATCGAGACGAGTGCTGCACACGTGGTCAACGAGGCCCTGGGGACGCTGTTGAACGAAGTCCCGGAGCAGGCACGCATCGATGCACTCGTCCGCCAACTGGCGTCGCGTCAGGACGACCCGGTCTGCGCCACCCTTCGCTGTCATCCTGAAGACCTGGCAAGCCTGACCCAGAGCCTGGGCATCGACGGCCGACGCCCCTGGACGCCGATGGCCGATGTCGACATGGAACGACATCAACTGAAGCTGGAAACGCCGGGCGGTACATACCTGCTCGACTGGCCCACCGCCGTCGAAACCCTACGCCTGCCCGAACCACAACCCATCACCGCAAGCTGACCCGTCGCTTTCGCGAGCAAGCTCACACACAGGGGATTTGGGGTGACGGCGATGCCTGTGAACACCCCCCGGGAAAAAACTGTGGGAGCGAGCTTGCTCCCACAGGAGAAACACGATCACCCAGAACCAGGTCGGCTATAAGGCCGCCTCGCGGTGGACGTTGATCTCGGCGCCCCGTTAACCACGCTGGCCGAACGCAGGTATTGGCAGTGGGCAACCCGGCATGGATGCCGGGTTAGCCGCGCTGGGCCATGGATGGCCCTTCGCGGCGGCCCACGGAGCAATGCCGGAGTGAGGGCACACCGAGCCTAAGCGAGGTGCCAAGTGGTGGGGCAAAAGCGTTTTGCTTACTTTTGCGCTTTTCAAAAGTGAGCCGCCGTCAGGGCGGAACCCTAAGTGGCCGTTACCGCAGCAATGGATATGTACGCAGTCAACAAGAGCATGGCCGGCTGTCAGGCCGCCATCGCGAGCAAGCCCGCTCCCACAGGAGAAACGCGCCCCACATCCCGACGCCCATTTTTTCCTCATTCACGCGGAACCGCCAACGGCATAGGCACCACTCACCTCGTGAATATGCCCAAGCCCAGAGGAACCGCCCATGTCTTCCACCGATGCCGTCCAGCGCCGCCTCGACACCTACTTCCAACGCGCGACCGACAACGTCAACAACGCTGCGATGAACGCAGCAGAAAGTCAGTCGCTCGACGACATGCACTCATTCCTGACCAGCATGAACGGCATGTCCGTCGCGGTGAACGCAGCGACTCAACAGACCACAGCCCATCACAACCTCGCCAAGGCGATCATCGATGCAATGCCATGAGCTGCGCACACAGCTCACCCGCTGGAACGCCAACGTCGATGGCCCGGAGCGGTTCACCGTTGTCATCGACGATGGCGAAGCAACGTTCAGCAAGCTCGACGAAGGCCTGCTGGCATCGGTCGAACTGACCGTCCCGGTGACCCATGAGGTGGTTCTGGAAGACCTGCTTCGGCTGGCGCACCCAAGCCTCTCGCGATTTCCCGGCGCGCTGGCTCGTTCGCCGCAAGACGGTCGGTTGTGGCTGCTGGCGCAAGTGCCGCTGGACGGGCACATCGACGACTTGATCGAGGTGCTCGAAGCACTGCTCAACCAGCGTGACACCTGGCAATCCATTCTCAATAAAGACCAACGTGCCGTTGCCGCGCCTGTGGCGCGACGCCTCTCGCACTCTCACTTGCTCGGAACAGGAATCCGCCATGCCTAACAGGTGGCTTGCACCGTACCGCTTGATGACCGCAGGCAAGGTACACCTTCGCCAGTCGATCGCACGCCGCTGGGCGAAACCTTCGCTGATCGCACTGGTATTGGCCGGCGCGCTTGGCGCTGGCATGCCGGCAGAGGCGGCCATACCGACCGACTGGAAGAACACGCCTTACGCCTACGACGCCCAGAACACACCGCTGGCCAAGGTACTCGGCGACTTCGCCAATACCTTCGCCGTGCAACTGGTAATCGACGGCACGGTGAAAGGCACCGTCGACGGGCGGATGCGCGCCGAAAGTCCCCAGGCGTTCCTCGACAGGCTCGGCCTGGAAAATCGCTTCCAGTGGTTCATGTATGGCAACACGCTGTACGTCAGCCCCTTGCAGAACCAGGACTCCACGCGCCTGGAAGTGTCCGCCGATGCCGTGCCGGACATGAAGCAAGCCTTGACCGACATCGGCCTGCTGGATCCGCGCTTCGGCTGGGGTGAGTTACCCGACGAAGGCGTGGTCCTGGTCTCCGGCCCGGAACGCTATGTGCGCTTGGTGGCGCAGTTTGCCGAAGCGCGCAAGACCCCCGAGGAAAAGCAGGAAGTGATCAGTTTTCCGCTGCGCTATGCCACCGCCGCCGACCGCAACGTCAAGTACCGTGGTGAAACGCTGGTCATCCCCGGGGTCGCCAGCATCCTGAAAGGCTTGCTGGAAAGTCGCAGCGCCGTGTCGGGGGGCATGCAGACGGCCTCGCCCCAAGCATCGTTCCAGAACATGCAGACCCAGCAGTCCATGACCATGGGCAACATCGAACAGTTGGCGTTGAACGGCATGGGTCGGCCGAACACCAGCCGTGTACCGTCCGGCGCGAACAGCGGTGCAGGCGCTCGGGGCAAGATCCGCGTCGAAGCCGACGTGCGCAACAACGCGGTGCTCATCTACGACGCACCCAAGCGACGGGAAATCTACACGCCGCTGATTCGCGATGTGGACGTGCCGCGCAAGCTGGTGGAAATCGATGCGATCATCCTCGACATCGACCGCACGCAACTGGCTGAGCTGGCCTCGAACTGGAACGTCGAGAGCGGCGACCTGATCGGCGGCGCCTCGATGATTCGCCCTGGTGCCAGCTCGACGGTGTTCATTCAGGACTACGGCGATTTTTCCGCGCAACTGCGGGCCCTGGAGGGCCGTGGCCTGGCCTCGGTGGTGGCGAATCCTTCGGTACTGACCCTGGAGAACCAGCCGGCGGTCATCGACTTCAGCCGGACCGAGTACATCTCGGCCATCGGCGAGCGCGTAGCCACCGTCGAGCCCATCACCGCAGGCACCAGCTTGCAAGTCGTGCCCCATGCCATCGAGACCGGGGGCCGCAATCAGATCCAGATGTCCCTGGACATCGAGGACGGCCGCATCGAACCCTCGGAAGTCGGCCAGCAGACGCCCAGCGTGCGCCGGGGCGTGGTCAGCACCCAGGCTGTCATGGGGGAAAGCCGGTCATTGGTGGTAGGCGGTTTTCATACCGAAGAGACCGGCGACAACCTCGAACGAGTGCCATGGCTGGGTCGCATCCCGCTGATCGGGCCGCTGCTGTTTTCCTCGACCACGCGCGAGACCAGCCGCCGCGAACGGGTGTTCATCCTGACGCCTCGCCTGATCGGTGACCAGGTCGACCCGGCCCGCTACATCTCCGCCCTTGACCGCGAACAGGTCGACAGCGCCATGGCCCGCCTGGAAGAGCGTCGCAACGGCACCCGCCCCGTCGGTCGTATCGAGGTCAGCGATGTGCTCGCCCAACTCGCCGACGGCAACATTCCGGCCACGTTCAAGCAAGCGGCGTCGATTCCTTATTCGCCCGACACATTGTGCGCGTTGCAACCCGGGCTATCGCTGGACGCTGCCCGGGCCCAATGGTTCGCCGGCCCCGATTACGGCATCGCCGTCGGCGTGGTACGCAACGATGGCCAGCAAAGGTTGCGCTTCGACGAAGCGAGTTGCGGTAGCCGCTGGGCCCTGGCCACCTCCGCCTGGCCGAAGGTGTGGCTTGAGCCCGGTGAGGAAACGGAAGTGTTCGTGGTCATGAAACAACCCACACGCACGCCAGGCGGCGAGCGCCCTTCTCTTCTGCAAACCAGCGCGAGGACCCTGCCATGAGTCGCACGCCACTGCTGCTCGTTTTATTGCTGAGCCTGCCGGTGTTCGCCGGCTGCGCGTACCGCTCAGGCTGCCAGGGCGATGCCTGCAGCCGCGCCGAACCGGACAACGGTCGGCTGGTGATCTGGTGGTCACCCGGCATGCGCGGCGGCCTTGGCTCCCCCGAACACCCACTGGACCATACGGTCGTCCCATTGGAGAACTGAAACGCTATGTCTTTTTCGGTACACAGCGTAAGCACTCGCCAGGCCTTCCAGAAGAACATCATCGCCGGCATCGCGACGTATTGGGAAATAGCCCCAGGCATCGAGTTCTGTCTGCGACGCGAGCCACACAGCGTGGGGCTCGCCTTACAAATACAAAGCCAGACGCTGCGTGCAAACCAGATCCAGCATGCCCTCGAACGGCGTTTCGCCCAGCCGGCCGACTACGCGCAGCTGTTCGTATTTCTCGATCCGCAGCGGGCACTCGTGGTCTGGCAGGCGCTGCCCGACGCGCCGCTATCCACTGAGCTGCTGGATGAAATCCAGTCCCGTCAGCTGTCGCTGCTGGGCCTGGAAGACCTCGATGATTACTCGGCCACGTATTGAGGGCAATGCTGTTCACCCAGGAGCAACACTGAACCCGTGACGAGGGAGCTTGCTCCCGCTCGGCTGCGCAGCAGTCGTAAAAACTACCGCAAACGGTATCTCCCGGTGCACCGCGTTGAATGGTTTTGGGGCCGCTGCGCAGCCCAGCGGGAGCAAGCTCCCTCGCCACAGTGATTCATCCAGAGACTTTATGAGAGAGGTTTTCCATGACCGTCGCACCGCTTGCCCAGCGCTTGATTTCGGCCCTCGCGGAACATTTGCATGCGCACTTGCAGTTGGAAGGTGGCGTGTGCGCGTTGTATGACGCGAGCAACCGCGAAGCCGTGGTCATCGAGTTGCCCGATCACGGCGATGTCGCCATCCTCCATAGCTCCATCGATGTACCTGCTCACGCGCCCGGCTTGCACAAGCGGCTGCTGGAACTCAATTTTCGATTGGATCTGCTCGGCGGCAGCTGGCTGGCCCTGGACGATAAGGGCAGCGTTCGCTTGTGTGCCCATTGTCCGCTGGCGATGCTCGACGAGGCGCGGTTCTGCCATTGGATCGTCGGTTTCCTCGCCCAGGTCGGCGACATTCGAGCGCGCTTGGCGGTGCCTGCACCGCCGGGCAGCCCTCGTCCGGCCTCGCTCAACACCAACCGCACCCGACTGGGCTAACCCTGTAGAAGCTGGCGAAGCCTGCGATCTCTTGATCTTTCGCTTGAGATTCAAGTGTCATTGAAAAGATCGCAGCCTCGTTGCACTCGACAGCTCCTGCGCCGCTTTATGTGGGCTCATCGCTTTATCGAAGCTTCATCGCCTCGCCACCCTCCTGCATGACTTTCCTTGCACTGTCCATGAAGCCCTTGGTGACCTCCGTCACCGTATCGCTCATCAACTTGGCCATGTCGGCGGAGCTTTTAATGAGCATCATGGTGCTCTGGCGCTCTTCCATCCCCATCTGCATCTCGAACTGCTTTTCCATCAACTGCTTTTGACGGGTTTCCATCTCGCGCATGAAAGAGTCCGGCGTGCGAGATTCCGAAGCGGGACTGGACGTTTGCGTGTCATTCAGCGGTTGCGTGTCATTCGACGGCGCCGCGTGATTGGCGTCCCGCGCTCGGGGGCGGCCACGCTGATGCATTGCCGGTGGCGTCGAGGAGGAACGTCCCCGGCCATGCAGGCTTTGGGTACCTTCGCGCTGCTGCGCCTCACGGGGTCGCTGGCTCAGCGAAGGGGAGCGCGATGGCGATAAGCTGTCGGTGCCGTGCAGGGCACCTGTGCCCCTTAAGGGGCTCGTCAGGGAACTGGGTTCGGGCATGGGAATCCTCCACGAGTCGATGTCTGTGTGGTGGGCACTGTCGGCAGGCCGGATCCTGCGGACGAGCCTGGCTCACTCCCTGAGTGGCAACCGCGTATGCATCGGTTCCATCGACCTCAACGCTGGTTCAATTCCGGAATCTCGATGACCTCGCCCTTGGCCTCGTCATCCAGTTCGCGCAACACCCGATAAATGTGGGCGACCGCCTGGAGCGTTTCCCGGGGGATGTAGCCGCCGACGTCTTCACGGTAGATCGTGCGCGCCAGCCAGATGCACTGGATGACCGGAACCCGGGCCGCCTTGGCCCGCTCGATCAGCGCCCGGGCCTCGGCATCGACGCCTTTGACGATCAACTGCGGCAGCGGCGTTTCCTCGGGACGATACAACAGCGCGACGGCAAAGTGGGTGGGGTTGACCACCAGCATGTCGGCGTCTTCCACCGGCTTGGTCTCTTTGTTGACGGGCTGGTCGACCAATTGCCGGGCCAAGCTGCGGCGATGCATTTTTACGTGGGGGTCGCCTTCCATTTCCTTGAACTCCTTGCGCACTTCCTCCTCGCTCATGCGCAGGCGCTTGGCGAAGAAATATTTCTGCAGGCCGAAGTCGAGGATCGCCAGCACCAGCAATACACCCAGGCAAATGTGCATGATGTGCCGAAACAGGCTGGCCAGCCCGCGCCAATAGCTGTGCAGGTCGCCGTTGACCAGGCTGATCAACGACCCGAGTGCCGGCAGGGTCACCAGATAAATCACGGTGCCGATAAACACGGCCTTGACCAGCCCCATGAACAGGTTGATCAGCGCCTGGCCGGAGAACATCTGTTTGGCCTGGTTCATCGGGTTCAAGCGGTTCGGGTCCGGCTGAAGGGCCTCGGGGGCGAACAGGAAACCGAACTGTATCCAACCGGCCACCAGGCGCGTGACGATCGCCAACCCTACGGTCATCAAGGTGAAGTTGAGCAGCACGCCACCGGCGTGGGCCAAGGTTTCCTCGAAGGCACGCACGAAGTCGACATCCAGCCGATGCAGCGGGAATGCCACCATGTCCCCCAAGGCCTGCATGCTGTCGTCGGCCTGGGTCAATGCCACTTCGGTGATCGCCGCAAGCACCAGCAGGCTGCTCAAGTCCTGGCTTTGGCCGACCTGGCCTTTGTTGCGCGCGTCGCGAATTTTCTTCGGCGTCGCCCGCTTGGTCTTTTCGCCACTGTCTTCGCTCATGGGCGAAGCCCTCCTTCAGGGCGCCTGCAACAACAGGTGAAGCAGATGCCGGATTTCGCCATAGCGACCAAGACGGCCAGTCATCGCGTCCCACAGCGTGGGCAGGTAGAACAGCAGGAAGCCCAGGCCAATCAGGCTCTTGGCCGGCATGGCGAGGACGAACACCTGCAATTGCGGGCTATACAGACTGAGCAGCGCCAGGCTGAACTCCACCAGCAACAGCAAGCCGATAAAGGGCGCCGCGTAGAGCATCATGTGCATGAACATTTCGGCGAGCAGCCCGAGAAACACGCCGAAGCCATCCGCGCCAGGCAATGGAAACCAAACGGTGGGCGACCACACCAGGTAGCTGTCCCAGATCACCTGGGTCAACGTGCCAATGCCCAGGGTGGTGACCAGCAGCAAGATCGTCATCTCCTTGAACAAGAGGCCCAGGGGCGTGGTGTCGGTGCCGAGCGCCGGATTCAACTGGCCACCGATGAGCGCACCGCGCTGGTTGTCCAACAAGGCGCCCACCGACTCATACAACCAGAACGGCATCGCCAACAGCACCCCGAGCAAGAAGCCCAGCACCAGCTCCTTGAACATCAACCCGGCCAGCGACAGCCAATTGACCTGGGCATCGATCAGCGCCTGGCGAATACCGGGCGCCGGCAACATGCCCAGGGCAAACACAACGGCATGGCGCGGCAAGCCTCGCAGGTGCTGGAAGCAAAACACCGGGACCAGGTAAGCGACCGGGTAAATCCGCGCCATGCCGAGCGCGATCGACAGCAGCAAGTCGAAATACGGGACGAAAGCCTGGGCCGTCATCAGGTATTGGCCATCATTTCGAATGCCCGACGCAACAGTCCCAGCAGCTCCACACCGATCCAGCGGCCCGTCACCAGCAAGGTCAGCCCGACCGCCACCAGCTTGATGCCGAAGGGCAAGGTCTGGTCCTGGATCTGCATCAAGGCCTGCACCAGGGACGTCAGTACACCGACGATCACCGCAACGATCAAGGGCGGTGCGGAGAGCAGGACCACCAGCAGCATGCCTTCCTTAAACAACGTCAGCGCGTCCATCGCACGTCCTCAAAGATAGGAATAGAAGAGGCTGTCGAGCAATTGCGTCCAGCCCTGCACGAGGACAAAAATCAGCAGCTTGAGCGGCAACGAAATGGTCATGGGCGCGACCATCTGCATGCCGAGTGCCAGCAGCAGGTTGGACACGATCAGGTCGATGACAATGAACGGGATATAGATCAGGAATCCCATCTGGAAACCGGCCTCGAGCTCCGACAGCATGAAGGCCGGAATGAGCAGCATCAGATCGTCGCGGCTGGCCTGCTCGGCGCGTTCCTTGGGCCACATCCGCTGGGTGTTTTCCAGCAGGTGGGCGAGGATGTCCGGGTTGGTGTTGCGCGACATGAAAGCCTGCAACGGTTTTACCGCGTTCAGCGCAGAACCTTGCAACGCCTCGGTGCTGCTGAAATCCAGCGGCTGTTCCTTCAGCTGTTCGGCGATGTTGTGGCCCACCGGCGCCATGATGAACAGCGTCGCGGCCAGGGCAATGGCATACAGGGCCATATTGGGTGGCACCTGCTGCACACCGATGGCGTTACGGGTGATCGTCAACACGATGGCTATCTTGAGAAAGGCGCTGCAGATAATCAGCAGCAGGGGGACCAACGAAATCCCACCAATGAACAGCGCCAGCAGAAAGGGGTCGACCCCCTGGAAGCTCATCCAGCCACATCCACGCGAGCGATTTGCAGACCCAATCGGCCATCGACCTCGACCAGCTCGCCCTGGGCCAGAGCCCGTTCGCCATAGAACAGCGCCGCTGTCCCCGGTGCCACACCTGGCACTTGCAGCACCGCGCCGGGGGCCAGATTGCGCAGCTCGCCCAAGGTCAGGTGCAAATGACCGCAGCGTATCGTCAGCGCCAGCGGCAGGTCGTCGAAACGCTCGGGGAGATCGGCAGCGACCGGCTCCGTCATCGGTGCCACCTCGGTTTCAGCGGCATAGGCCGACAGCGGGTGCTCAGTCGCCTCGCCAGTTTGCTCGTCAGGTTCATAGCCGGTGCTATCGTCCCAGTCCGGCGTCAGGATGTCGGTGTCGGCGGTGGTGCTCATAACGGTCTCCTCCAGAGCGAGCAAGGTCAGGCGCAACGGCGCGGCACGGCTGTGTACCCGCACCTGCAAACAATGCCGGCCCAGGCGAATCAGCCCTTGGCCGGATGAATCGAACAAAGGGGTTTGCGGCACCAACACATCACCGGGGCACAACGTCGCCACCTGCCCGGCGGCCAGCGCCAGGTGTCCCAGTTCCAACGGAACACGCAGCGCAAAGCCCTCGATCAGTGGCGCGGCTCGCCGTTGCCAGGGATCGGTGCGAAGTAGCCCCAACAAGGTCGCACCGGTCATTTCCAGATGGCTCGTGACGCGGGCCGCGCCCACCCTCACGTCGAGCCGGCAGGCAATGCCCTGCACCGCGGGTCCGGCCGCTGGTTTGATAAAACCGAAGGCCTGGCGCAGGGGCTCGCTCAGGGTTTGCTGGAACAGCGACCAGAACCACGTGTCATCCGGCCCTGGTTCGGCAGGCAGGACCACCGGGCATTCACCGAACAGGCTGAGCACCGCGCCGGCCTCGTCCAAGGTAAAGACACCATGGGCACACGCCAGCACACACGGCGTGCTCCCAGCCGCAACGCCGCCCGGAGTCAGTTCCAGCAGGCCCGTCTCGCCCGCCACCTCGAAGGGCAACCGGACGCCAATTCCCAATAGCCGCCGGGCGGTGGCGTCCTCGCTGCCCACCGTCGGCAGCACCAATGCATGGACTGTCATGTCGCGCCAACCTCTTCTTCCTGCGCTACGCGCACGCTGACCGGCTGGCCCAGGCTTTGGGTCAGCGCCTCTTCGAGACGACCGGATCGACTCGACAGCCGCGTCTGTACGTCTGCACTTTCGCTGCTCAGGCCGATGTCCCACCCGCACGCCCCGCCTGGCCGCCGGGCGGAGACCTTGATGCGGCCCAGATTGGGCAGATGCAGTAGCAGGTCCAATTGCTGGTCGAGGGTGGCGCGCAAGCGTGGCGTGAGCTGGTCGACAAACGCCTCCTCTTCGCCGCTCGAAAGGTTCACCAGGCCCGACAGCGAACCGGTGCCGGCGCTGTCATCCTGCGCACCGCCCCGTGGCGCATCGACCCACTGACGGAACCAGTAACCGTCACTGCTGCCTGCCGGCAGGTCCGGGTCGCGTCCGCTGGCAGGGGCGGACTCACGCTCCACCGGACGGCTTGCCCGACTCACCTGGGCAGGCGGTTGCTCGTACGCTCGAGGCGGATGCCGAACGGGGGCCGCCGGGGGACTGCCGTGCGGTGTCGGCCCACCGCGCACGCTGTGCTCATTCATCGCTGGGGGGCTCCACCAGGTACTCCATCATTGCGCTGAGCTTTTCCAGATCTCGCCGGCGCCCTTGTAGCCGCTGCTGGGCAGCGGCCGTGTGCCGGGCCTGCTGCGCCTGTTCATCGTCCAGCGCCTGCAATGCCCGCGCTTGCTCGGCCAGTTCGCCAATCAAGCGACGTTCCTGGGTATTCCACGCATTCAGTTCGCACACACTCAACGCTCGGCCACGGTGCTCGCCGTACAACGCCTCGCGCTGCACCGACTGTTGCTCACGGGTCGCCTGCATTTGCGCGCGCGCGGCGGCAACCGCGGCTTCGCGTTCACGCAAACGCTCACGCTGCTGGCGCCACGCCCGTTCGGCTTGCGCTTCGCGGTGGCGGCGTATCGGCGCCAGGGCGTCCAGATCAACCCGGGACATAGGCGGTCAACTGCTGCAGGTGGGCGAGCGTGGAAGCAAACTGCTCCGGCTCACGCAGGTCCTGGCGCAGGAAGGCGTCCAGGGCGCCACGCGACTCCACCGCCAGGTCGGTCAAGGGGTCGGCACCGGCCTGGTATTCGCCCAGGCGCAACATCAGTTCGATTTGCTCATAGGCCGACAACAACCGACGCAGATTGATGCCCGCCCGCAGGTGCTCCGCCTCGGCCACATTGGCCAAGATTCGCGACAGGCTGGCCAGCACATCGATTGCCGGGTAGTGGCCGCGTTCCGCGAGCTTGCGTGACAGCACGATGTGACCGTCGAGCAGCGAACGCACTTCATCCGCCACGGGATCGTTCATGGAATCCTGCTCGATGAGCACCGTATAAAACGCGGTGATAGCGCCCTCGTGGGTCAGCCCGGCCCGTTCAACCAGCCGCGGCAGCAGGCTGTAGACCGACGGCGGCAGGCCGCCACGCCCCAACGGCTCGCCGGCGGCCAGGCCGATCTCACGCTGGGCCCGGGCGAAGCGGGTCAGCGAATCGATGAGCAGCAGCACGCGTTGGCCCCGGGCACGAAAACCCTCGGCCAATGCCGTCGCGGTGAACGCTGCGCGGGCGCGTTCCATGCTGGAGCGATCGGAGGTGGCGCACACCAGCACCGCACGGGCACGCAGTTCATCATCCAGCTCATGGTCGAGGAATTCACGCAGTTCGCGCCCACGCTCGCCGATCAGGCCGAACACGATGACATCGCAGTCAACGTTCCGGGCAATCTCCGCCAACAGTGTGGTCTTGCCACAACCGGCGCCGGCGAACAGTCCCACACGCTGGCCTTCGCCGAGCGTCAGCGGGCCGTCGATGGCCCGTACGCCGGTCATCAAGGGCCGTTGGATGCGCGGTCGCGCGGTGGGCGCCGGGGCCTCGCCAATCACCTGCGACGCATTCGGCACATGCGCACCGGCGAAGGCTCCCGCGCCGCCATCCACCAACGGTCGGCCGAATCCATCCAGCACCTGGCCCAACAACTGCGGCCCCACGCACACCCGATGCGGCATGCCCAGCGGCTCCACCGCTGCCCCGACCCGGACGCCCTCCAGCCCGCCCAAGGCGCTGAGCAAGGCATCGTGCTGGTCGAAGCCGACAATTTCGGCGAGCAGCGGCTCGCGGGCGTCGCGCTCGACCCGGCAGAGGTCGCCGATCTGCGCCCCCGGCAGCCGGCACTGCAGCAAGATGCCGCTGACCCGCTGCACCCGTCCGCGCACCATGACCGGCGCGAAGCGACGCAAGTGCGCCAATTGCCCGGCCTCCCAGACCTCCAGTCGCGCGATGGCCGCCTGCGTCATCACCAGGTGACCTCGTAGCGTTGGTCACCCTCGAAGGTGACTTTGCCGCTGTCGATGGCAGTCAAGCGCAGGCCATCGATCTGGTCGCCCAGGAACAACCGACGGCCATCGGCGGTGACCACGTGACCATGCTTACCGCCCACGATCTGGGCGATCTGGAACGGCAGCTTCGTCAGCCGTTCCTTGACGTTGGCCGTGATCCCGATCGGCGTTTCGTAGCGGTCGTGGAAGCGCTCGATCAGTCGTTCGACCATCGCCAGGCGCGGGCGCGGCAACTCACCCACCAGGACCAGCCGGTCGTCCTGGCTCTCGACCCGTACACCGGCGTCCAAATCGCGCTCCTGCAACATGCGATCCAGCTCCAGGCGGACCGCCTCGACATTGTCCAAGGCCACCTTGGTCTGCTTGAGCTGCTGGGCCGGGCTGCGTGCCACAGTCTGCGCCGGCTGGCTGGTAAAGGCCCAGGCGCTGGAGGCGACGGTGATCACCGCCGCGGCAATGGCCAGGCGCTTGGGCCACGACGGCCGCACGGCGGGCTTCGGGGTTTCCCGGTCCAGCGCAAGATGCGCAGCGTCATCCAGCGCCGCCTCTTCGGGCCAGGGCTGATCGGCCGGGGCCAGGCACAGCCAGACGCCTGCCACGGCAAACGGAGCATTGCTCTGCAAGGGCTCGGTCGCGGCCCAAGGCTGGCCTTGTCCATCGCAAACCGGGCCCTCCAGCCGTTCCAGCAGCCACTGGCCCTGCACCTGCCGCAGGCCCACGTGACGCCCACAGATGCCCGGATCGTATAGCGCCAGGTCGGCCTCCTCCGCCGCCCCGACCACCCATTGCTCGCCAACCAGCGGCAACGCCGCACCTCGGTGCAGACCACTCAAGACTCGCAGTTCGAACATGGTCAATTCCTCAAGGGGCGACAGACGCTCGCCCACGATCCGGTTGTACGACGGGGCACCGGCGGCCCCCGTCCTCTGTCACAGCCAGGCCATCGAACGCACCTGGATTTGCATCGTTACGTGGAGGCACCGCTGCTGGCGTGCCAAGACAAGCCCGTCACGCGGCATCCTCCATCCGTAGTTTTTCCTGCTCGAGGTCAAAGCGCCCCAGCACGGTGACCTGGGCGTTGCTGTGCAACTCGCTGAAGGCGAGCACGGGCACGTGATTGAATTCGTCGCGCAACAAATCGCGTAGCGGGGCCCGCAAGTCTTGCGCCACCAACAGCACGGCCACGCGCTTGGCGCGCAACGGGAAGCCTTCACGCAACTGCATGACCAAGGCGCGGGTATGCAGGCTTTCCAGGGCAAAAAAGGTTTCCGTCTGGGTCTGGCGCAGCGCATCGCGCAACAGGCCTTCGGTTTCCGGCGTCAACAGCCACACGTGCAGTCCATCTTCGTCGCGGTACTGGTGATAGATCTGCGACTTCAGGGCGATGCGCGCGTAGTCGGTCAGCGCACCGACGTCGCGCTCGTGCTGCCCGTGCTCGATCAAGGACTCGGCGATCAGCCGCACCGCGCGCAGCGGGACACCTTCGCCGGCCAAACGCTGGAGTACGGCAGCGAAACGGGCCAACGGCATGGTCCGCTGCAGTTCCTGCACCAGCTCTGGCTGGCCCGCTTCGAGCCAACTGAGAATCGACTTGCTCTCCTGAAGCCCCAAGAATTGTGGGCCCGTGGCAAACATCGCGCGGCTCATCCGCTCCACCAGCAACTCGGCGGCCGACACCGCCTCCACGCGTTCGTCCGCCAGCAGCGGATCGTCAGGCGTCAGCCAGAGCCACTGCTGCTCGTCACGCACCTCGCTGCCGACCTGCCCGTCGCGCGGTTCCAACGGCAGCGGCCCGCGCGCCACGGCCACGCGCTCTCCGAAAGTTGCCCGCAACATCGGCACCTCGTGCACGCAGAAGCGGAACTCGTCGTCTTCCAGCAGCGCGCTGTATTCGATCTCGAAGGGCGGCAGGGTCAGGCCAAAGCCGGCCACCAGCGCGTTACGCTTTTTGCGGATCGCCTGGATGGCTTCCTCGGCGGCCGCGTTGCCTTCCATGGCTTTGGAAAACTGCAGAAGATAGGCACGGGTCGGGTCGAAGCTGCGCAGGTCTTCGGCGCCGTTCTGTGCCGGGGCCACGACCTCCGCTGGCTGGTCGCCCTGGCGGGCCAGCCGGGCGCGCGAATAGAGCTGGACGATGCCGGCGGTGCCGGTGATCAAGGCGATGACGATGAACACCAGCGTGGGCATGCCGGGCAAGGCCGCGAAGCCGAGCATTCCCACCGAAGCGATCACCCAGGCCTTGGGTTCGGCGGTCAACTGCTGGGCGATTTCCTTGCCGACGCTACTGCCTGCCGGCTCCCCTTGCGGCGACACGCGGGTGATGATCATGCCCGCAGTAAGAGAAATCAGCAGGGCCGGAATCTGCGCGATCAGACCGTCACCGATGGTCAACACGGCGTACAAGTGCATCGATTCGGATGCGCCCATGTCATGCTGCATCATGCCGACCGAAAAGCCGCCGATGAGGTTGATCACCACGATCACCAAACCCGCGATGGCATCGCCCTTGACGAACTTCATCGCCCCGTCCATCGCACCGAACAGCTGGCTTTCCTTGTTCAATTCCTCGCGACGCCGCCGGGCTTCGCTGACATCGATCAGGTTGGCGCGCAGGTCGCTGTCGATGGACATCTGCTTGCCCGGTAGCGCGTCCAGGGTGAACCGCGCCGCCACTTCGGCGACCCGCTCCGAGCCCTTGGTGATCACCAGGAAGTTGACCACCGTCAGGATGAGGAAGATGACCAGCCCGACCGCCAGGTTGCCCCCCACTACGAAATCGCCGAACGCCTGGACGATATGGCCGGCGTCGCCCTGGAGCAGGATCAACCGGGTGGTCGCCACCGACAACGCCAGCCGGAACAGCGTGGTCAGCAGCAGCACCGCCGGAAACGAGGAAAACGCCAACGGTCGCGGCAGGTACAGCGAGAGCACGATCAGCAGGCAGGAGATGCAGATGTTGATCGCGATCAGCGCATCGACCACCGAGGTCGGCAAGGGCAGGATCAGCATGAACACGATGCCCAGCACCACGAACGCCCCGACCACCTCGATGCGCCGCACCGCTTCGTTGGCGACTTTGTTCAACAGGGCGATCATGAGCGTGCTCCAATCACCGGGGCAGCAGTCTGGCTTCGGGGCTCGCCACGGGAACGCTCATCGAGCAGCACCAACAGGTTCTTCAGCGCGGTCTGTCGGCTTTTGCTATCCCGCCAGAGAGGTAGCGGCAAACGCTTGAGCAAAGGGTACAGGCCGTTCAGGGAGACCAGTTGGTCCCGCTCCTCTTCTCCACCCAGTTCACGCCCGATACGCCGTACTTCCGCCGCCGACAGGCCACTGCTGACAAACCCCAGCATGCGTTGGAGCAACAGCACCGCCGTGAGCTGGCTGGCCGGGCAACTGCAGGCCAGTTGCTCGAGCAAACGGCGGCAGCTGTGCAGGACACTGCCCAGTTGCGTCGAGGCGGCCAGGCCGATCAACAACGTGCGCAACAGGGCGGTAGGACGTGACGGTGTGTGCGCCGCGATATCGTCAGCCAGGGCCCGGCGCATCATGTCCAGCCCCGGCACGAAGGCCGCCTCGCCGAACAAGCCAAGCAACGCCTGCATCATGGTGGGCAACGATTGCTTGAGCACCACGGTGTCGTAATAGAGCCGCCGTACCGCCTGGCGCAGTTCTGGATCGCCGCCCGCAGCGCGCAAGGCCTCGGCGATGTTCATGCCCGCCTGGATCTGCGCGCCATAACGCTCGCGCAATAGCTGCAGGTAGTCGCGAGCGCGCTGGGCTTCGACGAGACGACCTTGAACTTCGGCCTCGCGCAAGGCTTGCTGCAGGATCAGGTCGGTACGGGCCGGGTCACCACCGGTGGACTGCACCACCTCTTCAAGCACCGGCTCGCCACATAACAACAAACCCGCCTGGGCGGCCATTGCCCCCAGGCTCTGCTTGCCTGGGTGGCCGAGTTGGTCGTACCACTCTTCCAACTGCTCGCGCGTCTCGACGCGCACCTGGCCCACCTCGCTGCGGGCATTGCGGATGCGCCGCTGGCTCAGCGCCTTGGTATTGCGCTCCACATGATGGCTGAAGGTCATGCCGACCTCCTCCATCGAATTGGACTGCACGGCCTGAAACGATTCGACAGGCTTGCCGATGCCCACGACGGCCGAAGCGGCCTGGGCAAGGTTGGCGGCAATATGCGCATTTGTCGGGGCTTCTACTTTCATGATGGCCGTGAGCGTGGTTTCGGACGCTCAGTGGGTGGCGGCTATCCAGCATTCAGTTCCATCAGCGGCCATGGCCCTTTCTGACCGCTTCGCAAGGGTTTCCTGCCCGAGCGTTCGCTCGGTGCAATTTCATGCAGTGGCGCTTGGGACGGCTGTGCATGCCCTTGCACAAATAGAGCAAAAGCACTAGCAAAAAACACTTAATTATCAGACAGATAAATCATTAATCCGGCTTGGCACAGGTCCTGCTGACGGGGGAAACGTCGACATTTTGATCGGCGCTATGGAACCTACTCAGAGGGATTTATTAATGAACAGCCTGAATCTCATGGCCCCCCCGCAAACCTCCCCGGCCCCCACAGGTGCGCCAGGCATCTGCTTCGGCGAGGAACGCAAGCTGCGTCTGTTTGTGCAAAAACGTGTACTCAATCAAGACGACGCCGACGACATCATCCAGCTCACGTACCTGGAAGCCTGGCGCAACCAGCAGAAGTTCAAAGGGCTGGCAAAGCAGGACACTTGGTTGTGTGGCATCGCCCTCAACCTGATCCGCAACCACTTCCGCCGCTTCTATGCGCAGCCGCCGCTGAGCACGTTCGATGAGAGCGAGTTCAGCGAGTCTAGTGACGACATTGACCTGAGTGAACTGTGCGACAACCGTCGGCTGTTGGACCGCACGCTGTTAGCCATGGATGAGTTGCCCAAGGACATGCGCGATACCCTGTGGACCGCCGTGGACACCGAGAGCAGCTACCGCGATGCCGCCGAGCGGCTGGGCGTCCCCATTGGTACCGTGCGTTCAAGGTTGTTTCGCGCGCGTGAACAACTCAAACGAAGCGTCTATGGAGAAGCCCGGCCATGACCCACAATCGTTTGAACAGCCGGCCCGACCTGCCACGCGGCGTGCGCCGCTACACCCCCGACGACTTGCCGGTGATGACAGATATCTTCAACGAAAGCGCTCTGGGAGGTACCAGCTCCCCCGTGCTCAGAGCGTTTTCCCTGAAGGAAATGACGTTTTTCGTCGACTGTTTCGTCAAGGAGGGTGATCCGATCTACGTGCTCGAACGCGCTGGCGAAGTCGTCGCCTGGTTGATCGTCAACCGCTTCTGTTGGGGAGCCCAGGCCTGCCGATTGACCGGTGAAGTGTCGATCTACGTACGCAGCGACCACATCGGCAGCGGCGTCGGCATTCGCCTTGGCCAAGCTGCGGTGGTGTTGGCCAGGCAGTATGGTTTCGAGACGCTGGTGGCCTGGATCATCGAGCACAACGAGGCCAGCAAACGCGGCGTACAAGGGCTCGGCGCGACCCAATGGGGACGCTTCCCAGGGATTGCCCGGTTCGCTGATAACCGTGCGGACGTCGTGCTCTATGGACTGCACCTGACGCCAGGCGACACGGCATCCATCTCCCTTTCAGCGCCAGCGCAAAACGAGGAGGCCAGCCTGGCGTGAGTCCACGGCTCGTCCGGCTGGACGTCGGGCGAGCCGCCTCTTTCCAAGGCATGGGCCTGCGCTCATTGGAGCCGATGCCATTTTTTGCACAGCCCCCGCAGCCCCTGCTGTTCAGTCGATAAACCCGTGGCGAGGGAGCTTGCTCCCGCTGGGCTGCGCAGCAGCCCCCTTTTCATCAAGACCTCGGTCATCCATCCACCGACCAACACACCGGCAACGCTTCCGGCCCCCTGAAGTTGGGCACGTAGCGCCAGCGTACGGCGCCGGGATCGACCGCCAATTGCAGCCCAGGGCAGCACCGAAGAAGTGTGTTCAAGGCGATTTCCAATTCCTGCCGGGCCAACGAGGCGCCCAGGCAATAGTGCGTGCCTTTGCCGAACGACATGTGCGGGCAGGCCGGGCGAGTGATGTCGAGCGTGTCAGGATTTGCACACAGCGTTTCGTCACGATTGGCCGAGCCCACCACCGCAATCAGCAGTTGCCCGCGTAGCAAGCGTTGTCCGGCCAGTTCGGTGTCCCGGGTAACGAAGCGGACCATGGCCCGCTCCACCGAAGAGTCATAGCGCAGAAGCTCCTCGACCGCGCCAGGCATTAACGCCGGCTCGTCACGCAATTGCGCCAGCACCTTCGGGTGCTGCACGAGCATGTGCACCGCATTGCCGATCATCGATGCCGACGTTTCGTGCCCAGCGATGATCAGCAGCGCGATCATGCTGCACAGCTCACTCTGGCTGAGCATGCTGCCCTCTTCCTCGACCTGCGCCAGCGCCGAAACCAGGTCATCGCCCGGCTGTGCTCGACGCTGGTCGATCAACGCGAGCATGTAGCCCGCGAATTCCTTGTAGCAACGCTGCAACTCGCTCAGGTCATGCCCCACCTGCTGGACGATCATGTGGGACCAGCGGCGGAAGTCGTCACGATCTTGTGCAGGGACGCCAAGCAATTCGGCGATGACAGTGATCGATAACGGGAATGCATATTGGCTCACCACGTCCATTTGGCCGCTCGACCACACGGGTTCCAGCAACGTCTCGGCGATCTGTTCGATACGCGGCCGCAGGGCATTCACCGCCTTCAACGTGAAGGCCTTGTTGACCAGGCGACGCAAGCGGCGATGACTGTCGCCATCGCGGTTGAGCATGTGGTCGTTAAGAAACGCGATGGATTGTTCGCCGCCGAGCATCGCGGCGAACTGCGCATCGATCCGCGACGGGTCACGGGCGAAGCGCTCGTTGTCCAGCAGCACCTCCTCGACTTCCCGCGCACCGGTGACGTACCACATCGGCAACTGCCCTTCGGCCTGGCTGAGGAACACCGGGGACGCCTGGCGCAGCGCCGCATAATGCCGATAAGCCTCGCCACGAAAGGCGTCGCTATTCAAATCAAGGGTACGCTCGTAAGCCATGAACACTCTCCAGGGGCATGAATCGTTGCTCCTGAGTGGCCGGGCGCGCCAAAAAAGATCCATGTGGGTTACCTGCCGGTGAACCGTTTGCACGGCCACGGTCACTCAAGGGAAAACACCAACCCCTGCGAGAAGCTGACATGACGCGTGCACTTGCAATCCATGGCCAATGCGACACTCGTTTCGAACCGGTCAAAGAGGCGTTTATCCGGCTGATGCAAAGCCCCTTCGAACGCGGCGCCGCCCTTTGCATCCAGATTGACGGCGAAACCGTTATAGACCTGTGGGCCGGCACTGCCGGGCCGGAGCCGGACAGCCATTGGCAGCGCGACACGCTGCTCAATCTGTTTTCCTGCACCAAGCCCTTCACGGCGGTGGCGATCATGCAGCTGGTCGGCGAAGGACGCCTGGACCTGGACGCGCCGGTCTGCCACTACTGGCCGGCCTTCGCCAACGCCGGCAAAGCGTCGATCACCCTGCGCCAGGTGCTTTGCCACCGTGCCGGGCTGCCTGCGCTGCGCACGCCCCTGGCACCGGAAACCCTCTACGACTGGGACACCATGACCGACCTGATCGCCGAGGAAACTCCCTGGGCCGCGGCTGGGGAACAGCAGACCTATTCACCCTTGCTGTTCGGCTGGATCCTCGGCGAATTGCTACGTCGGGTGGATGGCCTGACGCCGGCGCAAAGCATTCACCAACGCGTGGCGGTGCCGCTCGGGCTGGATTTTCACCTCGGCCTGGACGACGCGACCATCGCCCGCTGCGCCTACATGGCGCGCACCAAAGACGAGATCGACGACGAAGCGTTTGGCCGGGTGTTGAAGGACGTGCTCAACGAGCCGACCGCCATGAGCGCGCTGGCCTTCGCCAACCCGCCCATGGTGCTGGGACGCAGTAACGAGACGGGCTGGAAACGCATGACCCAACCAGCGGCCAACGGACACGGCAATGCCCGCAGCCTGGCGGCGTTCTACGCAGGCCTGCTCGACGGGCAACTGCTGGAGTCACCACTGCTCAACGAAATGTTGCGCGAGCACAGCGCCGAATACGACCCGACCATCCAGACCCCAACGCGTTTCGGCCTGGGCATCATGCTCAACCAGCCGGACGTGGCGAACGGCAGTTATGGCATGGGCAACGAGGCGTTCGGCCACATGGGCGCCGGTGGCACCATCGGGTTTGCCGACCCTGAACGCGGCGTGGCGTTCGGCTTCGCCTGCAACACCATTGGTTCCTACGTCTTGATGGACCCACGCGCGCGCGGCCTGGCCAATGTCGCGATGGGCTGCCTGTAAACCCTGGACGATCGGCTCAATACTATTCACTTAAGCGAAAGATCAGGCTGCGGAAGATCGTTCCCCACGCTCCGCGTGGGAATGCCGCCAGGGACGCTCCGCGTTCCGCTTCTGGAAGCAACCGGCTCACACCCCTGGCGGCACTACCACCTCCGCCACCTGCGGCTCGGCCGTGCCGGTATCGGGTGAGGCAACCACTTGTTCTTCGCTACCGGCCACGCGGGGCAGCGCGGCCTTGGCGATCATGTCCGGTTGGGCCAGCAACCTGCGCGATGCGTCCAGGGGCATCAGCAGGCGCCCCCTGGCCCTGCCGCGCGCGGCAGGGTTGAGCATGCGCAATTCTCGTTCATGAACACCGGACAACTGCGCCAGGTGCGCCAGATCCACCGGCTGCGCCAAGGCGACCATCTGGAAATACGGCTGGTCGGCGATGGGCGCCAGGCTCACGCCATAGTCGGCGGGCGCATTCACCAGTTGCGACAGCGCCAGCAGCCGCGGCACATAGTTCTGGGTCTCGCCGGGCAACGACAGGTTCCAATAGTTGGTCGCCAGGCCGCGGGCGCGATTGCGCGTGATGGCGTCGCGTACGCGCCCTTCCCCGGCGTTGTAGGCAGCCAGCGCCAGCAGCCAGTCGCCGTCGAAGTAATCGTGCAGGTAGGACAGATAATCCAGGGCGGCCCGCGTCGATGACGGAATGTCCCGGCGCTCGTCATAGTCGCCCCGCTGCTGCAATTGATAGCGGCGCCCCGTGGCGGGAATGAATTGCCAGAGGCCCAGGGCCTGGGCCGGCGATTGGGCGTTCGGATTGAACCCGCTCTCGATGGCTGGCAGCAGCGCCAGTTCCAGCGGCATGTTGCGCTTGTTCAGTTCACCCACGATGAAATGCAAGTAACGGCTGCCGGCACGCCCGGTCTGGGTGAGAAAAGCCGGGCGATCCATCAGCCAGCGGCGTTGCTCATCGATACGCGCCACACCCTGGGTCTTGGCCTGCAAGGAAAACCCCTGGCGCATGCGCGTCCACAGGCTGCCGCCGCTTTGCGGGGATGACTCGCCGATCTGGATGATCGTGTCCGTAGGCGCCGGCTCAAGCCAGCGCAGTTGCGAGCGGTAAGGCTCGTTGGCGAACGGATCACCGATGGTCAACTGCGGTTCGAGGTGCTGGCAGCCATACAGCAAGGTCCCCATGGCCAGCATGGACAACCCTTTGGGGACGAAGCGAAGGGCCGGCAAAAGTGCAATTGATCGAGGCATGGGCGGTCAACCTTGAGTGAGGTGGCGCCATTGGGTGGCAGATCGCAAGGCAGCGGTTCCACGCGGCTCGTCCGGCACGCTGTCATCGGGCGGCAGGGGCTCGGTTGGAACCGAAATGCCGCAGCTGTCACTCACCATGGGCAGCAGGCGCTCGTCGGCGCCTGGATGACAATGCGAGGTCACTCATGGCGTCACCCATCTATTGCAAGCTGATCGATCAGCTCTGCGAACTCACAATGATTCCTACCCCGGCAGTGTTCTACGAGCAGGCGAACCTGTCGGTCAAGGATGTGGACTTTTCCCTGAAGCACACCCCAGGCGTGGGTGAGGGAGACGTCTTTATCTACTGCAGCTTCGGGCCATTGCCGGTGGCGAATCGGGAAGCGGTCCTGCAACGGCTGCTGGAAACCAACCTGTACCTGCTGAGCGGCGCGTTCTGCCCTTCCCTGTCTTACAACCGCGACAGCGAACAGGTGATCCTGATCGGCCACGTCCCCCTGGAAACCCTCACGGCCGAGCGTCTGCTCGGGCTGATGGGCGGTGCTGCCGACATGGCGCTGATTTGGCGCGATGGCTACTTCTTCGACGGTGCCAGCCCAAACGACACCGCCAAGACCACCCAGCACAAACCCACCCCCCGTAGCACCGGGCTCAACAGCGCCCTGTCAATCTAGGAGAACACGACATGCCAGATTTATCAGTAGGACGAAGCACCAGCTCGGCGGCGTTGCACCAGCAGGACGATCGGATCACGCCAGTGGGAACCAGCCTGTCCGGGCAGGTTCGTCCCTCCACCAATCCCCTGGTGCCTTATCACTTCGAAGGACAGGCGACCGACAAGACCCAGCAAACACTCCGAACCAGGCAACAGCGCCTGACAGGACTGGTCACCAGCCTCGGCAAGAAAAACCCTGAGAGCGACCCCATTGGCTATGCACGTGAGCACATGAGCCTGGAAGGCAAGGTATTGGGCTACGCGCCAGGCACAAGTTATCAAGATGTACAGAAGCATCTCGCCGCACTCGGCGGCACGCCACACCCGATGCTGTCGGGCCACGAAGAAACCGAGGCATTCGTCAAGGACTTCAACGAGTACCTGGCCAAGAATGAGGGCGACCGGAAAGAGGACGGCGGTTTCAAGGCAGTCTGGGACAAACACTGCGAGCGCATGGGTAATACCCTTGGCGCCTATCATTCGTTGTGCCAGGAAGTTATTGATAAAACCCCGGAAGGGAACGATCGCCAACTGCTGAAAAATAGCCATGAAGCCTTCCGCGGTTATGCCAAGGGTGTCATGCAAGCCCTGACGCAAGACATGCCCACGCGCTTGAATACCTTCATGGAAAGCCGAATCGAGCACGCGCAGAGTGCCGCGACCAACGAGAGCCTTTCCCAACCCGAACGCGACCTGGCGAAAGATCAACTGGATCAGTTGCTCGAGGTCCAGGGGGAGCTTGGCGAGTTGCTCAAGACCGATGACGACAAGCCGAACACGCCAAGCGAACTGGCAACGGCGACGAAGAAAAACGAGGTGCTGGACACCGCACTGAAGAACGTCGCACGCCAGGACTATGTCGCCGACCTCAAGACCAAGAGCGGCTTTGTAACCGGCCTGGCGGTGTTCGCCGGGGCGGGGATCCCGCAGGGCGTGGCGTCTGCGGGCCACTTTGGCGCGATCACAGCGTCGATTGATGAAAAAATGGCGGACGCCTCCTACGGCAAGCATGTCGCGGCGACCTCGACTGTCCTAGGCGCCGCCCACAAGGTGATCAGCGACGGCATCCGCCCATTCGTCCAGGTCGTCGTCGACAAGACCATCGGCGCCGGCCTGGAAAAAGTCGATCCAATGTCGGTCTATCCCAAGGCCCTGCAAGTCGTCACCCAGGACGGACGTCGGGTCGAGAACGCTGGACGCGATGCCCTCGACCTCACACAGGAGCAAAAGCGCAACGACTTCAAGCTCAAACAGAACGCGAACAACTTTGGCACCATGAGTGGTGACTTCACCGGCTACCTCGCCTTCGGTGCCGCCCATGCCGTGCGCGATACCATTGATCAATTCACCTCGGTAAACGCCGGCGGCATCATCGCCCGCACGACGGCCTCAGCAGTGGGCGGCACCTTCATGGCGGGGGGCCAGGCAGTGGCGAAATATGCGCAAACCCACGGTGATGAGGAGATTCCCACCTACCGGGTGACCAAGGAAAACCGCAACTGGGGCGAACTGTTACCCAAGGCGCTTTCCGAAGCGACAGGAAAGCTCAACCCGATCAGCATGGCCAACGTCAGCGACCTCGCCAACCGGATCGTTGGCGTAGGCGAAGGGGTCGCCATGCGTACAGCCGTGGGCGACGCAGCCGCGGTGGGTGAAAACCCGGAAGTGCGGGAAAAAATGGAGCAGATTGTCACAACCTTCTTCTCCTCCGGCCTGACGCTGCTTCCGTTCTTCGCCAACAGTGTGGCGGCACCGCTCGAAAACAAGGCGCTGAGCGGCAAAGACGACCTGACCAAGCGAGCAAACGTACCGCTGCAGAACGTGACAAATCCAAACCGAGACGGCCTGCCCCACACCCAGCCGGAAGGCTGGCGGCGCGACCTGGAAAATACCTACCACGTGACCCGCGGCCTTACCCAGGTCGTTCCGCAAACCGCTATCGCAGGGCTTAACCTGGGTACCGAATGGGCCCAAAGCCTGGCACCGCGGCCCAAAAAAGCCTCTGGCGATAACATTCAACTGGCAGAGCGAGGCGAAGCGCGACCCCAGGGCGGGCCGTCCAACGAACCTGCACCCACTACCCGGCCAAGCTGATGAATTCGCCGGGCCATCCTTCGCTGGTCCGGCGATCACCTGTTGCAGAATTCCCTTCACCCCGCTCGCATGACTGCTGATCTACGACCCAACTCATCTTTCAGCCAAGAGCGAACTGAACGCACGTCCGCTAATAGATGGGTTTGTCTTCACTTAGACTGATGCTTTGCGCGTGCTGGAAGTTGAGGAAATTTCGTCAAAGTCGAGGTAACGCTTCAGCGCTTCAGGCATTTTTACCTCAGACCACATCAGGAAGAAAAAAATAGCCAGCCACATTGACCACAAAAAAAGAAACCCCCGTGGTAGCCAAAAGTATTAAATTAAACTTCTGCACCGACACACCATAGGTTTGCGCAAAGATAAACGTATTTTTTGGAGAAGGCATTGCCGATATCAGTATCAGTGCGAACAACAGCAAGCCAGACAGTCCAAAAAAATACTGTCCCACCACGAAAGAAATCGCGGGATGCAAAAAATTCTTTATCAACACACCCAGCACTATTTCATTACAGTCGTTTTTCATGGTGGACGCTACACGACCAGCATAGAACGAAGCACCTAATGCTATTAGAGCAATAGGCGCCGCAGTATCCGCAATCATCTCCATACTCTCGATGATAAAAAAACCTGTATCGATCATGTGCGAGAGCTTAATTTGCGAAATGAGAGACCCCGTCAGCGCGGAAATTATCAATGGATTTTTGAAAACTACCAACAGGGCTCTCTTTAAGAAAGCACCCGAAGATCCAGCCTTCGAAAAGGAAGAAGTTTCCATGACAAATATCGCAACGCTCGTAAGGACAACAGACTGAAAAATAATTATTGGCACAACCAAAGCCGAATCACCCAACAGCAATATGAAGACTGGCACTGCCAAAAAAGCAGTATTTGTTTGCCCTATCGCAATAAAGTTCAAACCAACCTCCACCAGACTTTTCTTCAGATAAATTCTGTAGATGATAAAAATCAGGACCCACAATATAAAAACACCCAAACCATACGCCTGAACGTAAGCATTTATATCGACGCCCGGCGTGTAATCGGACTTCAGCGTCGTTAAAAAAATCTCTACGGGGAGCGCGACATAAAAAACATAGTCGCTCAATATCTCATCAGCACCGCGACGCATGAGGCCTGCAAACGAAAGCAAACAACCCAACAGTATCAAAATAAATATAGACAACGTGGAATTCAAAGATAACATCAACATAGCCAGTCCACCCTGCCAATCAGCAGTAACCAAACGAACGTATACTCGCAATAAAAAACTCACTCTTCCTGCAAATCACACAGCAACAGAAGCTAGAAGGTCATTTTTGTGCGAAACGCCTAGAAGTTTTCCCTTGTGGTCAACAACCAAGATTGCAGACACACCAACACCTATACAGTCTGCAATCAGTTCGCTTTCATACACGCATCTTAAATTGACTTCCATAACATCCGAAATCTTAAGATAAGCAATGTCGTCATTTCCCCTGAGCACTCGAGCCATATCGCCATCCGTAAACACCCCCAAAGGCCTGGAGAATGTATCTACCACAACGACAAACCCAAGACGCTTATTCGCCATATAACTAACCGCGTCCAGGAACAATGTATCAGGCGGTAGTGCAGGGACTTTATCCCCTCTCACCATTACGTCACGAATTTTCGCCGTCAACACCTTGCCTAGATTTCCGGCGGGATGATTTTTTGAGAACTCTTCCTTCGTGAAGCGCTTAATTCTCATCAGAGCCATAGCAATCGCATCTCCAACGCCTAATGTGGCACTAGAGCTTACGGTTGGCGCCAGATTATATGGACAGGCTTCCTTATCCACTTTCAACGCCACATGCGCATTTGTTTTACATGCCAATTCAGAGCTTGAAAAATTTGTCAATGCTACGGTATTCACACCCAGATCATGAAGATAGGGAAGCAGAGACAAAATCTCTTCACTTCTACCGCTATAGGATATTAGTACTGCGAGGTCACGCGCCGTAATCATGCCCAAGTCCCCGTGCTTAGCCTCGGACGGGTGTATAAAAAAGCTGGGCGTCCCCGTAGAGGCTAGACTTGCGGCAATTTTCTTACCGACATGGCCACTTTTCCCAACTCCTAGAATCACTACGTGCCCCTTGCAGGCCAATATAAGTCGAACGACATCGACAAACCCATTACCCTCCAACTCATTGGACAGCTTTATCAATGCCTGCCCCTCGCTGATCAACACCTCTCTTCCCAAAGTGAGTAGATGCCTGTCGGACCCTATCTCTGACAAGAATTTATCATTCATGAATTCTTATCTCCTTACGGTCGACATTTGGATCATTTACGAACAGAGCTCCATCCCTGTAATGACTTTTTAGATAAAACGTCACAAACAAACTATTTCTCTCATAGGAAACACCGGGATGATGTTTAGCACCATGCCAGCTATCGCTTGATCTCAGAAAAGCAAACGCTACATTTGGCTCATAAGGAATCCTCCTAAACTCTTCAAAACCATCTTTACTTCTCACAAACAACCCAAGCCCTGAATCTTTACATTCTGCATTTTCTGGCAAATACCATCCAAATGTCATTGCTTTTTCAACAATATCCGTATGCGGAGGCAAATCAAATCCGGCAAAATCTTTATACAAATGCGGATAAGGAGTCACCTCAAGATCAGAACCAAACTTGCCTAGCAAAAGACACTTGAATCGTTCACCACAAAGAAGCTCAACAATATCAATAGCAACTTTAGACCCCGAAAAAACGTTACCAAGATCAACCGAAACTCCTTCAAGAGACAAAGGCAACTCAAATCGCGTCGAATCCCCATTTCTCAAGGTGCTTTTATGCATCAAAGGCTTGTATAAATCTAATACTGGCAAGTTGGAAATAAATTCCCTGTAAGCTCCTGCCGGAACAAAGTCCTTTACTTCAAAAAATTTGAACGGCTCACTCACCAACTCAGCGTCTGTTATTTTTTGAGAAACATACTCCATGAGTCCGAACATACCCACCTCCTTACGGCTTTCTCAAGATACACCTCACACAAATGAAATACATGTAACCACTCGTATCTTTTATAGGCCTCGCCCACGCCCCCAGCAATGAGATCCTTGTAGTTCAATTCCCAAAAAATCGAAGGAAACCTCTTACACCCAACTTCTTTTAGTAGGAATCAAGCTATTGACCGGGTTATTATTTTTTCAAGATCAATGCCCTACGCTGTTTATCGATAGCCATCGGTATTAGGAAAAGGACTTTTATGAAACGCACCCTCATCGCTTTCCTGTCATTGATCGTCACCGCGATCATCGTCGCGGGTGGCTACCTCTACAGCAAGCAGCCCACCCGCCAAGGCACGGTGCAGTTGCAAGGGCTGCATGGCTCGGTGACGGTGCGCTACGACGAACGCGGTGTGCCGCATATCCGCGCCGAGAATGAAACCGACCTGTACCGCGCCCTCGGTTATGTCCATGCCCAGGATCGGCTGTTTCAGATGGAGATCATGCGCCGCCTCGCCCGTGGTGAGCTGGCCGAGGTGCTGGGGCCGAAACTGCTCGACACCGACAAGCTGATGCGCAGCCTGCGCATTCGCGAGCGTGCCGCGGCCTACGTGACCGAGCAGGACCCACAATCCCCCGCCTGGCTCGCCATGCAAGCCTATCTGGATGGAATCAACGCCTACCAGGACAGCCACACCCGTCCCATGGAATTCGACGTGCTGGGCATTCCCAAGCGCCCCTTCACCGCCGAAGACACCGTGAGCATTACCGGCTACATGGCCTACAGCTTCGCCGCCGCCTTTCGCACCGAACCCCTGCTGACCTACGTGCGCGATGTGCTGGGTGCCAACTACCTGAACATTTTCGACCTCGACTGGCAGCCTCAGGGCGTGCTGGCCGAAGGTCGCAAGGGCAGCCTGCCGCTGGCTGCCGCCGACTGGAAAGACCTCGACGCCCTGGCCCGCCTGAGCGAGCAGGCCCTGGCTGATAACGGCCTGCCGCAGTTCGAGGGCAGCAATGCCTGGGCGGTCTCCGGCAGCCGCACCCACAGCGGCAAGCCGTTGCTGGCGGGTGACCCGCACATCCGTTTTTCCACGCCTTCGGTGTGGTACGAGGCGCACTTGTCGGCCCCGGGGTTCGAACTCTACGGGCAATACCAGGCACTGCTGCCCTTCGCGACGCTGGGTATGAACCGGGATTTTGGCTGGAGCATCACCATGTTCCAGAACGACGACCTGGACCTGATCGCCGAGAAGGTCAACCCGGACAATCCCGAGCAGGTCTGGTATCGCGACAAATGGGTGGACATGACCCGCAGCGAGCAGCAGATCGCGGTCAAGGGCCAGGCGCCGGTGACGCTGGTGCTGCGCCAGTCGCCCCATGGCCCGATCGTCAACGATGCCCTCGGCGCGAACGCCGGCAAGACCCCGGTCGCGATGTGGTGGGGGTTCCTGGAAAGCCGCAACCCGATCCTCGATGCCTTTTACCAGCTCAACCGCGCCGACACCCTCACCAAGGCTCGCGGCGCTTCGGCCAAGATCCACGCGCCGGGGCTGAACGTGGTGTGGGCCAACGCCAAGGGGGACATCGGCTGGTGGGCCGCCGCGCAACTGCCCAAGCGGCCAGTCGGCGTGAAGCCCGGCTTCATTCTCGATGGCAGCAGCCCGGAGGCGGAAAAGGAAGGTTTCTATCCGTTCAGCAGCAACCCGCAGGAAGAGAACCCGGCGCGGGGCTACATCGTTTCGGCCAATTTCCAGCCGGTGCCGGCCAGCGGCATCGAGATCCCCGGTTATTACAACCTCGCCGACCGTGGCCAGCAACTCAACCACCAGCTCAGCGACAAGCAGGCGAAGTGGGACATCGAAACCACCCAGAAACTGCAACTGGGCACCACCACCGCCTACGGCCCGCGCCTGCTCGCGCCTTTGTTGCCGGTGTTGCGCGAGGTGGTCAGCGATCCGCAGGAGCGCAAATGGGTGGAGCAACTGGCCCAATGGCAAGGCGATTACCCGCTGGATTCCATCAGCGCCACGCTGTTCAACCAGTTCCTGTTCAACCTGGCCGACGCCGCCCTGCACGATGAACTGGGTGACGGCTTCTTCGAAACCGCCCTGTCGACCCGGGTGATCGACGCAGCCCTGCCACGCCTGGCGGCTTCAAAGGATTCACCGTGGTGGGATGACCGCACGACGCTGGGCGTGGAAACCCGTGCCGACACGGTGAACATTGCCTGGAAGAAAAGCCTGGCCCACCTGCGGACCACCCTGGGTGACGATGCCACGCAATGGCAGTGGGGCAAGGCTCATACCCTGATCCATGGTCATCCGCTGGGTCTGCAAAAGCCGCTGGACCGGATCTTCAATGTCGGTCCGTTTGCGGCCCCCGGCACCCATGAAGTGCCCAACAACCAATCGGCCAAAATCGGTCCGGCCCCTTGGCCGGTGACCTATGGTCCTTCTACCCGGCGGATCATCGACTTCGCCGATCCGGCCCATAGCGTCACCATCAATCCGGTCGGCCAGAGCGGCGTGCCCTTCGACAAGCATTACGAGGATCAGGCCGAGGCGTACATCGAAGGGGTCTATCACCAGGCGCACCTGGCCGAGGAAGAAGTGGTGGCCAATACCCGCGCGACCCTGAAACTATTACCGGCGAGGAGCTCGCACTGATTCTGGCGGGTGTAATTTTTCATTACCAACAAGCTCAATCGTCATTGATGGTCAAGACTACAAGGGTTCAACACCCCGCCCCCTCTCACAGGAGTCAATGCAATGTTCAATAACTGGTCCGAGCTGCTGCCTACCATCAAGAGCGCCTTTGGCGCCCTGGGCAAAAGCAATCCGAAGATGGTCAAGGCCTACATGGCCCTGGACGAAGCCGCGGCTGAAAACGACGTGCTCGATGCCAAGACCCGTGAGCTGATCTCCATCGCCGTCGCCATCACCACGCGCTGTGACGGTTGCATCGGCGTACACACCGACGCCGCCATCAAGGCCGGCGCCACCCGCGAAGAAATCGCCGCCACCCTGGCCACCGCGGTGTCCCTGAACGCGGGCGCGGCCTATATCTACTCCCTGCGCGCGCTGGAGGCCCATGACGCGTTGAAGAAGTGAACGGCCAATAACCTGCCGGCCGCTATCGCGAGCAAGCTTGCTCCCACAGGTATCGATCGTTCCTCACGCTCCGCGTGGGAATGCCGCCAGGGACGCTCCGCGTTCCGCTTCTGCAAGGTGACGCAGAGCGTCACCGGATGCATTCCCACGCAGAGCGTGGGAACGATCGACATCTTCGTCGACTGTCACACCGCTTTCGCGAGCAAGCCCGCTCCCACAGTTACTCAGCGTCCGATTAAACCGGAGCGGTCTCGGCCCGACGCACTTCCGGCTGTTTCCAGGAGTCGGCAGCGCTTTCTTCGATGGCTTGCTGGATCGCCCGCTTACGGCTTTCTTCGGCGCGGCGGCTGAAGAACCAAACTAGGAAAGTCACCAGCGACACCGCCAGCAGGATCAGGCTCGCCACGGCGTTGATTTCCGGTTTCACACCCAGGCGCACCGCCGAGAACACTTCCATCGGCAAGGTCGTCGAGCCAGGGCCGGAGACGAAGCTCGCCAGTACCAGGTCATCCAGGGACAGCGCGAACGACATCATGCCCCCCGCTGCCAGTGACGGTGCGATCATCGGGATGGTGATCAAAAAGAACACCTTCCACGGCCGCGCACCGAGGTCCATGGCCGCTTCTTCGATGGACAGGTCCAGCTCACGCAAGCGCGCCGAGACCACCACCGCCACATACGCCGCGCAGAACGTGGTGTGGGCAATCCAGATCGTGACGATGCCACGCTCCTGGGGCCAGCCGATCATCTGGGCCATGGCTACGAACAGCAGCAACAGCGACAGGCCGGTGATCACTTCCGGCATCACCAGCGGCGCGGTGACCAGGCCGCCGAACAGCGTGCGGCCCTTGAAGTGGGTGATGCGGGTCAACACGAAGGCCGCCAGCGTCCCCAGGGCCACCGCGGCAATCGCCGTGTAGCAGGCGATCTCCAGCGAGCGCACCACCGACCCCATCAACTGGCTGTTGTCCAGCAGGCCGACGTACCACTTGATCGACCAGCCACCCCACACCGTCACCAGTTTCGAGGCGTTGAACGAATAGATCACCAGGATCAGCATCGGTGCGTAGATGAACAGCAAACCCAGCACCAGCATCAGGCTTGAAAAACTGAAGCGCTTCATTCCTTGCCCTCCATTTCTTTGGCCTGACTGCGGTTGAAGAGGATGATGGGCACGATCAGGATCGCCAGCATCACCACCGCCAGGGCGGATGCCACCGGCCAGTCACGGTTGTTGAAGAATTCCTGCCACAGCACTTTGCCGATCATCAGGGTTTCCGGGCCACCCAGCAGTTCCGGGATCACGAACTCGCCCACCACGGGGATGAACACCAGCATGCAACCGGCGACGATGCCGTTCTTGGACAGCGGCACGGTGATTTTCCAGAAACTGTTGAAGGTGCTCGAACCCAGGTCCGACGCGGCTTCCAGCAGGCTGGGGTCATGTTTCACCAGGTTGGCGTACAGCGGCAGGATCATGAACGGCAGGTAGGAGTAGACGACCCCGATATACACCGCCAGGTTGGTGTTGAGGATCTGCAGCGGTTCGTTGATAAAACCCATGCTCAGCAAAAAGCCGTTGAGCAAGCCGTTGTTGCTGAGGATGCCCATCCACGCGTAGACGCGGATCAGGATCGCGGTCCAGGTCGGCATCATGATCAGCAGCACCAGCACCGTCTGCATCTCTTTGCGGGCATTGGCGATGCCATAGGCCATCGGGTAGCCGATCAGCAGGCACAAGACCGTGCTGATCAGGGCCATTTTCAGCGAGCCGAGGTAGGCGGCGATGTACAACTCGTCCTCGCTCAGCATCGCGTAGTTGGCGAGGTTGAGCAGCACCTGCAGCTTCTGGTCGACGTAGCTGTAGATCTCGGTGTACGGCGGGATGGCTACGTCGGCTTCGGCGAAGCTGATCTTCAGGACAATGAAGAACGGCAGCATGAAGAACAGGAACAGCCAGATGAAGGGCACCCCGATGACCAATTGGCGGCCACCGGGCGTTATTCGATCGAGTCGGCGTTTGAGTTTGCGCATGTTCATGAGCGAAGTACCACGCCGCTGTCGTCTTCCCACCAGACGAACACCTGGTCGCCCCAGGTCGGACGCTGGCCGCGGCGTTCGGCGTTGGCGACGAAGGACTGCACCAGCTTGCCGCTCGGCAACTCGACGTAGAACACCGAGTGGCCGCCCAAGTAGGCGATGTCATGGACCTTGCCGCTGGACCAGTTGTTCTCGCAGGTCGGTTGTTCGGCGGTGACCAGCAGTTTTTCCGGGCGAATGGCATAGGTCACGGACTTGTCCTGCACCGAGGTGCTGATGCCGTGGCCCACGTAGATGTTGCGGTCCAGGTCCTTGCAGGTCAGCACCGCGTGGCCTTCGGCGTCGTCCACCACTTCGGTCTCGAAGATGTTGACGTTGCCGATGAACTCGCAGACCAGCCGGCTGGTCGGGGTTTCGTAGATGTCGATCGGGCTGCCGATCTGGGCGATCCAGCCCAGGTGCATGATCGCGATGCGCTCGGCCATGGTCATGGCCTCTTCCTGGTCGTGGGTCACCATGACGCAGGTCACGCCAACCCGCTCGATGATCTCCACCAGTTCCAGCTGCATCTGCGAGCGCAGTTTTTTATCCAGCGCGCCCATCGGCTCGTCGAGCAACAACAGCTTCGGCCGCTTGGCCAGGGAACGGGCCAGGGCCACGCGCTGGCGCTGGCCGCCAGATAGCTGGTGCGGCTTGCGCTTGGCGTATTGGCTCATCTGCACCAGCTTGAGCATTTCAGCCACGCGGGCATCGATCTCGGCTTTCGGGATCTTGTCCTGCTGCAAGCCGAAGGCGATGTTCTGCGCCACGGTCATATGGGGGAACAAGGCGTAGGACTGGAACATCATGTTGATCGGCCGCTCGTAGGGCGGCATGTCGGTGATGTCCACACCGTCGAGGTAAATCCGCCCTTCGGTAGGCCGCTCGAAACCAGCCAGCATGCGCAACAAGGTGGATTTGCCCGATCCCGAACCGCCGAGCAAGGCGAAGATCTCGCCTTTCTTGATTTCCAGGGACACATCGTCCACGGCAATCGTCTCGTCGAACTTCTTCGTGACCCGGTCGATTTTGACCAACACCTGCTTGGGTGTCTGGTCGCCCTCGAGGGCTTTCTTATAGGCGCCGGAGGCAACTGCCATTTACGAAACTCCCACAGAATTTGCAGTTCGCCCCACGCGGACGAACCTTTAGAATGTTGACGTTATTTACCCGACTTGACCTTGGTCCAGCTGCGGGTCATGAGTCGTTGGATCTTGGGCGGCAACTCGGAGTTGACGTAGAGCTTGTCGACGACCGCTTGCGGTGGGTAAACCGCTTCGTCGGTACGTACTTTCTGATCCATCAGCTCGCCAGCCTTCGGGTTCGGGTTGGCATAACCGACGGTGTCGCTGACCTGGGCGATGACTTCAGGCTTGAGCACATAGTTGATGAAGGCATGTGCCTGCTTGACGTTGGTGGCGTCGCGCGGGATCGCCAGCATGTCGAACCAGAGGTTGCCGCCTTCCTTGGGAATCACATAGGCGATTTCGACGCCCTTGCCGGCTTCGCTGGCACGTTCGCGGGCCTGGAAGATGTCGCCGGAGAAACCGGCGGCCACGCAGATCTCGCCGTTGGCCAGATCGGAGATGTACTTGGAGGAGTTGAAGTAGGTCACGTAAGGCCGGATCTTGAGGAGCTGGGCCTCGGCCTTCTTGTAGTCTTCAGGGTCTTCGCTGTTGGGGTTCAGGCCCAGGTAATTGAGCATCGCCGGGATCATCTCGTCGCCGGAGTCGAGGAACGAAACACCGCAACTGGACAGCTTCTTGATGTTTTCCGGTTCGAACAGCATGGCCCACGAGTCGATCTTGTCGACGCCCAGGACCGCCTTGATCTTCTCGACGTTGTAGCCGATGCCATTGGTGCCCCACAGGTAAGGTACGGCGTACTGGTTGCCCGGGTCGTTCTTTTCCAGGCGCTTGAGCAGCACAGGGTCGAGGTTGGCGTAGTTGGGCAACTGCGCCTTGTCGAGCTTCTGGAACGCCCCGGCCTTGATCTGCTTGCCCAGGAAGTGGTTGGACGGCACCACCACGTCATAACCGGTACGCCCGGCCAGCAACTTGCCTTCCAGGGTTTCGTTGGAATCGAACACGTCATACACCGGCTTGATGCCCGTGGCTTTTTCGAAATCCGCCAGGGTGGTCTCGCCGATGTAGTCCGACCAATTATAAATATGCACGGTGGAGGCGGCCTGGACGCTGACGGCGAGCGTCAGGCCGGCACCGACCAGCAAGGCGTTGCGTAACAAAGAAAAGACTGGCACGTGGAGGTCCTCTTAAATAGTTGGGCCCAAGTTGCCCCCGTTACTTGACCATGAGAGGCCCCGCAACAAAACCGGCGCGCAACTTACCTTCGATAAACCGATCCAGCAAAACTTTTAGTTATTTAATGGCTCCTGTTGCCGCCGCCGCGATGGCAGCGACAACAGGAAGATGCTTCAGGCCGGCTTATTTACCGGATTTGATCTTGGTCCAGCTGCGGGTCATGATCCGCTGGGTCGCGGCTGGCAGGTCGGCAATCGCGTAAAGCTTGGCTTGCACGTCTGCCGGCGGGTAGATGCCCGGGTCGCTGGTGATTTCCTTGCTGACCAGCGGCGTAGAGGCCGCGTTGCCGTTCGGGAAGCTCACGGTGTCGGTGATTTCAGCCATGATTTCCGGCTTTTGCAGGAAGGTCATGAATTTGTAGGCACCCTCGACGTTCTCGGCATCCTTGGGGATGGCGACCATGTCGAAGAAGCTGCCAGCACCTTCCTTCGGAATGTTGTAGCTGACTTTAACCTTGCCGCCGGCTTCGGCCGCACGGGACTTGGCCTGGTAGATGTCGCCCGAGTAGCCGACCGCTACGCAGATGTTGCCGTTGGCCAGGTCGGAGATGTACTTGGAGGAGTGGAAGTAGCCGATCGAAGGACGGATCTTGAGGAACAGCGCCTCGGCCTCAGCCAGTTGCTTCTTGTCCTGGCTGTCGGTCGGATAGCCCAGGTAATGCAGCGCCACCGGGATCATTTCGGTCGGCGAGTCGAGGAAGCTGATGCCACAGGCTTTCAGCTTGGCGGCGTTTTCCGGCTTGAACAGCAAGTCCCACGAGTTGGTTGGAGCGTCGGCACCGAGGGCAGCCTTGACCTTCTCGGCGTTGAAGCCGATGCCGATCGAACCCCACATGTACGGGAAGGCATGTTCGTTGCCCGGGTCGCTCACCGAAACGGCCTTGAGCAGGTCGGTATTCAGGTTTTTCCAGTTGGGCAACTTGGACTTGTCGAGTTTCTGGTAGACCCCGGCCTTGATCTGCTTGGCCAGGAAGTTGTTCGACGGCACCACGATGTCATAACCGGACTTGCCGGCCAGCAACTTGGCTTCCAGGGTTTCGTTGCTGTCGAATACGTCGTAGACGACTTTGATCCCCGATTCTTTCTCGAACTTGGCGACGGTGTCCGGCGCAATGTAGTCGGACCAGTTATAGACGTGCAGCACTTTATCGTCCGCCTGAACCGCGCCCGCCATCACGCCCATCAGGGACATGGCCAGGAGGGTCTTGCCAGCTATCTTCATACCTAATGTCTTCATGCCTAATGCCTTCATGAAAAAGTGCTCCAGTTATTCTTCTTAGCCACGTTCAGTAGCCGGCTCGCGGACAACTTGAACGGTCGGTAGTCTGGCAAGTTACAGGCCAGGCTTTCAACACAAGCCCAGCCTTTTATTCTCGCTGGGCGAGGCCCTTGCAGGCACCTCGCTCAGAGCCTAGCACTTAGCCTTGCAACGCACTGAGCGTCAGGTCCAGGCACTGCCGCGCCTTGGCCACTAACTCGTCAATCTCGGCCTTGCTGATCACCAGCGGCGGCGCAATGATCATGGTGTCGCCCACCGCGCGCATGATCAGCCCGTTATCGAAGCAGAACTGCCGGCAGATCATGCCCACGCCCTTGCCTTCGTAGCGCTTGCGCGTGGCCTTGTCCTGGACCAGTTCGATCGCTCCCAGCAAACCGACACCGCGCACTTCACCCACCAGAGGATGATCGTTCAGTTCCCGCAAACGCTTCTGCAAATAGGGTGCCGTTTCGCTGTGGACACGCTCGATGATCTTTTCGTCGCGCAGGATGCGGATGTTTTCCAGGGCCACCGCTGCGGCCACCGGGTGACCGGAGTAGGTAAACCCGTGGTTGAAGTCTCCGCCTTCGTTGAGCACCGCGACCACGTCGTCACGCACGATCAGCCCGCCCATGGGGATGTAGCCGGAGGTCAGGCCCTTGGCGATGGTCATCATGTGCGGTTTCAACCCGTAGTGATCGGTACCGAACCACTCACCGGTACGACCGAAACCACAGATCACCTCGTCGGCCACGAACAGGATGTCGTACTTGGCGAGGATTTCCTTCATGCGCGGCCAGTAGCTGTCCGGCGGTACGATCACGCCACCGGCGCCCTGGATCGGCTCGGCGATGAAGGCGCCGACGTTGTCCACGCCGAGCTCCAGGATCTTTTCTTCCAACTGGTTGGCCGCCCACACGCCGAACTCTTCGGGGCTCATGTCGCCGCCTTCGCCGAACCAATAAGGTTGGGCGATGTGGACAATGCCCGGGATCGGCAGGTCGCCCTGCTCGTGCATATAGGTCATGCCACCCAGGCTCGCGCCGGCCACGGTCGAACCGTGGTAACCGTTCTTGCGGCTGATGATGACTTTCTTGTTCGGCTGGCCCTTGATCGCCCAATAGTGGCGGACCATCCGCAGCATGGTGTCGTTGCCTTCGGAGCCGGAACCGGTGAAGAACACGTGGTTCATGCCTTCTGGGGCGATGTCGGCGATGGCTTTGGACAACTCCAGCACTGGCGGGTGGGCCGTCTGGAAGAACAGGTTGTAGTACGGCAGCTCGCGCATCTGTTGGCTGGCGGCGTCGGCCAGCTCCTCGCGGCCATAACCGACGGCCACGCACCAGAGGCCGGCCATGCCGTCGAGGATCTTGTTGCCTTCACTGTCCCAGAGGTAGACACCCTTGGCGTGGGTGATGATGCGCGGGCCTTTCTCTTTGAGCTGTTTGAAGTCGCTGAACGGCGCCAGGTGGTGATCGTTGCTCAGGGCCTGCCATTCACGGGTTTGCGGGTTGTTGCGGGTCATGCCAATTCTCCTTTTATCGGTGAGGGCGAAGCTGCCTGAAGCAGCCTCGCCCGGCGCTTCAGACGGCGAAGAGCAGGAATTCCCGCTCCCACGAACTGATGACGCGCTTGAAGTTTTCATGCTCGGCCCGCTTGACCGCGACGTAGCCTGTGATGAATTTCTTGCCCAGGTATTTCTCGATGGTGGTGCTGTTTTCCATGCGTTCCAGGGCGTCTTCGATGGTCAGCGGCAAACGCAGGTTGCGGCGTTCGTAGCCTCGGCCCACCACCGGCGCGCTCGGGTTGATGCCTTCGACCATGCCGATGAAGCCACACAGCAGGCTGGCGGCAATCGCCAGGTACGGGTTGGCATCGGCGCCCGGCAAGCGGTTTTCCACCCGACGGTTCTGCGGCCCGGCATCCGGCACGCGCAGGCCCACGGTGCGGTTCTCTTCGCCCCACTCCACGTTCACCGGCGCCGACGTGTCCGGAAGGAAGCGACGGAACGAATTGACGTTGGGGGCGAACAGCGGCAATAGCTCGGGGATGAATTTCTGCAGGCCACCGATGTGGTGCAGGAACAGATCGCTCATGGTCCCGTCTTCATTGGAGAAGACGTTCTTGCCGGTTTCCTTGTCGATGATGCTCTGGTGCAGGTGCATCGCACTGCCCGGCTCACCGGTCATGGGCTTGGCCATGAAGGTGGCAGCCACGTCGTGCTTGAGTGCCGCTTCGCGCATGGTGCGCTTGAACACCAGGATCTGGTCGGCCAGGGACAGGGCATCGCCATGACGGAAATTGATTTCCATCTGCGCCGTGCCATCCTCGTGGATCAGGGTATCGAGGTCCAGTTCCTGCAGTTCGCACCAGTCGTAGACGTCTTCGAACAGCGGGTCGAATTCGTTGGCCGCTTCGATCGAAAAGGACTGCCGGCCGGTTTCCGGGCGGCCGGAGCGGCCCACGGGCGGTTGCAGCGGAAAGTCCGGGTCGTCGCTGCGCTTGGTCAGGTAGAACTCCATTTCCGGCGCGACGATCGGCTGCCAACCCTTATCGGCGTAGAGCTTGAGTACTTTCTTGAGCACGTTGCGCGGCGACAGCTCGATGGGGTTGCCCTGCTTGTCGTAAGCGTCGTGGATGACCTGGGCTGTGGGCTCGATGGCCCAGGGCACAAGGAATACTGCGTTCTCGTCCGGGCGACAGATCATGTCGATGTCGGCAGGGTCGAGCAGTTCGTAATAGATGTCGTCTTCGACATAGTCGCCCGTAACGGTCTGGAGCAGAACGCTCTCGGGCAGGCGCATGCCTTTCTCGGCGATGAACTTGTTGGTCGGCGAGATCTTGCCCCGGGTGATGCCGGTGAGGTCGCCAATCATGCATTCGACTTCTGTGATCTTGTGGTCTTTCAACCAATCGGTGAGCTGGTCGAGGTTGTTACTCATAAATGCCTCTAGGCGTGAGTTTCCTGACGGCTATTAGTCGTCAGGCGTTGTTTGACGCATCGGCGTCGCGTTGTGCTGCCCTTGCTCGGCAGGCATCGCCAAATGCCTGGAAAATCGCAAGGTAGTGCGGGTTAGAGCTTACCTCCCATTCGGGGTGCCATTGCACACCTAAAGCAAAAGCCTTGCCTCCTGGCACCGAAACAGCCTCGATCAGGCCGTCGGGGGCCACCGCTTCGGCCCGCAACCCAGGTGCCAGGCGCTCGATGCCTTGGCTGTGGATCGAGTTGACTTCTATTAGCTGGGGCAACCCCAACCCTGCAAGTACACCACCAGGCTGGATATGTACGGCATGGGCAGGACCGTATTGGACATCCACCGCTTGAGTATCGTCTTCACGATGATCGATGAACGTTCCGACTTCATGAACTTTCTGATGCAGGCTGCCGCCAAAGGCTACGTTCATCTCCTGGAAACCTCGGCAAATGCCCAGCACCGGGATACCCGCATCGACAGCGGCGCGGATCAGCGGCAAGGTGGTGGCGTCCCGTGCAGGATCATGAGCAGTGCCTGGCGCACTGGCCGGGCCCTGGTAATGAAAAGGTTCTACATTGGAAGGAGAGCCAGTCAGAAGAATGCCGTCCAGGGCGTCCAGAATATCGGACGGCGGGAACAGATCCGCCAGGGACGGGATCAGCACTGGCATGCCCTTGGCGGCTGTTGCGACAGCCCGGGAATATTTTTCGCCACTGATGTGATAAGCATGCAGACCAATCTGCCTGGAGCAGGTGGTGACGCCGATTAACGGCAGGCGAGACATGAAGCACCCCGGTATTATTGCTGTTATGGGTTTGAATCGAGCTTAGCCTTGTTCATTTTTTTACACAACACCCCCGTAAAAAATACAACACGGCCCGCTCAAGCCTGCGGGCGCCAAGCCCTCTAAAGGGAAAAAAACGCCCCAAATTGCCTCAAAAAAGCCCTTGAGGTGCTTTTTTAGGGCAAAAAAGGCCCTGCTTGACTTCGGCATGCCGTTCGGGTTGACTGGCTTTCGAAGAGATCAATGATTGATATTTTTAACAACAAAGGTGTTGCATCATGTCGGTACCCCCGCGTGCCGTTCAGCTTAACGAAGCGAACGCGTTCCTTAAGGAACATCCTGAGGTTCTGTACGTTGACCTTCTGATTGCGGATATGAATGGTGTGGTGCGCGGCAAGCGCATAGAACGCACCAGCCTCCACAAGGTTTACGAGAAAGGCATCAACCTGCCGGCCTCTTTATTTGCCCTGGATATCAACGGCTCTACGGTGGAAAGCACCGGCCTGGGCCTGGACATCGGCGACGCTGACCGGATCTGTTATCCAATCCCTGACACCCTGTGCAATGAACCCTGGCAGAAGCGCCCTACTGCGCAACTGTTGATGACCATGCACGAACTCGAAGGCGAGCCTTTCTTCGCCGACCCGCGTGAAGTCCTGCGCCAAGTCGTGACCAAGTTCGATGAACTGGGCCTGACCATCTGCGCCGCATTCGAGCTGGAGTTCTACCTGATCGACCAGGAGAACGTGAATGGACGCCCACAACCGCCCCGCTCGCCGATCTCCGGCAAACGCCCGCACTCGACCCAGGTCTACCTGATCGATGACCTCGACGAATACGTCGATTGCCTCCAGGACATTCTGGAAGGGGCCAAGGAGCAAGGCATTCCCGCCGACGCCATCGTCAAGGAAAGTGCCCCGGCGCAGTTCGAAGTGAACCTGCACCACGTGGCCGACCCGATCAAGGCCTGCGACTATGCGGTCCTGCTCAAGCGTCTGATCAAGAACATCGCCTACGACCATGAAATGGACACCACCTTCATGGCCAAGCCGTATCCGGGCCAGGCGGGTAATGGTCTGCACGTCCACATCTCGATTCTTGATAAAGATGGCAAGAATATTTTTGCCAGCGAGGATCCCGAGCAGAACGCCGCACTGCGTCACGCGATCGGCGGTGTGCTCGAGACCCTGCCCGCGCAGATGGCTTTCCTCTGCCCGAACGTCAACTCCTACCGTCGTTTCGGCGCACAGTTCTACGTGCCGAACTCGCCGACCTGGGGCCTGGACAACCGCACCGTGGCTTTGCGCGTCCCTACCGGTTCGGCCGATGCCGTGCGCCTGGAACACCGCGTTGCCGGTGCCGATGCCAACCCGTACCTGCTGATGGCCTCCGTGTTGGCAGGCGTGCACCACGGCCTGGTCAACAAAATCGAGCCCGGTGCGCCGGTGGAAGGCAACAGCTACGAGCAGAACGAGCAAAGCCTGCCGAACAACTTGCGCGATGCCCTGCGCGAACTGGACGACAGCGAAGTCATGGCCAAGTACATCGATCCGAAATACATCGATATCTTCGTGGCCTGCAAGGAAAGTGAGCTGGAAGAGTTCGAACACTCCATCTCCGACCTCGAGTACAACTGGTACCTGCATACCGTGTAAGGGGTTGCTGTAAAGAAAAACGCCGCGGCCCTAAAGGCTGCGGCGTTTTTTTGGCTGTTCACAACACCCATTGTGGCGAGGGAGCTTGCTCCCGCTGGGCTGCGCAGCAGCCCCAAAAAGGCTTAATCGGTCAACCTGAAGCACCGCAGTGGCTGACTTCGGGGCTGCTTCGCAGCCCAGCGGGAGCAAGCTCCCTCGCCACAGGGATACCTTTCTTCCCAAGCGCCGCTATGGACCCTCCCCTCGCTCTGCGTACAATGCCCGCCAGCCCCGCAGGAGACAGCCATGACGCGCATCGCCACCCCTCGCAAACCCCGCGCACGCAGCCAGGCCCGGATCGACACCATTCTCGATGCCGCCCGGACGCTGCTTGCCGCCGAAGGCGTGGCCAGCTTGTCGATCTACAGCGTCGCCGAGCGCGCCGGGATCCCGCCCTCCTCCGTGTACCATTTTTTCGCCAGCGTCCCGGCCCTGCTCGAAGCCCTGACCGCCGACGTCCACGCCGCTTTTCGCGCGGGCCTGCAAGCACCGATCGATCATGCAGCGCTGAACCATTGGCACGACCTGTCACGGCTGGTGGAACAGCGCATGCTCGCCATCTACAACCAGGACGCCGCCGCTCGCCAGCTGATCCTGGCCCAGCACGGCCTGACCGAAGTCACCCAGGCCGACCGCCAACACGACCTTGAGCTGAGTGACTTGATGCACAAGGTGTTCGACCACCATTTCGCCCTGCCGCCCCTGCCCGGCGACGTCGACGTGTTCGCCCTGGCCATGGAACTGGGCGACCGCGTCTACGCCCGCTCGATACAGCAGCACGGCCACATCACACCGCGCATGGCCGAAGAAGGCATGCGGGTATTCGATGCCTACCTGGGGTTGTACCTGCCGCCGTATTTGCCCAAGCGTTCTGATTGATCGTTACCACGCTCGGGTGAACCATCGCTCACAACTTGGCGATAGACACCTCGGTGGATTTGACGAAGGCAAGCACTTCGCTGCCGATGGCCAATTCCAACTCCTTGACACCGGTCGATGGGCAGGTCGAAGCCGATCTGGCCGTCTCGATCTTGCCCAACGACGTCGACGCGTTCGCCCTGGCCATGGAGCCAATTGTCATAGGACCAGCCTGAACGAACACAACCTCGTGCAAGAATCCCCGCCTCGGTCTTGCGCACGGTTTGCTTTGATCGAGGGGCTGATGATAGCGACCGGGGGACAATGTCTGACGCGAACTGAAACAAATCCCCCCCGGCTGTTTCTTGATTTCTGCATTTAAAGAATTTACTTTCGCCCCCGCTTTTTAGTCCACACAGGAGTCCAGTCTTGGACAGTTACCCCAGTCGATCACGACAGGCTAAAACGGCAAGTTAGTCCAGCAGACCCCCTCTCTGCCACTGTCTTGCCGTCTTACGGCGGATAGTGGTATTTCGGTCCCGGCTCGGGATTCAAAGCCTCCTTCCCCATGAACTCGCCCAGTGCCAGCACGCAAGTGCTTAGCGCATCTGTGGGCCTTCGCCAGCCTTCGCGATCCATTCCCAAAACTCTGTTCGCTCTGCGAACAAATCGTCGGTATGGAAGTGAATAATGGATTGGACAATCTTTTTTCTGCGCGTGACCGTCGCGCTCACTCTAGGCGCCCTGGTAGGTGCCGAACGTCAACTACGCCAGCGTCTGGCTGGATTGCGTACCAATGCCCTGGTTTCGACCGGCGCGGCCTTGTTCGTCATGGTTTCACTACTTACCGCCACCGGTGACAGCTCGGGAGCCGCGCGGATAGCCGCTCAAGTCGTTTCAGGCATTGGCTTTCTGGGTGCCGGCGTGATTATGCGCGAAGGCCTGAATGTGCGGGGTCTCAATACTGCCGCGACGCTTTGGTGCTCCGCTGCAATAGGCATTTTGTCAGGCATGGGACATATGCTGGAGGCCGCCATCGGAACGCTGGTGGTGCTCTGCGCCAACATCCTCCTACGCGAGGCCGCCCAGCGCATCAATCGCCAGGGCGCAGCCGCCGCCGTTGAAGTTGATCAGCGCTTTACTTTCAACATTGTCTGCCGGGCGGAGGATGAAGTGCATGTGCGCACCCTCGTCCTGCATGGCTTGAGCGGAAGCGCGCTGCGCTTGCAATCACTGCACAGTGAAGACTTGGCCAACCCGGACAAACTCGAAGTACGCGCTGAACTTATCGGCACGCCCGCAAGCCCGGCACAACTGGAACAGTTGGCCAGCCGGGTGAGCCTGGAAAAAGGGGTGAGTTCTGTACGTTGGCAACTGCTCAACAGCAATCTGCAAGACGAGTAAACACCCTGCCGATATACGCCGCACCGTCGGCGTCAGCACACACCGGAGACACCAGCAACTCGTCCTCCGGTTTTATTCCCCCTCCGTAAAGACGAACCCAGGAGCTTGCCATGAAAAAGAAGCCGCCAAACCGCACCAGCCTTGAGAACGAAGTGATCGTTGCGGTGATCGTGTTGTATCTGGTGCTCGCAATAGTCATGACGGCGGTGCACTACATGCAGCCACCGGACCAGGAAACCACGACATCATCAACCTCGCCTTCCCACAGCGAGCTCAATCCAACGTCCAAGTAGGGCATTGCTCATACAATGCCCCATCTACGAGTAATCAGACATGATCCGCAGCATTATCAACAATCACGCAACACTTTCCATCGCTCAGGGGTTACCTCAGCCGGAGCATGATCATGAGGTCGTTTGGCTTGAGGTAAACGCACCAACGGTCGAAGAAAGCGCGAATCTACAACAGCGTTTTGGCATCGAAACCGCCCCGAAAAACAGTAGCGTCATAGAGGATGGTCATTTTCTGTACATGCGCTCGAAACTGCTTGCATTGGATGCAAGCGGGACCCCGCATTTTGGAGGCGTGACCTTTGTCTTGGGTGAGCAGGTGGTAGCGATTCTCTGCGATGACGCGCACTTCCGCCCTTTTGATGTCGCCCTTCAGCGCTTGCGCCGAAAGCCGGCCAATACCCAAAGTCCGAAGGCAATACTTCGAGTGTTACTACAGATGGCCAACGACGGCGCTGACGCTGTCATCGACCGTATTGCCGACGAGTTGGAGAGGAGTACCGAGGATATCTCCGAAATCTCCGATGGCTACAACGCGAATGGTAAGGAGTTGGGCGTACCGGACCTGATCGAAACGATGCGCGCACTCAACGACAAGGAAGAGCTGATCTCTCTCTGTATTGAGGCACAACTCTCGCTTGCACGCACAGTGCGATACCTGAGCAGCGAGGTGGACAACACCACCGAAGCTGATTTGCAGGGCCTTGTGAATGAACTCACAGCCGACGTTGCGGGCGTCAAGGAGCATGCCTACTTCGAACACGAAAAAGTACGGTACCTGCAAAATGCCGTGACGAACATTCTCAACATAAAACAGAACCAAATCGTCAAGGTGTTCACCATCATCACCGCCGTTTTCCTGCCGCCCACCCTGGTTGGCACGTTCTACGGCATGAACTTCGCGGTAATGCCGGAGCTTTCGTGGGAGCACGGTTTCATCTATTCAATGGGGCTGACACTTTCGGCTGCGGTTCTCCCGCTTGTTTATATCAAGCGCAAGGGTTGGCTGCGCTAGTTGAAAGTGCTTACTGGCTCGTCGACGAACTTGATCTTTCTCGACGCGCCAGTTGCCTTGCTACTTACGGTTGGCGAACGAATACGCCTTATCGCGAATGGCACAACATTCCGCGTCTTATCTCGACGAAAAGGCTGGCTGAGCAAGAGTTGACTGCAAGTAAAAGCCCCGAAGAGCTCACGCCGTCCGGGGCTGCGGATGAACCATCGCTCACAACTTGGCGATCGACACCTCGGTGGATTTGACGAAGGCAATCACTTCGCTGCCAATCGCCAGCTCCAGCTCCTTGACCGAGCGGGTGGTGATGACCGATGTGACGATGCCCGACGCGGTCTGCACGTCGATTTCCGACAGCACGTCGCCTTCGACGATTTCCTTGATGGTGCCTTTGAACTGGTTGCGTACGTTGATGGCTTTGATAGTCATGGTGTCGATTCCTGTATGGATGAAGTTATTGCGCCCAACGCAACTGCGTGGGCAAGGGTGAAACAGGTTCGGGTTCCGGCGGTTGGCCAGGCAAGGACAGCACGCGGTTGAGGACTTCGGTTTCCAGGCTCGCCAGGCGATGAGAGCCGCGAACCCGTGGGCGCGGCAGGTCGATAGGCAAGTCGAGGCCGATCTGGCCGGCCTCGATCAGGATCACCCGATCGGCAATCGCTACCGCCTCGCTAACATCGTGGGTCACCAGCAACACCGTGAAGCCGTGCTGCTGCCAGAGATTTTCGATCAGTTGCTGCATCTCGATGCGGGTCAGTGCGTCCAGCGCCCCCAAGGGTTCATCGAGCAGCAACAGGCGTGGCTGATGAATCAGCGCGCGGGCCAGGGCCACTCGTTGTTTCTGCCCGCCGGACAGCGCCGCCGGCCACTCATGGGCACGGTCGGCCAAACCGACGGCTTCCAGTGCTTGCAGCGCCTGCGGGCGCCAGTTGCCTTTTAGTCCAAGGCCGACGTTGTCGATGACTTTTTTCCAAGGCAGCAAACGCGCTTCCTGGAACATCAACCGCGTGTCCTGTTGCGCGGCACTCAACGCTGCCGAGCCCGCCGACAGTTGGCCGTCGGTGGGTTGATCGAGACCGGCCAGCAACCGCAGCAAGGTACTTTTGCCACAGCCACTGCGACCGACCACGGCCACGAACTGTCCGGCCGGGATATGCAGGTCGATGTCACGCAACACCTGGCGTGTACCGAAGGTTTTTTGCAGCTTGCGCACTGCCAGCGGGATGCCACGCCGCAGGCGCGGAGGTTGTTGGGCGGTCATGCGGCACCTCCCTTGTCCACCTGGTAGGCCGGGTGCCAACGCAGCCAGACCCGCTCAAGCCCACGGGCGGCAAGGTCGGCCAATTTGCCCAGCACGGCGTAGAGAAGAATCGCCAACACCACCACATCGGTCTGCAGGAACTCCCGGGCATTCATAGCCAGATAGCCGATGCCGGCGCTGGCCGAGATGGTTTCCGCCACGATCAGCGTCAGCCACATGAAACCCAGGGCAAAGCGCACGCCCACCAGGATCGAAGGCAGGGCGCCAGGCAGGATCACTTGGCGAAACAGGCGCAAGCCAGACAAACCGTAGCTGCGGGACATTTCCACCAGTGCCGGGTCGACGTTGCGAATGCCGTGGTAGGTGTTGAGGTAGATCGGGAACAACGTCCCCAGCGCCACCAGGAAAATCTTCGCCGACTCATCAATGCCAAACCACAGGATCACCAACGGAATCAGCGCCAGGTGCGGGATGTTCCGGAGCATTTGCACGGAACTGTCCAGCAGACGCTCGCCCCATTTCGACAAACCAGTGATGAAGCCCAGGGCCAGGCCGATGCCGCCGCCGATCAGGAATCCGACGGCTGCCCGCCAGCCGCTGATCGCCAGGTGCGTCCAGATCTCGCCGCTGCGCACCAGATTGACCCCGGCCTCGATCACGGCCACGGGTGCCGGCAGGATCCGCGTGGATAACCAACCGGTCGACACCGACAGTTGCCATACCGCCAGCAATAGCAGCGGCACCGCCCAGGGCGCGAGGTTGTGGATGATTTTCTTCATGGCCGCCTCAGCTCTGGGACGCGGCTTTGGGAAGAATATCGTTGGCGACCATTTCACCGAACGGGCTCACATAACCTTGGCTTTTCGGCAGTTCCGGGCGCTCCACGTCCAGGTGGGGGAACAGCAGTTCCGCCACGCGATAGGACTCTTCCAGGTGCGGATAACCGGAGAAGATGAAGGTGTCGATGCCAAGCCCGGCGTATTCCTTGACCCGCGCCGCCACGGTCGGGCCATCGCCCACCAGCGCCGTACCCGCGCCGCCACGCACCAGGCCGACGCCGGCCCAGAGGTTGGGGCTGACTTCCAGCTTGTCGCGACGGCCACCGTGCAGGGCGGCCATGCGTTGCTGGCCCACTGAGTCGAAGCGCGCCAGGGAAGCCTGGGCCCGAGCGATGGTCTCGTCGTCCAGGTGGGAGATCAGCCGGTCGGCCGCTTGCCAGGCTTCGGCGTTGGTCTCGCGCACGATCACATGCAAGCGGATGCCGAAGCGTACGGTGCGACCGAGCTTCGTGGCCTTGGCCCGCACCTGTTGGATTTTTTCCGCGACGGCTGCTGGCGGCTCGCCCCAGGTCAGCACCATTTCCACCTGCTCGGCTGCCAAGTCCTGGGCGGCTTCCGACGAGCCGCCGAAATACAGCGGCGGACGCGGTTGCTGGATCGGTGGGTAGAGCAGCTTGGCGCCCTTCACACTGATGTGCTCACCGTCGTAATCCACGGTTTCGCCTTCCAAGACCCGACGCCAGATACGGGTGAATTCCACCGACGCCTGGTAGCGTTGCTCGTGGTCAAGGAACAGGCCGTCGCCGGCCAACTCATCCGGGTCGCCGCCGGTCACCAGGTTGAACAGCGCCCGCCCGCCGGACAACCGGTCGAGGGTCGCAGCCTGACGCGCGGCCACCGTCGGGGAAATGATCCCGGGGCGCAGGGCGACGAGGAATTTCAGGCGCTGGGTCACGGGAATCAACGAAGCGGCCACCAGCCAGGAGTCCTCGCAGGAACGCCCGGTGGGGATCAGCACGCCACCGAAACCCAGTCGATCCGCTGCCTGGGCGATCTGTTGCAAGTAGCCGTGATCGACGGCGCGGGCGCCTTCGGCGGTGCCAAGGTAGTGGCCGTCACCGTGGGTAGGCAGGAACCAGAAAATATTGAGGCTCATGGAGTGGTCTCCTAAGGGATCGAATTACTGCGCTTTCGCAACGGCCGCCGGCGGCGTCCAGATCACGTCCTTGATGCTCAAGGGCTTGGGAATCAATTTGAGCTGATAGAAGCTGTCGGCGATTTTCTGCTGCGCCGCCACCACCTCCGGCGTAAGGAACAACGCCCCGTAGCCTTGGCGTTTCACCGATGTCAGGGTGATGTCGGCAGGCAGGCCCAGCAGCGGCGATACCTGCTTGGTCACGTCGTCAGGATTGGCCTTGGACCACTCCCCCACTGCGCGCACCTCTTCCACCAGCGTCGTGATGACCTGAGGATTCTTTTGCGCATAGGGTTTGGTGGCGAGGTAGAACTGGTGGTTATCGACGATGCCCTTGCCGTCACGCAGGGTGCGTGCCTGCAATTGCTGTTCGGCGGCAGCCTGGTACGGGTCCCAGATCACCCAGGCGTCGACGCTGCCACGCTCGAAAGCGGCGCGGGCGTCGGCCGGAGGCAGGAACACGGTCTGGATGTCGGAATATTCCAGGCCGGCATCTTCCAGCGCCCGCACCAGCAGGTAGTGGACGTTGGAGCCTTTGTTCAGCGCGACTTTCTTGCCCTTCAGGTCTTGCACCGACTGGATGGCCGACCCCTTGGGCACGAGGATGGCTTCGCTGGTGGGTGCCGGTGGCTCATAAGCGACATAGAGCAGATCGGCGCCCGCGGCCTGGGCAAACACCGGCGGGGTTTCGCCGGTCACGCCAAAGTCGATGGAGCCGACGTTCAAGCCTTCCAGCAACTGCGGACCGCCGGGGAACTCGGTCCATTGCACGTCCACGCCTTGGGCGGCGAGACGTTTCTCCAACGAGCCCTTGGCCTTGAGCAGCACCAGGGTGCCGTATTTCTGGTAACCGATCCACAAGGTCTCGGCTTGAGCTTGAGTAATGACGCCGAGGGACACAGCCGCAGCAAACAGAGCGACCAGCCCGCGACGCAAAATGACAGTGCGCATGGCGCCTCTCCTTTTTGCTGTGGGGTTTTGGCTGCACCTGCTGGGCCGTTGGCGGCTGAGTAAGGTGAGTTGAATCAGAGTGTCAGGGGTTCAAATGCTCCAGCGAGCACTCAACAAACGTTCGTTCAATACACTGGGGTCCAGCGGCCTGGGCCGGCGGGCCATGGCGCTGAAAAACTGTTCCAGCGCCTCGTCCAGGCGCTGCTGCAGGGCCGGCGCCAATTGCGCCTGGGCGCTGCCTTCGCCGTAAGCGATCTGGCTGTCTTCGGCAAAGATCCCATGGAGCATTTCCTGGGCCTTGAGCGCCGACAACACCGGCTTGAGGGCGTAATCCACCGCCAGCATATGGGCGATGCTGCCGCCGGTTGCCATCGGCAACACCACCTTATGGGCCAGGGCCCGTTCAGGCAGCAAGTCCAGTACGGTCTTCAGCGCACCGGAAAAAGACGCCTTGTACACCGGCGTGGCAATCAACAGGCCGTCGGCATTTTCGATCTGCTGGAGCAGGTCGACGACCTTAGGGCTGTCGAAACGGGCATGGAGCAGATCTTCGGCCGGGAAGTCGCGCACCTGATAGCTCACCACTTCCACACCTTGCTGCTGCAACCAGCGTTGCGACCGCTCCAGCAGTACCCCGGAGCGGGAGCGTTGACTGGGACTGCCACCGAGTGAGACGACCAACATGCCTGCTATTCCTTAACTGTCACGTGCGATTCGCGGTGGGCGATCTCGCTGTATGGGGCAAACCATAACAGGGGATTTATATATCTTTAAATCATATTTATTCATTTGTTTATGCAATTAAGAGATATGCAACTCGCTCTCTTTTTAAGCAATAAAAAAGGCCGTCGAAACGGCTAAACCCTTGGTGCACAGGTACTGATCGTTACCACGCTCTGCGTGGGAATGCAGCCAGGGACGCTCTGCGTCCCAAAGCCGAACGCGGAGCGTCCGTTGAGGCGTTCCCACGCAAGCGTGGGAACGATCATCAGATCAGGTTCAGGTGTTGCCTCAGCGATTGGGCTGTGGGGTCAGGCGCAGGTAAGGTTTCACGGCGCGGTAACCCTTGGGGAAGCGCTGCTTGAGTTCCTCTTCATCCTTGAGCGACGGCACGATCACCACTTCATCACCATCCTGCCAGTTGGCCGGAGTGGCGACTTTGTAGTTGTCGGTCAATTGGAGCGAGTCGATCACCCGCAGGATCTCATTGAAATTGCGCCCGGTGCTGGCCGGGTAGGTAATGGTCAGGCGGATCTTCTTGTTCGGGTCGATCACGAACAAGGAACGCACAGTCAACGTGTCGCTGGCGTTGGGATGGATCAGGTCGTACAGGTCCGACACCTTGCGATCGGCATCGGCCAGGATCGGAAAATTGACCACGGCGTTCTGGGTCTCGTTGATGTCCTCGATCCATTTGTGGTGCGAGTCCACCGGGTCAACCGAGAGGGCAATGGCCTTGACCCCGCGCTGGGCGAATTCATCCTTGAGCTTGGCGGTCAGGCCCAACTCGGTGGTGCACACCGGGGTGAAATCCGCCGGGTGGGAAAACAGCACGCCCCAGCTGTCACCGAGCCATTCGTGGAAACGGATCTTGCCGGCGCTGGAATCCTGTTCGAAGTCGGGGGCGATGTCGCCGAGTCTGAGGCTCATGGTGGGGCTCCTGGATGGTTGTTGTGGGACCAACTGTGCACCGGTTTTCATTGCTTTAAAAAGAATGAATACCCATTTATTTAGATCATTAGTGAATATAAAAAACTGTTCACTGGCGCCCTGGCGCATAGCGGCCCAAGATCATTTCCGAGGTTCGAGAAGGCCTCGAGTTGCTGAAAAGAGGAGAAGGTTCGGGGAAGGCTACAGGGGTGGGCCAGACCCGAAACGCAAGAGCCCCGCCCGGCGTGCTGCCGGGCGGGGCTTTTTTTGCCGAGGTATTACCCTAGGAAAGCAAGTTTGCTCGCGATGAGTGGCTTAGGCTCCATCGTCTGATTCTATGGGTGTCGATTTTCAACTGGATCCGGGGAACTTCGCACTTGCAGATAACGGTATGTAACCAACGCAAACAGCACAATCAGACCAGCCATAAGAGCGCTTGTCATCATGACCCCCTCCCTGAACGCGCCATCGGCCATTTCCAGAATCCGCGTTGCCACAAGGGAAGACTGAGTTTGACTGACGGCGTGCGCCCCTCCCAGGGTTGCTGCTGCAGCCACTACTTCTTCGGCCACTCCCTCGGGTATCGCCAACGACAACCGATACAAAGCCGCTACGCCCCCACCAATCAATGTGGTACCCAACACCACGCCAACCTCATAAGCCGTCTCACTGACGGACGAGGCACTACCGGCGCGGTCGGCCGGAACCGCGCCTAACACAAGGTCATTGGACACTGTAGTGATTGCAGCAATGCTGACATTGAGCAACACGAAAGCCAGCCCTACCGTCAGAGCAGTGGCGGCAAACAGCGCCATCACCGAAAAGGCTGCCGCGGCAATTAGTAAACACCCGGTAATGACCTTGTTCGGTGCGATTTTTTGCGCCACAGGCACGATAGCGAGGCCGGCGATGATCGCCAGTATTTGCCCCGGCACCAGTATCAAGCTAGCCAGCAACGGGGAAAGTCCAAATACCAGTTGCAACAATTGAGTGGCAAAGAAAATGAACCCGATCAACAAGCCCAGGCTTACAAGGTTCGTCACAATGGAGACACTGAAGGCAGAAGAAGCGAATAGCTTAAGATCCAGCAGTGGCTGTTCCAACCGTAACTGGCGACGGACAAAAACCACGCCCAGAAAGACTCCAGAGAGCGCCCAGAATAACACCCGGCCATCGAAGCCAACCGTAGCCAGATGCTTGAGGCCCAGCATCACGCCCGTCATGGCTCCCAAGCTCAATACGATACTTAGGTAATCAGTCGATCTGCCGGACTGCCGTGGCGATTCGGTGATCATCGGCACCAAGAGCAGCACCGGCAGCAGGAACGGTAGAGCAACCAGGAAAACCGATTGCCAATCGAAATACTGCAACAGCACGCCGCCCAGCAACGGCCCCAATGCCGACCCGATGGTCAGGCAGGTTGCCCAGATAGCCACCGCCAAGCGTCGTTCTTCACGATCCTCGAATGCGGTGCGAATCAGCGCAAGGGTCGCTGGCAGAATCATTGCGCCGAAACACCCCAACAGCGCCCGTCCCGCAATCAAGTGCCAAGCTTGCTGTGAAAAAACTATACAAACCGACACTAAAGCGAACCCGGCACAGCCTAGGCAAAGCATGCGCCGATGACCAAAACGATCTCCAGAACTGCCCATGGTGACCAGTAACCCCGCTAGCACCAAAGAGTAGGCATCAATCATCCACAGCTGCTCGGCAGCAGACGGATTCAGTGCAGCAGCGATTTGAGGCAAGGCGAAATTGAGGATCGTGTTATCGATAGTCACCAACAGAACCGGAAGCATGATCACCAGCAAAGCTGCGCCCTTCGAGCGGTCCTTGATAATGAAGGCAAGAGAGGTTGCCGCTCCGTGCATCAGTTGTTTCTCCTTGGAGAGCTCAGTATGTTGAAGAGCCCCGAGGCCTGTGCAAGCCTCTGCGCCCATTGTGGCCACATACCTTTGGCCTGGATATCCATAGCCAGTTTCAAACGTCCGTGTCCACTAGCAAGCAGCCCGCTGGTGACTTCGCCGAAACAACCGTTCATCGCACCCGCTGCTTTGGATGCGGCATTAGTCCTATCCGTCTCACCAACCCTACAAACTTTTAATCCTCGACTCGCTAACTCAAAAGCAATCGAACCGCCTATAGCACCGCTACCGACTACAACAACGTCATAGATCATTTTCAACTCCAAACTTCATACCTAAGAACAGGAACATTCAAATTTACGAAACCGACAGAAGAAAAACCTAGGCTCAAGCGCAATTTCATGGAATAGACACGATGCAATAGGTGCATTTCTTTGCGACACACGCACGCATAGATTTTATAACTCGGATAACCTCACCTTGGTTCCGTTCAGGTTTGCCGGTATATTCGGCATCAGAGGAAATATCTGCCTTATCGGCCCTAACCGTTCACTTCGTCTGTCACAGCACGGGAGCCTTTTCGGCACTTCCTTAGAAAGCCATCCTTCTCAAGTCATTAATTTACCCAGTAGAACCTCATCGTCTACCACCAAAACTCGACTCTTCCAACGATAAAAAAACATCCTACGCTTGCAACATAATAGCCCGCAGGAAATTTCCCACGACCAACCACAGACCCACTGAGTAATATGCCTTGCGCGGCCCCACAACAAAAAAACCAATTAAACTCACAATTAAGTAAAACAGAAGCATCACAATCAACAAGCCTATGGCGTGAAAACTTCTGATCGTAGCTAGAAACTCCTTAAAGAGTCGATCTTTACAAGCTCGACTTCCCATTGAGGCGGCCACCCATACAGATCAGTCTTTATAGGCCGTTCTTTGTCGGGTTACTTGCATCCTAAGCCGTAAATTATTGATCCGATCTCAAGATAAGCCAGGATAGGCAGCATGAACACTCAAGCCTTGTTGATCCATCTGCAAAATCACTTGCCCGATTTACTCGCGGTATACCTGTTCGGTAGCCATGCACAGGGAACCGCCGGAGCTGACAGTGATGTCGATATGGCTGTGCTCTTGTCCGGCGAGGTTGACCCTGTGTCGTTATGGCAGCTTTCAGGGGATTTGGCAGATATCGCTGGCAGTCCGGTGGATCTGATTGACCTACGTGCGACAACCACCGTCATGCAATATCAGATCGTGACCCGAGGCCAGAGACTCTGGGCCCGCGACGTACAGGCGGGGTTGTTCGAGTGTTTTGTTCTCAGCGAAAAGACCGCTCTCGACGAGGCTCGGGCAGGCTTGCTCAAGGATATTCAGGAAGAAGGCAGCGTGTATGGCCGATGACGTACTGATCAACAAGGCAGCGAGTATCGAGCGTTGTATCGCCCGGGTGCGGGAGGAATACGAGAAGGATCCCGCTACATTTGCCACCGATTTCACTCGCCAGGATTCGGCTGTTCTGAATATCCAGCGTGCATGTAAAGCGGCGCTGGATATAGGGCAGCATTTGATTCGACGTGAGCGGTTGGGTGTCCCGCAAAGCTCCCGGGATGTGTTCGAGTTGCTTTTCCAAAGTGGCTGGGTGGAAGAAGGTTTGGTGAAAAACCTGAAGAACATGGTGGGCTTCAGGAACATCGCCGTGCATGACTATCAAGCTCTGCAACTGCCGATCATGGTTGCGATCATTACCCAGCACTTGGGGGATTTCCTGGCGTTCAGCGCGTTCATCCTGCGTAAGGACGCGTCGGAATCCACGCGATAACGGTGGGAGCACGGGGCGAAACCTGCTACGTGCCCCAAAAACGCAAAAGCCCCGCCCGGCGTACTGCCGGGCGGGGCTTTTTTTACTTCGCTACGTCTTACATGAAGTTGTAAGTGTAGTTGAAGATCAGGCGGGTCTGATCCCGGTCAGCGCCGGAACCACTACCGGTGCCGCGGTAAGAACCGTGACGCAGGGTGGTGCCGAAACCTTTCAGAGCACCTTGCTGGACGACGTAATCCAAGCGCATGTCGCGTTCCCACTCGGACGAATCGCTTCCACCGGTCGTGGACTTGATGTTTTCACCATGCAAGTAGGCGACAGCGGCTTTCAGGCCAGGAACGCCCAGACCGGTGAAGTCATAGGAGTATTGACCGAAGGTGGTGTTTTCACCGGCGCGGACGAATCCGTTGATCATGCTATCGGTGAACAGGTAGAAGCTCGAACCACCGGCACCTTCATTGTTGCCGTTGCCGTCAAGCACGCTGCCCTGGTTCAGGTAAACAAAACCACCGTCATCACCGACTTGCTGGTGCCCCAACATGAAGGCACTGCCACCCAGGGAGTAGGTGAACATGGCGCTCCAGGTTTTGTTATCGACCACACCCTGTTCTTTGGCATAGCCACCGTTGTTATCGAAATCATAACCCGCATCGCCGTTGCGGCCATCCGAGCTGCTGTCGAAGTAACGCAGGTCTGTCTTGAACGACTGGCCTTCGCTGATCGGGAAAACATGTACAGCACCCAGGAAGTGCTGCTTGTAGTAATCCTGCAGGTTGGCGTAGTAGTACTGCAGGGTCAGGTCTTTGGTGACCTTCCAATCAGCACCGGCGTAGCGGAATTGATTGCTTTCCTCGGTACCACCAGAGACTGCCAAGCCGGTACGGTTGCTCGATGCACGACCAACAGCATGTTCCAGTTGGCCGGCGTTGAACGTTACGTTGTCCAGGTCCTTGGAGGTGATGGTGCCACCTTCGAAGGTTTGCGGCAGCAGACGACCGTCGCTGGCGACCAGGATTGGCAGGTTAGGCGCCAGGGCACCACCCAGGTGGGCTTCGGTCTTGGAGAACAGCGCCTTGACGTTGCCCGACAGACGGCTCCAGTTGTGCACGGCGGAGCCATCGGTGTCGCTTGGGACGAAGGTATTGCTGTTGGGGTGTTGGCCTTTACCACCATCGAGATGGATCCCCACCAATGCCTGGGCATCAATACCAAAACCCACGACGCCTTGAGTGAAGCCGGACTTGTAGTCGAACTTCAGGCCAGTAGCGGTTTCACGCTGGTCGGCACCGCCTTCGCGGTTATCGTTATCAAAGTACAACGTACGGGAACTGACAGACGCCTTGCTGTCCTCGATAAAACCAGCGGCGCCTGCCTGCTGCGCCAGAACCCCAACGGCCACTGCCAGGGCCAAGGTGGACTTGTTCATGCTTCGCTCCTCTCGTTTTCTAATTCTTGTGTGTCTTTGGCTCCGGATCGAACGCCCGGATTCCGCGGATGCGCGATTAGCGCCAGACCGTGACTGACAAGTCAATCGTAAGCATTTATGACTACGACTATGGTCTAACCCCTCTACACCGGCCCGCAGGATAATGGATTTTTTATAATCCCAAAAAGAATTGTTTCAACAGTTTTCAGCTCGTTTGGAAATATAGCCGCCATCAAAGCTTCGTCAACCGTGACCCGGCGTATCGGCCAGCCTGCTGATTACTGAATGGTTTTCTGTCGGGACCTCCCAGAAAGGAAATCCCCGGCGTAGAGGCCTGCCCTAGATACTCATTGGCTACGCGCCGGGAACTGCGAAGGTTGCGATCTTGATCGCTATGCGTCTGACGATTCATTGTTTGAAATCAAAAAGACGCAACCTGCGACAGTCCCCCGCAGGTAGGAATGACCAGGGGGTTACAAGGCCTTTTCAAAGATTTTCGAATTACGCTGATAGTTGTAGAGCGACGCCCGCGCCGCCGGCAGGCGCTCGACGCTGCTGGGCTCGAAACCACGTTCGCGGAACCAGTGGGCGGTCCGGGTCGTCAGCACGAACAGCGTCTTGAGCCCCTGGGCGCGGGCCCGGGTTTCGATTCGCTCCAGCAGTTCATCGCCCCGGCCACCGTGGCGGTATTCCGGGTTCACCGCCAGGCAGGCCAGTTCCCCGGCATCCGAATCGGCGATCTGGTACAACGCCGCGCAGGCGATGATCATGCCTTCGCGCTCGACCACGCTGAATTGTTCGATCTCGCGTTCCAGCACTTCGCGGGAACGACGCACCAGGATTCCCTGCTCTTCCAGCGGGCTGATCAGGTCCAGCAGGCCGCCGACATCTTCGATGGCCGCTTCGCGCACCACCTCGAATTGCTCCTGGGCCACCAGCGTCCCGCTGCCATCGCGGGTGAACAGCTCGGCCAGCAGCGCACCGTTTTCGACGTAACTGACGATATGGCTACGGGCCACGCCGCCACGGCAGGCCTGGGCCGCCGCATCCAGCAGTTCGGCCTGGTAGTCACTGCCCAGGCGCTGTATATGAGCCGGCACCTGCTGCGGACGCAGCTCGCGCACCAACCTGCCATCTTCGCCGATCAACCCCTGCTCGCTGCCGAACAACAGCAGCTTGTCGGCCGCCAGGTCGATGGCCGCCCGTGTGGCAACGTCTTCACAGGCCAGGTTGAAGATCTCTCCGGTGGGGGAATAACCCAACGGCGACAGCAACACGATGGAGCGCTCGTCCAGCAGCCGATTGATGCCCTTGCGATCGACCCGGCGCACTTCACCGGTGTGGTGATAGTCCACGCCTTCGAGCACACCGATGGGACGCGCAGTGACCAGGTTGCCGCTGGCGACCCGCAGCCGCGAGCCCTGCATGGGCGAGGACGCCATGTCCATGGACAGGCGGGCCTCGATGGCGATGCGCAGCTGGCCGACCGCGTCGATCACGCACTCCAGGGTCGCGGCATCGGTGATGCGCATGCCGTGGTGATAATGCGGCGTGAGGCCCCGCGCAGCGAGGCGGGTTTCGATCTGCGGGCGCGAACCATGGACCAGCACCAGGCGCACGCCGAGGCTGTGCAACAACACCAGGTCATGGACGATGTTGCCGAAATTAGGGTGTTCCACCCCATCGCCGGGCAGCATGACGATGAAGGTGCAATCGCGGTGGGCGTTGATGTAGGGCGAAGCGTGACGAAGCCAATTGACGTATTCGGGCATGAACCTGGGCCTGTAATAAATAACAGCCGAAAAAAGACGAAACGGAACGCACAGCGGGCTGGTGGTTATCGTCGGAACAGGCTTGGCGACACGCGCGTTCTCCTCATGAATACGGGCCCGGATACGGGCAATTTAGCCGGCGGTGACCGGCGTCAGGCAGTAATGTCCGATCAACTGACGCAACAGCTGTACGGTAGGTTGCAAACGTGACATTTCAAGGTACTCACCCGGCTGGTGGGCACAGGCGATATCGCCAGGACCAAGCACCAGGGTTTCGCAGCCAAGGCGCTGAAGATAAGGCGCTTCGGTGCCGAACGCCACTGCTTCGGCACGATGGCCGGTGAGTCGCTCGGCCACCCGTACCAGTTCGCAGTCTTCGGCCTGCTCGAATGGTGGCACTTCGGGGAACAGCGGTGCGTAGTCGATCTTGACTTTATGGCGTTCGGCGATGGGGTCGAGCTTCTGTTGGATCGCCGCCCGCAGCACTTGCGGGTCCATGCCCGGCAGGGGGCGCAGGTCGAATTCCATGGAACATTGGCCGCAGATGCGGTTGGGATTGTCGCCGCCATGGATGCAGCCGAAGTTCAGGGTCGGTTGTGGCACGGTGAACTGCGGGTTACGGAACTCACGTTGCCATCGCAGGCGCAGCCCGCGCAGTTCGCCCATGGCATCGTGCATGGCTTCCAGCGCGCTGTGGCCCAGGCTCGGATCGGAGGAATGGCCGCTGCGCCCGAGAATGTCGATGCGCTCCATCATCACGCCTTTGTGCAAGCGAATCGGCCGCAGGCCGGTCGGCTCACCGATCACCGCCGCACGCCCCAGTGGTCGCCCGGCATCGGCCAGGGCCCGGGCGCCGGCCATGGAGCTTTCTTCGTCGCAGGTCGCGAGGATCAGCAGCGGTTGCTTGAACGGTTGGTCCAGCAGCGGCTTGACCGCTTCGATGACCAAGGCGAAAAAACCCTTCATGTCACAACTGCCCAGGCCCACCCAGCGGCCATCGACCTCGGTGAGCTTCAGCGGATCGGTCTGCCACAACGCGCCGTCGAACGGCACCGTGTCGCTGTGGCCAGCCAGTACCAGGCCGCCGGGGCCGCTGCCGAAACTGGCCAGCAGGTTGAATTTGCCGGGGCTGACCTGCTGGATGTCGCAGGAGAATCCAAGGTCGCCGAGCCAACCCGCCAGCAGCTCGATCACGGCACTGTTGGACTGGTCCAGCCCCGGCTGAGTACAACTGACCGAAGGGGCGGCGATCAGGGCAGCGAATTGATCTTTCATGGACGGCAAAGGCATCGCTGACTCCGGGCTTACAGATTGATGTCCATCATAGAACCATCTGGCGCAAGGAATAAACCGCCGCGGCGCGTAGGATGAGCGAGTCCTGTACACTGCACGACCTTGGCAGCCACACCTTCCCCCGGCTGCACACCCGATCCCTGGATTTTCCGGCCATGCAGAAAGAAACCGAAATCAAACTCCGCGTCAGCCGCGAGACCCTGGCAGCCCTGCGCGAGCACCCGCTGCTGAAAAAACGCAACAAGAGTGGCTGGGAACGCCACGAACTGATGAACCAGTATTTCGACACGCCGGAGCGTGACCTGGCCCGGGCCAAGGTCGCCCTGCGCCTGCGTCGCGATGGCGAAGAAGTGATCCAGACCCTCAAGACCCGCGGCCAAAGCGTCGCCGGCCTGTCCGAGCGCAACGAGTACGATTGGCACCTGCCCAAGGCCAAGCTCGACCTGAAGAAGCTCGACGGCGAATGCTGGCCAGAGGCCTTGGCCGAACTGGACAAGAAAACCCTCAAGGCCATCTTCACCACCGATTTCGTTCGCGAACGCGCTGAAATTGCCTGGGGCCGTGGCAAAAGCAAGGTGGTCATCGAAGCCGCCCTGGACCTGGGCCATGTGGTGGTCGGCAAGCAGAAGGAAGAAATCTGCGAACTGGAGCTGGAACTGCGCGAAGGCGAACCCGCCGCCCTGCTGGAACTGGCCGCCGAGCTGGCCGCGACCCTGCCCCTGATGCCCTGCGACATCAGCAAGGCCGAGCGTGGCTATCGCCTGTACGACGCGGGCAGCTACGCCCTGAGCCTGCCAGCGCCACAACTGACCGCCGAAACGCCGCTGGATGACGCCTTCGCCGCGCTGAGCTGGCATCTGCTCGGCAGCAGCCAGCGCCTGGCCGAACAATACCGTTTCAACGGCCATTGGCGCCTGCTGCAGGACTGGGTGGAAAACCTCGCCGAACTGCGTGCCCTGCTCAGCAGCCTCGGCCAGGCCGCGCCGCGCCAATCGACCCACGATTTGCGCCTGGCCCTGGACGCGTTGCTGGAAGACTGGCGCCCACTGGTCCAGGCCGGCCTGGATGACGAAGACGTGCGCAAAGCGGCACCGGAGCAGTTCCTTGAAGAGCTGCAAGACCCGCGTTGGGGCCTGTTTTCCCTCAACACTTCACGCTGGCTGCTGGCTCGCAGCTGGGCCGCCGAGCGCAACACCCGTGGCAATCGCCAGGGCGCGGCGCAACTGGGCAGCTGGCTGCCGCGCCTGCTCGGCGAAGAGTCGTCGTCCCTGCAACTGCAACGCTACCAGCAGCAGCCGGAAGACCTGGCCGAGCAACTGCCGCGCATCGAACGCATCCAGGCCTGGCTGCACCACGCCCGCCATGTGCTGGAGATCCCGGAAATGGATCGCCTCTATGGTGAACTGAACAAACTGGCGCAATTGGCCAACCAACCGATCACCGACGAAACGCTGGATGCGCGCAAGCAACAGGCGATTGCGGTGTACCAGAATCGGGCTTGGAAGACTTTGCTGCGCCTGTGACGCCGCCATCGCGAGCAAGCTCGCTCCCACAGGGGGTCAGCGTTGTAACCACATCTAGTGGCCGCTGATGATCAACTGTGGTAGCGAGCTTGCTCGCGATGGGGCCAGCACATCCGCCACAGAACTCAGCGCACCACCGGCAAACTCGTCGTCGACTTGATCTCCGACAGCGCCACGATCGAGTTCACTTCCTGGATCCCCGGCACCATCGACAGCTTTTCGAAAAAGAATCGCTCATACGCCTCGATGTCCGCCGTGACGATGCGCAACAGAAAATCCACCGACCCCATCAGCACGTAACACTCCAGTACTTCGGGGAAGCCGCGGATCGCCTCGGTGAACTCGGTGAAGTTCGAACGGCCGTGGGCGTTGAGTTTGATTTCGGCGAAGATTTGCGTGTTAAGGCCGATTTTCTTGCGATCCAGCAGGGTCACCTGGCCACGAATGATGCCCTCGTCCTTCATCCGCTGGATCCGCCGCCAGCATGGCGATTGAGACAAGCCGACCTGTTCGGCGATCTGCGCACTGGACAGCGAGGCATCCTCCTGCAGCAACGCCAGTATCCTGCGGTCGTAGCCATCCAATTCGCTGTGCATAATCAAACCCAAAATGACTGATTTAGAGAATCAAGCGATTCAAAATATCGCCAAAATCACTCATCTTAGATAAGAAATACCCCGACTCGCATGTAAATATTTCTCCCGCCATCAAGGAGACCGAACATGCCCCCACTCGAAGCCGTTGCCATAGCCCCGACCCGCGCCGACGTCTGGCACGCCGCCAATACCCATTGTCGGGTGCAGTACCGGATATTGGCCGAAGCCGAGCCGGATTTACTGTGTCGGGCGTTGAACCTGTTTGCCTTGCAGGGCCTGACGCCGCAGCAGGTTCATGTCGAACGCCCAGGCGATGTGCTATCGCTGGACATCGTCATGGACGGGCTGAGCTGGCACCGTGCCCAGGTCATCGCTGAAAAATTACGTAACCTGATCAGCGTCTGTTCGGTGGACCTGCAAGACGCTGATATTGCGCACGTTGGGCCGGCCCAAGCCGTCTGCTGAACGCCCACGGGCAAGAATTGGTAACGCATTGGTCGGGTAGTGGCCCAACGGTCTACGGGGTCGGGACTATTCTTTTGCAGACCGAGCGAGGACGCCGAAGCGTCTGTATCGCGGCTTTGCTGCAATTGTCCAATAGGAACCCGCATGTCCACCAAACACGCCACTCAGGACCGCTGGCTGGACCTCAACGATCTGCTGCGCCAACTGGTCACCCAGGGCCTCATCAGCCAGGATTCAGCCGAAACCGCGCTGAACGCCCGCCGACGCCACAGCGCCAATAGCCAGTTGCATCCGCTGGAGTTCATCGCCAACCAGCACCTGGACGACCTCAGCCGGCCCGGCAAGCGCCTGGACCTGGAGAACCTGACCTTGTGGTTGTCCCAGCAGGCCGACCAGCCCTACATGCGCATCGACCCGTTGAAAATCAACGTCGCGGCCGTGACCCCCTTGATGTCCTATGCCTTTGCCCAGCGTCACAAGATCCTTGCGGTGGCGGTCGATCGTGACGCCGTCACCGTCGCCAGCGCACAGCCCTACGTCAACAGTTGGGAAGCCGACCTGACCCACGTGCTCAAGCTACCGATCAAGCGGGTGGTCGCCAATCCTGTGGACATCCAGCGCTTGAGCGTGGAGTTCTATCGCCTGGCCAAATCGGTCAGCGGCGCCACCACGGTCGATCAGCAACCGAGCAACCTGAGCAATTTCGAACAGTTGCTCAACCTGGGCGCCAGCGACCAGGAACCGGACGCCAACGACGCTCACATCGTCAATATCGTCGACTGGCTGTTCCAATACGCCTTCCAACAGCGGGCCAGCGATATCCACATCGAACCGCGCCGCGAGCAGGGCACGGTACGGTTTCGCATCGACGGGGTGCTGCACACCGTCTATCAGTTCCCGCCGCAGGTCACGATGGCAATCGTCAGCCGTCTCAAGAGCCTGGGGCGGATGAACGTCGCGGAAAAACGCAAACCCCAGGACGGCCGGGTCAAGACCAAGACCCCGGATGGCGGCGAAGTGGAATTGCGTTTGTCGACCTTGCCCACGGCGTTCGGCGAAAAAATGGTCATGCGGATTTTCGACCCGGAAGTGTTGCTCAAGGATTTCGACCAACTCGGCTTCTCCGCCGACGACCTGCGTCGCTGGCAGGACATGACCCGCCAGCCCAACGGCATCATCCTGGTGACCGGGCCTACCGGTTCCGGCAAGACCACCACCCTCTACACCACGCTCAAGAAACTGGCGACGCCGGAAGTGAACCTCTGCACCATCGAGGACCCGATTGAAATGGTAGAGGCCTCCTTCAACCAGATGCAGGTCCAGCACAACATCGACCTGTCCTTCGCCGCCGGGGTGCGGGCACTGATGCGACAAGACCCGGACATCATCATGATCGGTGAGATCCGCGACCTGGAGACCGCCGAGATGGCGATCCAGGCGGCGCTCACCGGGCACCTTGTGCTGTCGACGCTGCACACCAACGACGCGCCGAGCGCCATCAGTCGCCTGCTGGAGCTGGGTGTGCCCCATTACCTGATCAAGGCCACCGTGCTCGGGGTCATGGCCCAGCGGCTGGTACGCACCCTGTGCCCTCAATGCAAGGCCCCCCTGACCCTGGATGAAGACGACTGGCAAACCCTGACGAGGCCCTGGCAGGCGCCGCTGCCGAGCAATGCCCAACAGGCCGTCGGTTGCCTGGAATGCCGTGACACCGGTTACCGCGGCCGCGCCGGCGTCTACGAAATCATGCAACTGACCGACAGCGTCAAGGCCTTGATCCACCCCGACACCGACCTGCTGGCGGTACGCCGCCAGGCATTCAAGGAAGGCATGCGCAGCCTGCGCCTGTCGGGGGCGCAAAAGGTGGCGGCGGGCTTGACCACGGTCGAGGAAGTGCTGCGGGTGACGCCGCAAAGCGAGCAGAAGTAGGAACTGTCTGGCTCAGGGGCAGAAAGATCCCACAAACAAAGCGGAACGGACCATAGCGAAGATACTGGCCGCGTGCCCTACACTCAGGGCTCGCAGGTCCATCTCAATTCGCACAGGGAACCGTCATGCAGATCGGTAGCGTACTTTTACTTTTCATCGGCCTCGTGGTCGCCATCCTGTTCATGGGGTTCAAGGTCGTGCCCCAAGGCTACCAATGGACCGTCGAGCGGTTCGGGCGCTACACCAACACGCTCAAGCCCGGCCTGAACATCATCATCCCGGTGATGGATCGCATCGGGCGCAAGATCAATGTCATGGAAAGCGTACTGGACATCCCGCCCCAGGAGGTCATTACCGCCGACAACGCCACGGTGCAGATCGACGCCGTGTGCTTCTTCCAAGTGGTCAATACGGCCCAGGCGGCCTACGAGGTGAACAACCTCGAGCACGCCATCCGCAACCTGCTGCAAACCAATATCCGTACCGTGCTGGGGTCCATGGAGCTGGACGCGATGCTGAGCCAGCGCGACGGTATCAATGAAAAACTGCTGCGCACCGTCGATGAAGCCACAGCGCCGTGGGGCATCAAGATCACCCGGATCGAGATCAAGGACATCAGCCCGCCGGCCGACCTGATGGCCGCCATGTCGGGGCAGATGAAAGCCGAACGTATCAAGCGTGCCCAGATCCTCGAAGCCGAGGGCCTGCGAGCGTCGGCGATTCTCACCGCCGAAGGCAAGAAGCAGGCGCAAATCCTCGAGGCCGAGGGCAGCCGTCAAGCCGCGTTCCTGGAGTCCGAAGCCCGCGAGCGCCAGGCGCAAGCCGAAGCGCTGGCCACCCAAGTGGTGTCCCAGGCGATTGCCGACGGCAACGTCCAGGCCGTGAACTACTTCGTCGCGCAGAAATACATCGATGCGCTGGGCAAACTGGCTTCGGCCAACAACAGCAAGGTGATCCTGATGCCACTGGAAGCCAGCCAGGTCATCGGTGCGGTCGGCGGCATTGGCGAGATCGTCAAGGCCACCTTCGATAGCAAGAAAACCTGAGGCACGCCTATGTGGATGTTCCTGCAACACCTGTCGTACTGGGACTGGCTGGCGCTGGGCGTCATCCTGCTGATCCTCGAAGTGTTCGGTGCCGGCGGCTACTTGCTGTGGATCGGCATGGCCGCCGCGGCAGTTGGCGTGCTCACGTTCATCCTGCCGCAGATGCCGTGGGAGCTGCAGTTCCTGTTGTTCGGCCTGTTCGCCATCGCAACGGCACTGTACTGGTGGCAGCGCCAGCGCAGCGCGGTGCGCCAAAGCGATCAACCGCACCTGAACCTGCGCGGGCAAGAGCTGATCGGCAAGGTCTTCCAGGTTCATGAAGCGATTGTCGATGGCCGTGGCAAGATCAAGGTGGCCGACAGCGTCTGGCTGGCCAAGGGGCCCGAGTCGTCCGTGGGCACGCGAGTCAGGGTGGTGGCGCAGGAAGGGGCGGTGCTGCAGGTGGAACGGGCTGACTGAGAAGTCATGGAACTGAATAGAGGCGCGGGTAATCCAACGTCATAGTTAACCCAGTGGAGTCACCTATCATGCGTCTCAAACTTGCTGTCGCTACCCTAGCCTTGCTGTCTCTTCCTGTTGGCTCGGCAATGGCCGACACGTTTTGGCGTAACGTCATCTCATCCGGTGCAACCACCGGTTCCACCTACCTGACTTTCAAGGATCACAAGCTGATCGTCGCCGCCCAGGATGATGCCGGCAGCTTCGTCGCCAGTGACGGCGGTATTCGTGGCCCTTACCTGGAAGCGGCGATGCAGAAAGTGCGTGCTGACAACCCAGGCCTGCAAGCCACCGACATGGAACTGGCCAACGCTATCCTGGCGAAAAACGCCGTCGCCCAGGACTGACTCCCGGCCAATAAAAAATGCCGCTCGATGAGCGGCATTTTTTTGCCCGGTGAAAATCCCAAGGCTGTCCCAACCCCCTGTGGGAGCGAGCTTGCTCGCGAAGGCGTCAGCCCAGACAACCCATGGATTGGCTTGAAGCTGATCGTCCCCACGCTGCCTGGGAATGCATCCCGTGACGCTCTGCGTCACCTTCCAGAAGCGGAACGCGGAACGATCGATCCACCGCTATCGCGAGCAAGCTCGCTCCCACAGGTGCAGTCGTCCCTTATTCGCCGATAACGGACTTGTAGCCTGCCGCATCAAGCAACTTGCCCACCTCGGCCTTGTCGCTTGGCTTGAGCTTGAAGATCCAGGCGCCGTACGGATCGGAGTTCAGCAGCTCAGGCGAGGCGCTCAACTCTTCGTTGATCGCGATCACTTCACCCGCAATCGGGGAATAGATGTCGGAAGCAGCCTTGACCGACTCAACCACACCGGCCTGGTCACCTGCGCCAAAGACCTTACCGACTTCAGTCAGCTCGACAAAGACCACATCGCCCAGGGCTTCCTGCGCATGATCGCTGATGCCCACGGTGACGGTACCGTCAGCTTCCAGGCGTGCCCACTCATGGCTTTCGGCAAAACGCAGTTCGGCAGGGATATCACTCATATTCTGTGTCCTCAATAGAAAGTGTCAGCGGCCAGCGGCCCGCCGCAAAAAGGTTAGATCAGGGTTTTGCCATGGCGGACGAAGGTCGGCTTGACCACCCGTACCGGGTACCACTTACCACGAATTTCTACCTCGGCACGGTCGGCGGTTGCCATCGGAACACGTGCCAGGGCGATCGACTTGCTAAGCGTAGGAGAAAAACTACCACTGGTGATCTCCCCTTCGCCAACATTGGCGATGCGAACCACCTGATGGGCGCGCAAAACACCCCGCTCTTCCAGCACCAGCCCGACCAGTTTGTGCTGTACACCGCTGGCAAGCTCGGCTTCCAGCGCACTGCGCCCGATGAACGGACGGCTCGCCGGTTCCCAGGCGATGCTCCAGGCCATGTTCGAGGCCAGGGGCGAAACGTCTTGATTGATGTCCTGGCCGTAGAGGTTCATGCCGGCCTCCAGGCGCAAGGTGTCGCGGGCGCCGAGGCCAATTGGCGAAATGCCGGCCCCTACCAGGTCGTTGAAGAAACTCGGGGCCTCCTGGGCAGGCAAGACGATTTCCAGGCCATCTTCGCCGGTGTAGCCGGTCCGGGCGATGAACCATTCGCCGTCGGCGCGCCCTTCGAAAGGCTTGAGTTGCTGGATGATTTGCCCACGCGGTTGCGTCACCAGTTCGGCAATCTTCTGCCGGGCCTGGGGGCCTTGGATCGCCAGCATCGCCAGTTCGGGGCGCTCATGCAGCTGCACGTCGTAGCCACCGAGCTGTGCCTGCATCCAGGCCAGATCCTGATCACGAGTCGAGGCGTTGAAGACCAATCGATAACCGTCCTCGACACGGTAGATAATCATGTCGTCGACGATGCCGCCGCGCTCATTGAGCATCGCGCTGTACAGGGCACTGCCTGTGTCCTGCAAGCGATCGACGTCATTGGCCAGCAAACGCTGCAGCCAAACCTTGGCCTGGGGGCCGTCGACATCGATCACGGTCATGTGGGATACATCGAACACTCCGCAGTCGCGACGCACCTGATGGTGTTCTTCGACTTGCGAGCCGTAATGCAAAGGCATATCCCAACCGCCAAAATCGACCATCTTCGCGCCGAGGGCGAGATGAAGGTCATACAGAGGCGTACGCTGTCCCATGGGTTTCTCCTTCCGGGCTTGGCGAAGGTGCGGACGGGCACTGCATAGCGCGAACATCTGAAAAAAGGAGTTTTCTGACGTTCTCAGTTGCCCGGTCCGACAGACGGACCGCACCGAATGCCGCGCATTGTAGCCGCATGAGGTGGGACTGGCACCTAGCTGTTTCGATGGGCCGAACGTCGTATCAATCCGATGACTGGCAACAACCCCACCAGTACCAACGTCAGCGCAGGCAGCGCGGCCCGGGCCCACTCCCCTTCGCTGGTCATCTCGAAGATCCGCACCGCCAGCGTGTCCCAGCCGAACGGACGCATCAGCAGTGTCGCGGGCATTTCCTTGAGCACGTCGACGAACACCAGCAACGCCGCGCTCAAAGTGCCGGGCAACAGCAAGGGCAGATACACTTTGAAAAACAGTCGTGGCCCACTGACCCCAAGGCTGCGTGCAGCCTCGGGCAAAGACGGACGAATGCGCGCCAGGCTGCTCTCCAACGGACCGTAGGCCACCGCCAAAAAGCGCACCAGATACGCCAGCAACAGCGCCGACAGGCTACCCAGCAACAACGGTTTGCCTGCCCCTCCGAGCCAGGTCGACAGCGGGATGACCAGCTCACGGTCCAGGTAGCTGAACGCAAGCATGATCGACACCGCGAGCACCGAACCGGGCAAGGCATAGCCCAGGTTCGCCAGGCCGACGCCGGCACGAATCGGACGGGTTGGCGCCAGCCGTCGGGCGAACGCCAACAGCAAGGCCACGCAAACGGTGATCAGCGCGGCCAGGCCGCCCAGGTAGAGGGTGTGGACGATCAACCCGGCATAACGTTCGTCCAGGTCGAAACGACCGCGTTGCCAGAACCACACAACCAATTGCAGCACCGGAATGACAAAGGCACAGGCGAACACCAGGAAACACCAACTGCTGGCTGCCGCGGCCTTCAGACCGCGCAACGTATACAAAGCCTTGGCTCGGGGACGTTCGTTACTGGCTCGGTGGGCACCACGAGCCCGGCGTTCGCCGTAGACCACCAGCATCACCGCCAGCAACAGCAGGCTGGCCAGTTGGGCAGCACTGGAGAGACTGAAGAAGCCATACCAGGTCTTGTAGATCGCGGTGGTAAAGGTGTCGAAGTTGAACACCGACACCGCGCCAAAATCCGCCAGGGTTTCCATCAGCGCCAACGCCACGCCCGCACCGATGGCCGGCCGGGCCATCGGCAGCGCCACACGCCAGAAAGCCTGCCACGGCGACTGCCCGAGCACCCGCGCCGCTTCCATCAAGCCCTTGCCCTGGGCCAGGAATGCACTGCGCGCCAGCAGATAGACGTAAGGGTAAAAAACCAGCACCAGCACCAGGATCACCCCACCGGTGGAACGGACCCGGGGCAGGCGCAGGCCGCTGCCGAACCATTCGCGCATGAGCGTCTGTACGGGGCCGGCAAAGTCCAGCAGGCCAACGAAGACAAACGCCAACACGTAGGCCGGTATCGCAAACGGCAGCATCAACGCCCAGTCGAGCCAGCGTCGCCCGGGGAACTCACACAGGCTGGTGAGCCAGGCGAGACTGACACCCAGCAACGTCACCCCGACACCCACGCCAAGGATCAACGTGAGGGTGTTGCCCAACAAGCGCGGCATCTGCGTATCCCACAGGTGGGACCATATCTGTTGGTCGATGCTCTGCCAGGACAACAGCAAGACGCTAAGGGGCAGCAGGACCAGCGCGGCGATGGCGAAGACCAGGGGATACCAGCGGCGTTGGACGGGGTGGGCCAAGGGGAGCTCTCGTTTAAATGATTGTGCCGCGCAATGTGTGCCCAAATATCATCGCTGACAAATTGCCCCTGTGGCGAGGGAGCTTGCTCCCGCTGGGCTACGAAGTAGCCCCAGGCCCTGGATCATGGCCCTTGAGATAGATCCCTGCAGATCTTCTGGGAGGGCTTCGCCCTCCAGCGGGAGCAAGCTCCCTCGCCACATACCATCAGGAGCACAAGCTCGTCTTAATTCCAGCCAGCGCGATCCATCATGCGGATGGCTTCGGCCTGGCGTTTACCCGCCACTTCCACGGGCAGGGTATCAGCCTTGAACTTGCCCCAGGCCGCTACTTCCTTGGACGGCTCGACTTTCGGGTTGGCCGGGAATTCCTGGTTCACGTCGGCGAAGATGCTTTGCGCTTGCGGCGTGGTCATCCACTCCACCAGCTTCTTCGCGGCGTCCGGATGCGGTGCATGCTTGGTCAAGCCAATCCCCGAGAGGTTGATGTGCACCCCACGGTCGGCCTGGTTCGGCCAGAACAGCTTCACCTTCAGGTCCGGCTTCTGCTGGTGCAGGCGGCCATAGTAATAGGTATTGACGATGCCGACGTCGCATTGCCCAGCGTTGATTGCCTCAAGCAGGGCGGTGTCATCGGAGAAGACGTCGGTGGACAGGTTCCGGACCCAGCCCTTGAGGATCTCCTCGGTTTTTTCCGCACCGTGGGTTTCGATCAGCGTGGCGGTCAGCGACTGGTTGTAGACCTTCTTCGAGGTCCGCAGGCACAGGCGGCCTTCCCACTCTTTGCCAGCCAGCGCTTCGTAGGTGGTCAATTCGCTGGGTTTGACCCGCTCGGTGGAGTAGACAATGGTTCGCGCCCGCAGGCTCAAGCCGGTCCAGGCGTGGGAAGAGGCGCGATATTGGGACGGGATGTTGGCGTCGATCACCGGCGACGTGAACGGCTGGAGAATGCCCATTTGCTCGGCCTGCCAGAGGTTGCCGGCATCGACGGTGAGCAGCAGGTCGGCAGTGGCGTTCTCGCCTTCGGCCTTGATCCGCTGCATCAGCGGCGCTTCCTTGTCGGTAATGAACTTCACCGACACGCCAGTTTCCTTGGTGTAGGTATCGAAGACCGGTTTGATCAGTTCGTCGATACGCGAGGAGTAGACCACCACCTCATCGGCGGCCTGTACGGCAGTGGAGCCGATCAGGGTCAAGGCGAGGGCGGACAGCAGGCGCTTGGTTGCCAACATGGTAGCGGTCTCTGGATTGTGAACGAAGCGCAAATGATAAGGACTCACATTTGGCAACTCAATCGAACAGTGGGTGGACACATTTCCAAATGTTGCAACTTTGAGATGCGCAGTGTTTTTGCGTCCGTCATCGCGGGCAAGCCTTGCTCCCACAAAGCTCGTCCCAAGTTGCACACCTGTGGGAGCAAGGCTTGCCCGCGACAGGGCCATGAGCCCCAACCCACATCTCAGGCCTTGGCCAGATCCGGCAAATCCCCAATCAACCCCAGCGCCTCGCGCACGAACAACGCCTTGGCCTCAGGCATGCGGTCTACCAGTTTCAGCCCGGTGTTACGCAACCAGCGCACTGGCAATGGATCGGCCTGGAACAACCGCTCGAAACCTTCCATCGCCGCCATCAACGCCAGGTTATGGGGCATGCGTCGCCGCTCGTAGCGGCTCAGCACCTTCACGTCCGCCAGTCGCTCGCCACGCCCGGCCGCCTGCAACAGCACTTCGGCCAGCACGGCGGCGTCGAGGAAGCCCAGGTTCACGCCCTGCCCGGCCAACGGATGAATGGTATGGGCTGCGTCGCCGATCAACGCCAGCCCTTCGGCCACATAGCGCTTGGCATGTCGTTGGCGCAGCGGCACGCACAGGCGTGGGTCGGCACTCAGTACCGTACCGAGCTGGCCTTCGAAGGCTCGTTCCAGTTCGCTGCAGAATTCAGTTTCATCGAGCGCCATCAAGCGCTGCGCTTCACCGGGGGTGGTGGACCAGACAATCGAGCACCAATCGTGCTGACCGTCACGCTCAAGTGGCAGGAACGCCAGCGGACCGTTGTCGGTGAAACGCTGCCAGGCCGTCATTCGATGCGACCGGGCGCTGCGCACGCTGGTGACGATGGCGTGGTGCAGGTAATCCCATTCGCGCGTGGCAACGCCAGTCAGGCGGCGCACAGCGGAATTCGCGCCGTCAGCCGCGATGACCAGGGGCGCGCGCAACGTGCGGCCATCGGCCAAGGTCAGCAGCCAGTCGTCACCGGAACGACGCATCTGCTCCAGCCGGGCATTGGCCAGCAGGCCCAGGTCGCAGTCATGCAGTCGATCCAGCAAGGCGTCCTGCACAACGCGGTTTTCAACGATGTGCCCAAGCGCCTCGGCGTGCAGGCTGGCGGCCGAGAAATGGATCTGCCCGGTGCCGCTGCCGTCCCAGACGTGCATGTCGGTATAGGGGCTGGCGCGTCGGGCGGTGATGCCGTCCCAGACGCCCAGGCGATCGAGGATCCGCTGGCTGGCCGTCGACAAGGCACTGACTCGGGGCTCGAACGCGGCCTGGGGATCGAAGGGTTTGACGCTCATCGGGCTGCCGTCGAGCAACAGCACTTGCAGGCCACTGTCCTGCAACGCCAGCGCCAGGGCGCTGCCGACCATACCGGCGCCGACAATCAGCAGATCTGCACGCAATTCCATGCTCTAAGCCTGTTTTGCTGGCGACATCGGTCGCCCTTGAAAAGAAGTGACAGCCCCGGCCTCAAGCATCGGGACGTGTCCCCAGCCCCATGGCCTGACGGGCGAACCAACGCTTGGCCGGCGGCAGCAAGTCGAGACCCAACAGGCCGAGGTTACGGCCCAGGGACACCAACGGCAGGTTGCTGGCGAACAGCCGCGTGACTTGGTCGGAGAAGCCCACGGTAAGGACCTGATCCATTCGCTGGCGCTCGCGATAGGCTTGCAACACGGCAAAATCCCCTGGCTCGCTTTCACTGTCGAGCAGGGCATCGGCAAGGGCCTGGGCATCACGCAGGGACAGGTTGAACCCCTGCCCGGCAATCGGGTGCAGGCTGTGGGCGGCGTTGCCCAGGATCGCCAGGTGCGGACGGACCTGTTCTTCGGCCTCCACCAGCGCCAGCGGGTACAGATGTCGCACGCCCACCTGTTTCAGGGTGCCCAGGCGATAGCCGAACACGCCCTGCAATTCGCTGAGGAAACTGCGCTCGTCGAGGGCCGCCAGCCGTTGTGCGTCCATGCCCTGGCGGGTCCAGACCAGCGCGCAACGATTCTCCGGCAGCGGCAACAAGGCCATCGGGCCGTCATCGGTGAAACGTTCGAAGGCCATGCCATTGTGGGCTTCGCTGGGGGTGATGTTGGCGATCAAGGCACTCTGGTCGTAGGGTCGGCTGCGCACGCCGATACCCAACTGTTCACGCAGGCCGGAGCGGCCGCCATCGGCCAGTACGGCAAGGTCGCATTCCAGGGTGGTTTCGTCGTCGAGGGTCAGGCGATAACCGCCGACCAGCGGTTCCATGCCGGTGACCTGCGCCGGGCAGCGCCAACTGACCACCTCAGGGTCCAGGCCTTGCCACAGGCACTGGCCGAGCCAGGCGTTTTCCACCACGTAGCCCAGCGCCGGCACGCCCTCCTCCATAGCCGACAGACGCGCGGTGGAAAACCGCCCGCGGTCGGATACATGGATCTGTTTGATCGGTTCGGCGCGGCGGGAAATCTCCTGCCAGACACCCAAGCGTTGATAAATCTGCCGGGCACCGTAGGACAATGCCGAGGACCGGGCGTCGTAGCTCGGTTGCCAGGCGTTGCCGGGAGCGAAGGGCTCGATCAGCATGATCTTCCAGCCCCGGGCCTTGGCACCGGCCTGCAGGGCCAGCGCCAGGCTCGCGCCGACCAGGCCGCCGCCGACGATCGCCAGATTGACCCGGCTCATGCCGCTTGCGTCCGGGCAGCGGCCATCAGGGCCTCGATGTCGGCGACCGTCTTCGGTACGCCGTGGCTCAGGATTTCACAACCGGTTCTGGTCACTACCACGTCATCCTCGATGCGCACGCCAATGCCGCGCCATTTTTTCGCGACGCTGCGGTTGTTCGGGCTGATGTAGATGCCCGGCTCCACCGTCAGCGTCATGCCGACCTCAAGCACCCGCCACTCGCCACCAACGCGGTATTCACCCACGTCATGCACGTCCATGCCCAGCCAGTGGCCAGCGCGATGCATGTAGAACGCCCGGTAGGCTTCGCTGGCGATCAACGCATCCACCTCACCCTCCAGCAGCCCAAGGCGCACCAGCCCCTCTGTAATCACCCGCACCGTCGCTTCGTGGGCCTGGTTCCAGTGTTTGTCCGGCGCGATCTGGGCAAACGCGGCTTCCTGGGCAGCCAGCACCACTTCGTAGATCGCCTTCTGCTCGGGTGAAAACTTGCCACTGACCGGCCAGGTACGGGTGATATCGCTGGCGTAGCAGTCGATTTCACAGCCGGCGTCGATCAGCACCAGGTCGCCGTCCTTGAGCAGCGCGTCGTTCTGCTGGTAGTGCAGGATGCAGCTGTTGCGCCCCGCCGCGACGATCGAGCCATAGGCCGGCATTTTTGCCCCGCCCTTGCGAAACTCATAGTCCAGCTCGGCTTCCAGGCTGAACTCATGCAGCCCCGGACGCGCCGCCTGCATCGCCCGAATGTGCGCCTGGGCGGAAATCCGCGCCGCTTCGCGCATCACTTTCACTTCTGCCGCCGATTTATACAGGCGCATGTCATGCAGCAAGTGATCCAGGGCAACGAATTCGTTCGGCGGCTGGGCGCCGAGGTGGGCCTTGGAGCGAATCACGTTGATCCACTCCATCAGGTGCCGGTCGAATTCCGGGTTGCTGCCCATGGCCGAATACACCCGGTCGCGCCCTTCGATCAGGCCCGGCAGGATGTCGTCGATATCGGTGATGGGAAACGCGTCGTCGGCACCGTAGTCACGGATCGCCCCTTCCTGGCCGGCGCGCAGGCCATCCCACAACTCACGTTCGGCGTTGCGCTCGCGGCAAAAGAGGATGTATTCGCCATGGGCGCGGCCCGGCATCAGCACCAGCACCGCTTGCGGCTCGGGAAAGCCGCTGAGGTACTGGAAGTCGCTGTCCTGGCGGTAGACGTGCTCGACGTCGCGGTTGCGGATCGCAACAGCGGCGGCGGGCAGGATTGCGATGCTGTTGGGTTCCATCTGCGCCATCAGGGCCTTGCGGCGACGGCTGTATTCCGATTTCGGGATATGAATCATGGGCAGACGGTGTTCCCTCTAAAAATTAATGCAAGGACGGCTTGGCGGCCGCTGCATCGGTTTTCTTGGTCTCGGTGAACAGCAGCAATGGCGCGACCCGCAGGTACTCCATCACTTCCATGTAGTCGCTTTCGCCGTCATCGGATTCTTCCAGGGCATCCTGGACCTGGGAGATCGCGGCCAAGTCCTGCAACACTTCCTTCGCCTCTTCGCTCAGTGCGTATTCGCGGCGGGTCAGGCCGAAGCCGGCGAGGAAGCCCTGGCACCACTGGCCCAGCGCCGCGGCGCGTTCAGCCAAGGGCGCGTCGTCAGTGGGCAGCAGCAGGACGACGGTCATGTCGTCACTGGTCAGCTCGCCCTTGACCATTTCCTGCAGGCCGATAAGCGCGTTGCGGACGTTGTCCGCCGGCTCGCCTTCCAGCAGTTCTGCGGCGTCGGCCAACCAGCCGTCGGCATCGAACCCGGCGCCGGCGCAACTGCGACCGAGCAGCAGGCCATGCAGTTCGGCAGGCGAGACAGGATGACCGCTGGTGCTCAGCAGGGTGGCGAATGCTTGATACGGGGAATTCTGAATGGGCATGGGCAGCTAGGCGCCAGACGGCGCTATGTCTAGAATGGAGGCCTTGTATCCTACATCGACAGACTCGCCAAGACTATCAGAGGCTGTGCGACTCATACCCTCCATCAGACACAATCTTCAGTGGACACAATGGAAGACACCGACCTGCAAGCGCTGATGGCCAGACTCGAACTGCTAATTGACCGGGTCGAGCAACTTAAGAGCCAAAACGGACTCCTATTAGCTCAGGAAAAAACCTGGCGCGAGGAACGCGCGCACCTCATTGAAAAAAACGAAATCGCCCGGCGTAAGGTCGAATCGATGATTTCGCGCCTCAAGGCCCTGGAGCAAGACTCATGAGTTCAAGCAATAGCGTTACCGTGCAGATCCTCGACAAAGAATATTCAATCATCTGCCCCCAGGAAGAGCGTAGCAACCTGGTGAGCGCCGCCCGTTACCTGGATGGCAAGATGCGCGAGATCCGCAGCAGCGGCAAAGTCATCGGCGCCGACCGCATCGCCGTAATGGCCGCCTTGAACATCACCCACGACCTGCTGCATCGCCAGGATACGCCGGACCTGCAGGTCAGCGGCTCGACCCGTGAACAGGTGCGCGACCTGCTCGATCGGGTGGATCTGGTGCTCGCCACCGATCCAGACGTCAGCAAGGGCTGATTCGCGAGGCTGCCTGGGGTATACTCGCCTCACTCCCTGGGGTGCTTGCCAGTTGGTGATGTCCCTGAGCCGATACGCACAACCACGGGGGTTGCACGTTGGGGCCGGTGTGCATGTCCGCTTGACGGAAAGCCTTAACGCCCCCTGCAACTTCCACCTTGAACTTTCGGGTTCAAGGGCTAAGCCGACAGCGGTTCATCCGGGGAGCCTGACTCCAGGCAATGCCAGTCCATATGGACTGGCATTGTCGTTTCTGGCGCAGGCATTTCTGAGCAGCCTGTTTTGCGGTTACGCTGTGGCATCGCCACTGCGTGAAGCATTGATATGACCGAACCTGCGCTGCTGCCCCGCCCGCAACTTCGACGCCTGCTGCGCCAGGCCCGTCGCGCCCTGACGCCCGCCCAGCAACGGCAAGCCGCCCACGGGCTGTTCAAGCAACTGGCCCAGCATCCGCTGTTTCGCCGTGCGCAGCACATCGCCCTCTACCTGCCCAACGACGGCGAGATCGATCCGCGCCTGCTGCTGCGCGAAGCCCAACGCCGGGGCAAGGCCACTTACCTGCCTGTGCTCAGCCCATGGCCGCAGACCAAGATGGTGTTCCAGCGCATCCACCCCGGCGAAAAAATGCAGCCCAACCGGTTTCGTATTCCTGAGCCGCGCAAGAACATCGCCCGGCAACGCAAGGTCTGGACGCTGGACCTGGTGTTGTTGCCATTGGTGGGGTTTGACGATGCGGGGGGTCGACTGGGCATGGGCGGCGGCTTTTATGACCGCAGCCTGGCGTATCTGGCGCGACGCAAGCAGTGGCGCAAGCCAACGCTGCTGGGGCTGGCCCATGAATGCCAGAAAGTCGAACGATTGGCGCAGGCAAGCTGGGACGTACCGCTGCAGGGAACGGTCAGCGACAGGCATTGGTATATCGCGGGGTAGACGCCGCGATCATCAGCGGCGCCAGGAAAGCGGGTTCAGCGTTTGAACGATGCCGCGGGTTGGGTGATTTCCACCGGCGCGTCGGTCTTGTTGGCCCACAGGCTTTGGGCGTAACCCGTGGTCACGACACCCAGACCGAACAGAATGACCAGGATCCACAACAAATCCGGTTTGCGTTTCATCGATTGCCCCCCTCAAGGCATATCACACACGATGACAGCAGCGGTTTTCTTATTGGCCGTGCAGCAGCGTCAAGCTTGGAAGGCCGGCATTTTGCGGCAACCGGCCCCGACACGCAAACTCTGGCGTCAACCGACTGTCGGTTTGTCATAAAATCGCTGAACTATTTTTTCAACACCGCCAAGGAGTAGCAATCATGGCCTATTGGCTGATGAAATCCGAGCCCGACGAATTATCCATCCAAGGTTTGGAAAAGCTCGGCCAGGCACGCTGGGACGGGGTTCGCAACTACCAGGCGCGTAACTTTCTGCGAACCATGGCGGTGGGCGACATGTTCTTTTTCTATCACTCCAGTTGCCCCGAGCCAGGCATTGCCGGGATCGGCCGGATTGTCCGTGCCGCCTACCCTGACCCAACGGCGCTGGAACCCGACAGCCATTACTTCGACCCCAAGGCCGGTCCGGAAAAAAACCCCTGGACCGCGATCGACGTGGCCCACGTCGAAACGTTTCCCCACGTGCTGAAGCTCGACTACCTCAAGCAACAGGCCGCCCTGGCTGAAATGCCACTGGTGCAAAGAGGCTCGCGACTGTCGGTGATGCCCGTCACACCCGAACAATGGGCAGCGGTCATGGCGCTGCGCTGATCGCCAATGAGTTGATGGATATCAAGCGGGGTCGTTCGCTGATCAGGCAGACTTCAATGCTATAGCCGCAGGATGCCGGACATGTCGACAAACCATCGTACTTCTCGCTTTTTTGCCCTCGCCTTGATGACTGTTTTGCTGGCCGCCGGCGGTTTCGGCTATTGGAAATCGCGCCACGATCGCCTGCCGGAAGGCTTGAGCATGGGCAACGGTCGCCTTGAGGCCACCGAGGTCCAGATCGCCAGCAAGACCCCCGGACGCCTGGCCGAAGTTCAGGTCGACGAAGGCGACAACGTCATCAAGGGCCAGGTGCTGGCACGCATGGACACCCGCACCCTGGAGGCCCAGCGCAACCAGGCCGAGGCCGAAGTCGCTCGGGCCCGGCAGAACCTTGCCGCCACCGAAGCCAACGTGCAGTTGCGCCAGAGCGAACAATTGCTCGCTCACCAGGAGCTGAAGCGGACCCAGGAACTGTTCAAGCGCGGTTACGCCAGCGGCCAGGTCATCGACCAGCAGCAAGCCCGCGTCGACACCGCCAACGCCGCGGTCAACGCCGCCCGGGCCCAGGTATCGGCGGCGAATGCGGCCATCGGCGCGACCCTGGCCCAAGTGGCCCAACTCACCAGTGAAATAGATGACAGCACGTTGCGGGCACCGCTCGACGGCGTGATCCAGTTGCGCCTGGCCGAGCCAGGTGAAGTGCTGGGCGCCGGCGGTCGAGTGTTGCTGATGATCGATCCGAACGACCAATACATGAACCTCTACCTGCCGGCGTCGGTGGCGGGGAAACTGGCGGTGGGCGATGAAGCGCGACTGTTGCTCGACGCCCTGCCCGAGCGACCTCTACCCGCCAAGGTCAGTTTCGTCGCGGCCAAATCCCAGTTCACCCCGAAAGAAGTCGAAACCCGTGATGAGCGCCAGAAACTGGTGTTCCGCGTCAAAGTACGCCTGACCCGCCCCGGCGAAGTGCCCCAGGCCAAACCCGGCATGCCAGGCGCCGGCTATGTACGCACCGCCCCCATCGACTGGCCGGCCAACTTGCAATGAGCGCCCCCGCCGGCGAGGCATTGCGTGCCTCGGGCCTGGAACACCGCTACGGCCAGCAGGTGGCGCTGAGCGATATCGCCTTCAGCCTGCCCGCCGGCACTCGCTGCGGCCTGATCGGCCCGGACGGTGCCGGCAAGTCGAGCCTGCTGGGGCTGATTGCCGGGGTGAAGAAACTCCAGCACGGCCAACTGGACGTACTCGGCGCCTCGATCGACGACCGACGCCATCGCAACACCCTCTACCGACGCATTGCCTTCATGCCCCAAGGGTTGGGGGGCAACCTTTACCCGGACCTGTCGATACGCGAGAACATTCGCTTCTTCGGCACGCTGTTCGGGTTATCCCGGGCAGACTGCGAACAGCGCATGGGCACATTGCTGCTGGCCACCGATCTGCAGCGTTTTGCCGATCGCCCGGCGGGCAAACTGTCCGGCGGCATGAAACAGAAGCTCGGCCTGTGTTGCGCACTGATCCATGAACCGGACCTGCTGATTCTCGACGAACCCACCACCGGCGTGGACCCGCTGTCCCGGCGTCGCTTCTGGGAACTGATAGAAGACGTGCGTCGGCAACGCCCGCAACTGACCCTCCTGGTCGCCACCGCGTACATGGAAGAGGCCGAACAATTCGAGCATTGCCTGATGCTCGACAACGGTCGCTTGATCGCCAAGGGTTTGAGTGCCGAGCTGGCTACAGTCACGCCAGACGGCAAGCTCGATTCGGCCTTCACCCATTTCCAGGGCGACAGCGGCCGCGATGTCGAGCCGCTGGTGATCCCCCCCAGGAGCGCCAACACCGCCGACATTGCCATCGAAGCCCACGACCTCACCTTGCGCTTCGGTGATTTCACCGCCGTCGACAAGGTCAGTTTCGCGATTGGTCGCGGTGAAATCTTTGGGTTCCTGGGTTCCAACGGCTGCGGCAAGACCACCACCATGAAGGTGCTGACCGGGCTGATCCCCGCCAGCGAAGGCAGTGCCCGGCTCCTGGGCAACCCGGTCAACGCCAAGGATCTCGCCACCCGCAAGCGGGTGGGTTTCATGTCCCAGAGCTTTTCGCTGTACGGCGAACTGAGTGCGCGCCAGAACCTGGAACTGCACGCCAAACTCTTCGACCTGCCCACGACGGACAGTCGCCAGCGCATCGACGAACTGATTCAGCGCTTCAATCTCCAAGCGCTGGCGGACCAGCCTTCCGGCGCCCTGCCACTGGGCCTGCGCCAGCGTTTGTCCCTGGCGGTGGCGGTGTTGCATCGCCCGGAAGTGCTGATCCTCGATGAACCGACCTCGGGTGTCGACCCGGCTGCGCGGGATGATTTCTGGCGACTGCTGATCGAGCTGTCTCGCGAACAGGACGTGACGATTTTTCTTTCCACGCACTTCATGAACGAGGCCCAGCGCTGCGATCGTATTTCGCTGATGCACGCCGGCAAGGTCCTGGCTTGTGACACGCCGGCAGCCTTGCAGGCGCAGTTCAACGGCCAGACGCTGGAAGCCGCGTTCGTCACCTGCCTGGAGAAAGCCCAGGGCGAGACGCAGCAAGACGCCGCCCCCGTGCCCCTCGACAGTGCCGACGCCCCCCGGGACCGGCGCGGCCTGAGCCTCGGTCGCCTGTGGGCCGTCGCCAGCCGGGAAGGCAAGGAGCTGCTGCGCGACAAGGTGCGGATGGCATTCGCCTTGCTGGGCGCCTTGTTCATGATGGTGGTCTTCGGCTTCGGTATTTCCCTCGATGTGGAGAAACTGGCCTTCGCCGCGTATGACCAGGATCAGAGCCCGCAAAGCCGTGCCTACCTGGAAGCGTTCCGTAGCTCGCGCTACTTCGAAGAGCAACCGATCATCAGCGACGCGAAGGAGCTGCATCGACGCTTGCAGCGCTCGGAGATCAAGCTGGCCCTGGAAATCCCCCCCGGTTTCGGGCGTGACCTTTACGCCGGCCGCCAACCGACGGTGGGCGCCTGGCTGGATGGCGGCATACCGTTTCGAGCCGAGACCAGTCGCAACTACGTCCAGGCGGTGCACCAGGCCAACCTTGAGCAACTGGCTGAACTCAGCAGCCGTGCGCCCAATCGACAACCCGGCGCAACGCTGGAAACGCGCTTTCGTTACAACCAGGACGTGGTCAGCGTCAACGCCATCGGTCCTGGGGTCATGGCGCTGATCCTGGCGTTCATTCCGGCCATGTTGACGGCGCTGGGCATCGTGCGGGAGAAGGAGCTGGGCTCGATCACCAACTTCTACGCCACGCCGCTGACCCGACTGGAGTTCCTGCTCGGCAAACAAGTGCCCTACCTGGCGGTCAGCCTGATCAACCTCGCCCTGCTGACAGCGATGAACCGCTGGCTGTTCGGTGTGCCGTTCAAGGGCAGCGGCCTGACGCTAGCGATCGGCGGCCTGCTCTATGTACTGGCGACCACCAGCATGGGGCTGCTGATCTCGGCGTTCACCCGCACCCAGATCGCGGCGATCCTCGGCACCATGATTATCACCAGCCTGCCGACCATCCAGTTTTCGGGGTTGATCGTGCCGCGTTCGTCCCTGGAGGGTGCCGCTGCGGTGATGGGCCAGTTGTTTCCCGCCGGTTACTTCCTGGATATCGCCGTCGGCACCTTCACCAAGGCCCTGGATCTGCGCCAGCTATGGCCGCAATGCCTGGCGCTGGGCGGTTTTTTCCTGGGTTTCACCGGGCTCAGCCTGATCATGCTGAAAAAGCAGGAGGCCTGATGCACACGCTTTCACATATCTGGCGTCTGGGGCTCAAGGAACTGACCAGCCTGCGGTACGACTCCGTTCTGCTGCTGTTTTTGGGCTACGCCTTCACCGTGGCGATCTACATGCCGGCCGCAGGTTCGGTAATCGGCGTCCACAACGCCAGTGTTGCAATAGTGGACGAAGACCAGAGCCATCTTTCGCGCCAATTGGCCCAGCTCCTGCAACCGCCGGAGTTCCAGAACCCAGTGGCCTTGCCCTATGCCGAACTGGACAAGGTCATGGACAGTGGCCGCTACACCTTTGTCATCAACGTGCCCGCCAACTTCCAGGCCGACCTGCTCGCAGGGCGCGAACCGACGCTGCAACTCAACGTCGACGCCACGGCCATGAGCCAGGCGTTCATGGGCGCCGGCTACATCGGACGGATTTTCCAACAGGAACTGACCACCTACGCCGGCCAGGCACAAACGAGCGAAGCAACGCCCGTGAGGCTGACCACGCGTTCGCTGTTCAATACCAATCTGGAAGGTGGCTGGTTCCTGGCGGTGATCCAGATCGTCAACAACATCACGATCCTGGCCATCATCCTGACGGGGACCGCGCTGCTGCGCGAGCGCGAGCACGGCACCCTCGACCACTTGCTGGTGCTGCCGCTGACGGCACTGGAAATCATGCTGGCGAAAATCTGGAGCAACCTGCTGGTGGTGGTGCTGTGCACCTGGGCATCGCTGGAAATCATCGTCAAGTTCGCCTTGGGGGTTCCACTCGCCGGCTCCATGGTGCTCTTCCTGCTGGTGACCGCACTCTACCTGTTCGCCAGCACCTCACTGGGCATCTTCCTCGCCACCCTCGCCCGTTCGACGCCGCAATTCGGCCTGCTGGCGATCCCGGTTATCATTCCGATGCTGCTGTTGTCGGGCGGCAGTACACCGCTGGACAGCATGCCGCAATGGTTGCAATGGGTGATGCAAGGCTCGCCCTCGACGCATTACGTCAGCCTCAGCGCGGCGATCCTGTTCCGAGATGCCGGCCCTGGGGTGATCTGGCCGGACCTGCTGGCACTGGCGGCCATCGGACTTTTGTTCTTTGCAATCGCCCTGGCCCGGTTTCGGAAGAGCCTGGCGTCTTGACGAAAAAAAGCAGCCTTGGGCAGCGCCAGGAGATCCGGGCACTGCCAAAGGCTGCGATCGAGCCGGTTTACTGAATGATCAGGTTGTTGAACAACAGGTCATCGACCATCGGCTTGCCGGTTTCGTCGTTCATCACCTGCTGGGTCTGCTTCAACGCTTCCTGACGCAGCTTTTCCTTGGCCTCAAGGTTGTTCATGGTCTCGGTGGTCTGCTGGGCGAACAGCGCCACCAACTGGTTGCGAATCAACGGCTCATTGGCCTTGACCGCCGCTGCTGCGGCATCTCCTGTCACGCGCAGGGCCACATCGGCCTTGTAGACCCTCAACTTCGCCGAACCGTCGAGCCCATAGTTGCCGACAAAGGGCGGGCTGAGGGTGATGTAGCTGACCTTCGGCGCCTCACCCTCCTTCGCTTCCTTGCCCTCTTCGGCCATCGCTGCCACAGGCAACGACAGGGCCAGCATCAACATGATCCACGCTTTCACAATTGATTCCTCATCCGGTTTGCGGCCCAGCATACCGCCCCGCCGTTCAAGCACAAGCTTATGGCCGGCTATCAGGGCAGGGCATGCTCGTTGACCCGTTGTCTCTCACACCTACACTTATCGGCCATCACTCCCAAAGGAATAGCCCTGATGAAAGCCGTGCTGTGCAAAGAATTCGGCCCCGCCGAATCGCTGGTGCTGGAAGACGTCGCCAGCCCCATCGCCAAGAAGAACGAAGTGCTGCTGGACGTGCATGCCGCCGGGGTGAACTTCCCTGACACGCTGATCATCGAGGGCAAATACCAATTCAAGCCACCCTTCCCGTTCTCCCCCGGCGGCGAAGCGGCGGGCGTCGTCAGCGACGTGGGAGAGAAAGTCAGCCACTTGAAGGTCGGCGACCGGGTGATGGCGCTGACTGGCTGGGGCAGCTTTGCCGAACAGGTGGCGGTACCTGGCTACAACGTGTTGCCGATCCCTGCGTCCATGGACTTCAACACCGCGGCCGCCTTCAGCATGACGTATGGCACCTCAATGCATGCCCTCAAGCAACGGGCCAACCTGCAAGCCGGCGAAACCCTGCTGGTGCTCGGCGCATCCGGTGGTGTCGGCCTGGCGGCGGTGGAGATCGGCAAGGCCATGGGCGCCCGGGTAATCGCGGCTGCCAGTAGCGCCGAAAAACTCGCCGTGGCGAAGGCGGCCGGCGCCGACGAATTGATCAACTACAACGAAACCAGCCTGAAGGATGAAATCAAGCGCCTCACCGACGGCCAGGGCGCCGATGTGATCTACGATCCGGTGGGTGGCGACCTGTTCGACCAGGCCATCCGCGCCATCGCCTGGAACGGCCGGTTGCTGGTGGTGGGCTTTGCCAGCGGACGCATCCCCGAGTTACCGGTGAACCTGGCCCTGCTCAAGGGCGCCGCCGTGGTGGGCGTGTTCTGGGGCTCCTTCGCCCAGCGCCAGCCCCAGGACAACGCCGCCAACTTCCAGCAATTGTTCGGTTGGTTCGCCGAAGGCAAGCTCAAGCCGCTGGTGTCGCAGGTGTACCCGCTGAGCAATGCGGCGCAGGCGATCAATGACCTGGGGCAGCGCAAGGCGGTGGGGAAGGTGGTTGTGCAGGTGCGTTGAATGCGTCAAAGCGGTCAGGACCTCAAGCGCCGGACCGCTATTGAGCCGCACTAAAGCAACTCGCGAATCTCCTGCGGCAGCATCCGCACATACCGTGCCGCAGGAAAACTCCCGCAACGCTGCACGATCGTAGGCAGGAGCCTGTTGAACCGGGCGATCAAGGCCAAACGCTCCACATCCGGCAGCTGTTTCACAAAAAACACATTGGACAAGTAACTGCGGGTGTAACGGAACGGGAGTAAATCCTCTACCCACGGCTGTCCCCTGGCATGCGAATTGATGACCGAGCATTTCCAGGTCTTGATCCACTTGTTGGCATCCAGTGGCAAGCCATCCAGGCGGAACTCGAAGGGCGCTACGACGTGCGTCTGCGCCGGATGCTCGTGGTCCACCGTCCACGGCCTGAAGCGCCATTGCCTCACGGCCTTCCGTGCGGCCTCGGCGAAATCCGGATGATCGCTGCGCAGGATCGCGACTTCATCGACACGACCATCGGCATGCACCGTGAAGCCGACCCGGACCACACCCATGACGCCCTTCCGGTGCAGGGCCGTCGGGTAGTCCGGCTTGGGATTGTGCTCGGGCACCAACAACACATCCGTCGCCCCGCTCGTAGCGGACAAGCACAACAACAGCATCACGACACACCACCTCATGCCCTACCCCTCACCTGAATGCCAGACCTGGCAAAGACATAGAGGGTAGAGGGCGCGGCCCTGGGGCTAAATAGCGAGACTTCCCATTTGGGTGAAGGACCTTTCCCACTGTCCTGCCCCCTAGCCACCGATGCACCGCATGAAAAAAGCCTGTGGCGACATTTCCTACAACAGCTTTCGCCAATACCTGAGCGACATGTTCGTTTAAGAACATTCGATCAGAAAAATTTCGCTGTTTAAACGATAAGAACCAATGATATTTTCGGTAACGAAACTGTAACATTCGCATCCGCAGTCATAACAAGAACCTGGAGCCCTTGAATGTTTGCTTTCTTTCGCCCTGCCGCTCATCAGGCGTCCCTGCCTGAAGAAAAAATAGACAGCACCTACCGACGCCTGCGCTGGCAGATCTTCGCCGGGATCTTCATTGGCTACGCCGGCTATTACCTGTTGCGCAAGAACTTCTCCCTGGCCGTGCCGTACCTGATCGACGAAGGTTACACCCGTGGTCAGTTGGGCCTGGCCATGTCGGCCATCGCCATCGCCTATGGGCTGTCGAAGTTCCTGATGGGCCTGGTGTCCGACCGGTCCAACCCACGTTACTTCCTGCCCTTCGGCTTGCTGGTCTCGGCGGGGGTGATGTTCGTGTTCGGTTTCGCGCCTTGGGCAACGTCAAGCGTGACCATGATGTTCATCCTGCTGTTCATCAACGGCTGGGCCCAGGGCATGGGCTGGCCACCCAGCGGACGGACCATGGTGCATTGGTGGTCGCAGAAAGAACGCGGCGGCGTGGTGTCGGTGTGGAACGTGGCGCACAACGTCGGCGGCGGCCTGATCGGCCCGTTGTTCCTGCTGGGGATGGGCTGGTTCAATGACTGGCACGCGGCATTCTATGTGCCGGCTGCAGTAGCGCTTGCCGTTGCAGTGTTCGCCTTCGTGACCATGCGCGATACCCCACAATCGGTGGGCCTGCCGCCGATCGAGAAATACAAGAACGACTACCCGGAAGGCTACGACGCCAGTCACGAGAACGAATTCAGCGCCAAGGAAATCTTCGTCAAATACGTGCTGCGCAACAAAATGCTCTGGTACATCGCCATGGCCAACGTGTTTGTCTACCTGCTGCGCTACGGCGTGCTGGACTGGGCGCCGACCTACCTCAAGGAAGCCAAGGGCTTCACTGTGGACAAGAGCTCCTGGGCCTATTTCTTCTACGAGTGGGCGGGCATTCCCGGCACGCTGCTGTGCGGCTGGATGTCGGACAAGATCTTCCGTGGCAACCGTGGCCTGACCGGCATGGTGTTCATGGCCCTGGTGACCGTAGCGACGCTGGTGTACTGGCTGAACCCGGCCGGCAACCCGACCGTCGACATGATCGCCCTGGTTTCCATCGGTTTCCTGATCTACGGCCCGGTGATGCTGATCGGTTTGCAGGCACTGGAACTGGCCCCGAAAAAAGCCGCCGGTACCGCCGCAGGCTTCACCGGCTTGTTTGGTTACCTGGGTGGTTCGGTCGCGGCCAGTGCCGCCATGGGTTATACCGTGGACCATTTTGGCTGGGACGGCGGTTTTGTGTTGTTGATCGGTGCTTGCCTGCTGGCGATGGCCTTCCTCGCGCCAACCCTGTGGCACAAGCAAATCGCCAGTCAGAGCCGCGAAGCGGTCGCCTGATCCAGCGCTGATTTACAGCGCTTGAGCCGCGCCTCCAGATTCCGGTCTGGCATGGCGTGGCTGCGCAGGGCGTGGATGGTCTGCTCGACATAATCGCGAGTGGTGCCATAACGCCCACAGGCGCTTTCAAATACCTGGCTCAGCACATGGTCCGGCAGGTTGCCGGCATAGCTGGGCAGGTGTCGCTCCAGTACAAACCCCAAGGCTTGCACCCGGCTGCCATCCTCGAGACGGCAACTGAGCCAATGCGGGCGATAGGACGGGACCGGCATCTCGCGTTGCCACAGGGCAAACAGCGAATCCTCGAGATTCTCCTCCGGCAATCGGTAGGCGAAACCGCTGCACGAGCCGCCGTGATCCAGCCCGAACACCAGCCCCGGCAACTCCGGTGTACCGCGATGCTCGTGGGACCACAGGTACAAACCGCGATGGTAACCATGGACCCGGCCGCGCATCCGCTCCACCGCCGTGCATTCGGGCCGCCAGATCAATGAACCGTATGCGAACAGCCAGACCGGACCGCCCTGGTGGAGACTCATGGTCAATTGCATCGAGGCGAGCAATTGCTCACGGGTCAGTTGCGGGCCCAGGTCGAGCCTTGGCGGGTACAAGGCACAGGTAATGGCGGATTCGATAGCGGTCATGGCCGATAGCGTAGGGCTCCTCGCAATTCATCAAGCTGGATGGTGCGCCGTCATGACACTGACGCTTGGCAGAACCAAGGCAAATTAGATGCCATGAATGCTCGGGGCGCTGGCATATACCATAGCGGCATCTGGCTCATGGGTTAAATATCGAATAGGTATATCGGGCGATATATGACCCGTGGCGAGGGAGCTTGCTCCCGCTGGGCTGCGAAGCAGCCCTAAAAAACTTGCGGTCGCTGCGCAACCGAGCGGGAGCAAGCTCCCTCGCCACGGGATTCGGGTGAGTTTTTAAGTACGCGGCGCATAGGCGAAGACATCCGCACGCATTTGATGGGCGTCCATTCCGGCTTCGACCAGTGCATCGAGCGTGGCGTAGATCATGGCCGGCGAGCCGCTGGCGTAGACGTGCACGCCGGATAGATCGCTGATGTCCTCGCATACCGCTTCATGGAGCATGCCGCAGCGCCCTTCCCAGCCGCACAAGTCGCTGACGACTTTGTGCAGGAACAGGTTCGGCAGTTTTTTCCATTCGTCCCAGTGCTCGATTTCATAGAAATCTTCCGGCCGCCGCACGCCCCAATACAGGTGCACCGGGTGCTTGAAACCCGCCGCCCGGCAATGCTCGATCAGGCTGTGCATCTGCGCCATGCCGGTTCCGGCGGCGATCAGTACCAACGGGCCGTCGGGCAGTTCGGACAAATGCGTGTCGCCAAAAGGCATCTCGATACGCACGCTGGGGTTGCGCCGCAGTTGCTCCAGCAGGGCTTGTGCACTGCTTTCGCGCACCAACACGTGCAATTGCAGCTCGCGCCCCGAATGCGGCGCCGAGGCCAGGGAGAAGGCCGATTTTTCGCCGTTTTCCCGTTCGATCATCAGGTACTGCCCGGCGTGATAGCGCGGCGGCTTGCCGGCCGGCGCACGCAGGCGCACTCGCCAGACATCGCCCCCCACGTCGGCGCACTCGACCACCTGGCACGCCAGGTTGCGTACCGGTAGCTCACCCGGCGACAGCACGCCATCCCACAACACCACGCAGTCCTCCAGCGGCTCGGCGATGCAGGTGAAGATCTCACCGTGATCGCGCACCTCGCCCGCCTGTTCCACACGGCCCTCCACCAACAACGCGCCGCAGACGTGGCAGTTGCCGTTGCGGCAACTTTGCGGGCATTCATAGCCCAGGCGCCGCGCGCCATCGAGAATCCGCTCGGCGGGCCGGATCTCCAGCACCGCCCCGGAAGGCTGCAAGGTTACACGCATCAATCTATTCCTAACTGATTCCAGATGGCATCGATCCGTTGGGTAACGGCTTCATCCTTGACGATAACCCGGCCCCACTCACGAGTGGTTTCACCGGGCCATTTATGCGTGGCATCGAGCCCCATTTTCGACCCCAGGCCGGACACTGGCGAGGCGAAGTCGAGGTAGTCGATCGGCGTATTCTCGATCATCACCGTGTCGCGCTTGGGGTCCATGCGCGTGGTAATGGCCCAGATCACGTCGTTCCAGTCCCGTGCGTTGATATCGTCGTCGGTGACGATAACGAACTTGGTGTACATGAACTGTCGCAAAAACGACCAGACACCGAGCATCACCCGCTTGGCGTGCCCCGGATACGACTTCTTCATGGTCACCACGGCCATGCGATACGAACAGCCTTCCGGGGGCAAATAGAAATCGGTGATTTCCGGAAACTGCTTTTGCAGGATGGGCACGAACACTTCGTTCAGCGCCACGCCGAGAATGGCCGGCTCATCGGGCGGACGGCCAGTATAGGTGCTGTGGTAAATCGGCTTGATCCGATGGGTGATGCGCTCGACGGTAAACACCGGGAAGCTGTCGACTTCGTTGTAGTAACCGGTGTGGTCGCCGTACGGCCCTTCATCGGCCATTTCGCCAGGATGGATCACCCCTTCAAGGATGATCTCGGCGGTGGCCGGCACTTGCAGGTCGTTGCCGCGGCACTTCACCAGTTCGGTGCGGTTGCCGCGCAACAGGCCGGCGAACGCATATTCGGAAAGGCTGTCGGGCACGGGCGTGACCGCGCCGAGGATGGTCGCCGGGTCCGCACCCAGGGCCACCGACACCGGGAATGGCTGGCCGGGGTGTTTTTCACACCACTCACGGTAGTCCAGTGCTCCGCCCCGATGGCTCAGCCAGCGCATGATGACCTTGTTGCGACCAATTACCTGCTGACGATAGATGCCCAGGTTCTGGCGATCCTTGTTCGGGCCCTTGGTGACGGTCAGGCCCCAGGTGATCAGTGGTCCTACGTCGCCCGGCCAGCAGGTCTGCACAGGGAGCATGGCCAGGTCGACATCGTCGCCCTCGATCACCACTTCCTGACAGATAGCGTCCTTGACGACTTTCGGCGCCATGGAAATGATCTTGCGGAAAATCGGCAGCTTGGACCAAGCGTCCTTCAGGCCTTTCGGCGGCTCGGGTTCCTTGAGGAACGCCAGCAGCTTGCCGATTTCGCGCAGTTCGCTGACCGCTTCGGCGCCCATGCCCAGAGCCACGCGCTCCGGCGTGCCGAACAGGTTGCCCAGCACCGGAATGTCGTAGCCCGTGGGGTTTTCGAACAACAACGCCGGGCCTTTGGCCCGAAGCGTGCGGTCGCAGACCTCCGTCATCTCCAGCACTGGAGAGATGGGAATCTGGATGCGTTTCAACTCGCCGCGCTGCTCCAGTTGCTGCACGAAATCCCGAAGATCCTTGAATTTCATTGAGATGCCACCCCGAAAATAGGCGTACATCCTACCTGCTCTAACGCCCAAACAGCAGCCCGTGCGTGCGCAGCAGCGATCAATTGTCGGTTGTACCCACCAGCACCGGCGCAAACAATGGGCTCAGCCGGGCACTGCCGATGTCAGACAGATGATCCTCGTCCTTGTATTGCATATACCCACCAACCACGATGCTGCAGACTTGGCCCGCACACATCAGCGGGGTAGGGTCGATGACATGCACGCCGGGGTCGGCGGCGCTCATCGAGTCGAACAACCCACTCAGGAAACGCTGGCGGGACAAGTGCTCCTGAAGCGGGCGCCCCAAGCCCTCGGTCGAACGCCCGACCCGGGCCAGGCTCACCAACCGGCTGACAACGCCCTTGTGCTGCAACGGTACCTCCTTGAACAACCAGACTTGCGCGCCTGCTGCCCTTATCGCTGCCACTCGCGCCTTGAGCGCCGCGGCCAGACGTGTTTCGGCCTCGGCGGTATTGTCGCGAGGGTTGAGCAACAACTCTTTATCACCGTTCTCACGACCGTAGACGTAAAGACTCCAGTTGGACGCGAGCACCACGTCGCTGATCTGCAGGCGACGAACCTGATCCATGGTCCGTTCGTTAAAGTCCTTGCATCGCTGTCGGGGGGCGTCGCTCAGGATCGGCGGGCAACCGCTCAAGCTGTAGAGCCATACCGGGCGCCCTTCGGGGGCAGCACCGGTTTCAATCGCCGGCAACAATGCGGCGGCATGGCTGTCGCCCCAAAACAGTTGAGTCGCCGGCGCCTCTTTGTTCCTGCCGATCAAGCACGCCTTGTCCAGGTTCTTGTCCGAATTCGCTGACATGCATTTCATTTGCCCGGCCCGCCACTCTCGCGCCTGAGCATATTCCAGGGCCTTGCCCGTAAGGCGCTGGGGAAAACCATCGGCCGAGCGCACCACTGACCCCGTCACCGCCAGGGCAACCATCGCCAGCAAACCGGCGGCCAGCATCGGCTTGCGTGCGACCAGCACACGCTTTTCACGAAACGGAAGCTCGACGAAACGCCAGCTCAACCAGGCCAGGCCCAGCGCCAGCAGAATCCAGCCCGCCGCCTCCCAAGCCTGGATACCGTCGATCGAAATGGCATTGGCATAGACATAGACCGGCCAATGCCACAGATAAAAGGAATAGGACAGCAGGCCAACCCAGACGAGCACCCTGGCACTGAGTGCCTGAGCCACCCAGGTCGAACCCTGGGCACCGGACCAGATCAGCGCAGTGGTGCCAAGCACCGGCAGCAAGGCGGCCCAACCCGGAAATCGAGTGGCCTTGTCAAAAGTGAAAACCGCCACCAGGACAGCAGCCAGCCCGGCCACACCCGCGAGCTGACAGAGCCATGGTCTCACCGGCTGTTTCGATGCAGGCCACACCGCGAGCATTGCGCCGCTTAACAATTCCCAGGCCCGAGTCGGCAGCGAAAAGAAGACGAAGTCAGGCTTGCGGTCGATAGAGGCGACATTCAGTCCGAAAGAAACCAGCAGCACGGCAAACAGCATCCAGCGCCAATGGCGAACGTGGCGCATCAACAACACCATCAACAGCGGAAAGAAGATGTAGTACTGCTCTTCAACCGCCAGGGACCAGGTGTGGAGCAAGGGCTTGAGGTCCGACGCGGGCTCGAAGTAACCGTCCTCACGCATGAACAAGATATTGGAAATGAACAGCGCCTGATAACGAACCGCCCTACCCAGCTCCGAAAAATCCTTGGCCGTCAGCAGCAACCAGCCCAGGGCCAGCGTTGCCACCAGCACCACGCTCAAGGCCGGAATGATTCGCCGGGCACGGCGCGCCCAAAAATCGACGAAGCTGAAACGCTGCGCACTGATCTCGCGAAACAGGATGCTGGTTATCAAGAAACCGGAAATGACGAAAAAAACGTCAACACCGACAAAGCCACCACTGAATGTGCTGAAGCCGAAGTGAAACAGCACCACAGGAATAACGGCCAGGGCCCTCAAACCGTCGATGTCACGGCGGCTGCCGAACGTGCGCATAACGATCCTTGTCGTTTTACAAGATGATGCAAGCACGGACACTACCGGCTTGGTAAAGTTGTCTTTTTTGATACAAAGCCACGAAAAAAAAAGGGCGCCCCTGTTCGGGGCGTCCTTTTTTTGAAACATGCTGGGTGTTACTTGCGTTTCATCGACAGGAAGAACTCGTCGTTGGTCTTGGTCGTCTTCAGCTTGTCGACCAGGAACTCGATGGCGGCGACTTCATCCATCGGATGCAGCAGCTTGCGCAGGATCCACATGCGCTGCAATTCGTCATCGGCGGTCAGCAACTCTTCGCGGCGTGTGCCGGAACGGTTGATGTTGATGGCCGGGAAGACACGTTTCTCGGCGATACGACGATCCAGAGGCAGCTCCATGTTGCCGGTGCCCTTGAATTCCTCGTAGATCACTTCGTCCATCTTCGAGCCGGTTTCAACCAGCGCGGTGGCGATGATGGTCAGCGAACCGCCTTCCTCGATGTTTCGCGCGGCGCCGAAGAAACGCTTCGGTTTTTCCAGCGCGTGGGCATCGACACCACCGGTCAGCACCTTGCCAGAGCTCGGGATGACGGTGTTGTAGGCACGGGCCAGACGAGTGATGGAGTCCAGCAGGATCACCACGTCCTTCTTGTGTTCGACCAGGCGCTTGGCCTTCTCGATCACCATTTCGGCAACCTGCACGTGGCGGGTCGGCGGCTCGTCGAACGTCGAGGCGACCACTTCGCCGCGCACGGTGCGCTGCATCTCGGTCACTTCTTCCGGACGCTCGTCGATCAGCAGCACGATCAGATGAACTTCAGGGTTGTTACGGGCGATGTTGGCCGCGATGTTCTGCAGCATGATCGTCTTGCCCGCTTTCGGCGGCGCCACGATCAAGCCACGCTGGCCTTTGCCAATGGGTGCGCACAGGTCGATGACTCGACCGGTGAGGTCTTCGGTGGAACCGTTGCCGGCTTCCATCTTCATGCGCACGGTCGGGAATAGCGGGGTCAGGTTCTCGAAGAGAATCTTGTTCTTCGCGTTTTCCGGACGGTCGAAGTTGATCGTGTCGACCTTGAGCAGGGCGAAGTAACGCTCGCCTTCCTTCGGAGGGCGGATCTTGCCAACGATGGTGTCACCGGTGCGCAAGTTGAAGCGACGGATCTGGCTCGGCGAGACGTAGATATCGTCCGGGCCGGCGAGATAGGAAGCGTCTGCGGAGCGAAGGAAGCCGAAGCCGTCCTGGAGAATCTCCAGCACGCCATCACCGGAGATTTCCTCGCCGCTTTTCGCGTGCTTCTTGAGCAGGGAGAAAATCACGTCCTGCTTGCGCGAACGGGCCATATTTTCTATGCCCATCTGTTCGGCCAATTCGAGCAGTTCGGTAATCGGCTTTTGCTTGAGTTCAGTCAGATTCATATAGGAATGACGTAATCATTTATGGAGGGGGGAAATTAAGCTTTTGGCTTAATGAGGCCGCGCCGCGGAGAAGGCGACAGGATCGCGTACTTATTCGAAAGGAGAGCGTCGGCGACGGCTTGCAGGGGGCAATGGAGAAACCAGTGCGGGGCCGAATGTACCACCTGGGTTTACAAGCGTCTAGCCCTGAATAACGAAAAAGCCCCGCGATTTGCGGGGCTTTTTCAGTGGCATTCGGCGCTTAGATGTTGGCGTCGAGGAAAGCAGCCAGTTGCGACTTCGACAACGCACCGACCTTGGTGGCTTCGACGTTGCCGTTCTTGAACAGCATCAGGGTCGGGATACCGCGTACGCCGTGCTTGGCCGGAGTCTCCTGGTTTTCGTCGATGTTCAGCTTGGCAACGGTCAGCTTGCCTTCATAAGTGGTAGCGATTTCGTCCAGGACCGGGGCGATCATTTTGCACGGACCGCACCACTCTGCCCAATAGTCGACCAGTACCGGGCCTTCCGCCTTGAGTACTTCTTCGTCGAAGTTATCGTCGGTAACGTGTTTGATCAGATCGCTGCTCATGGAAATCTCCGGGGTTGTCAGCAAAAAAACGTGGCCCATGATAGCGGCCCTTCCGGGGTTCAGGAAGCCGCAGTTGATTGAGTCTCGCTATGACGAAAGACGTATTTGGGTATGGCTCAACTCACGAAGCGACGGGGGCGACGAAGGCAATCCCGGTACGCAACGCCGCGTTACGTACATGTTCCTGCATGGCTTTTTGCGCAGCGCCCGAAGCGCGGCGAGCCAAGGCGCGGAGGATCTTGCGATGCTCCTGCCACGTTTCCATCGCCCGCTCCGCCCTGATGAACGGTAGTTTCTGGCTTTCCAGGAAGATCTCGGCGCTGGCGGTGAGAATGCTCAGCATCGCCTGATTACCGCTGGCCAGCAGGATGCGCCGATGAAATTCGAAATCCAGCCGCGCGGCGGCGTCGAAGTCGCCGATCTTCAATTCCCGTCGCATGGCTTCGACATTGTCTTGCAGCATGTCCAGCTCATCGGCGCTGAGCGTCACCGCCGCCAACCCCGCCGCGAAACCCTCCAGGGCGTAGCGCAACTGGAAGATATCCACTGGCGAGGCCTGGGCCGCGAACGGCCAGCCCGGCGCCGATTCGCTGCGTGGAGCCTCTACCGGTGCCTGCACGAAGACCCCTTTACCCGGCTGCACGCTGATCATCCCCAAGGCGCTCAACGATGACAGCGCCTCGCGCAACGACGCCCGACTCACCCCCAGTTGCAGCGCCAGGTCCCGTTGCGACGGCAGCGCATCGCCCGGGCCGAAGCCTTCATCGACGATCAGTTTGCGAATGGCTTGCAGGGCCACTTCAGGAACGGCGCGAGCGATGGAATTCATGATTTTTTAGACGAACCGGGCCAGTGAGCGGCTAGTTGTAAAGCTATTCGCCGCGCCCGGCAAGTCGTGCCCCAGCAGGGTTCGGCGACAAATACCGACGCCCGATAACGGTGCGAAAAACGCCGCGACTGTTCAGACCAGTAAGACCGCCCTCCGCCAGCAAAACCGCGGCTTGGGCCGCTGAAAAGTCGCCTTGGCATGGCCTGTGCTCTGTCCGAACGCAGAAATCACATCACCGATTGCGGAGATTCGCCATGATTCAGCGTTGCAGCGCCCTGCTCACAGCTCTGTTTGCCAGCCTGATGCTCTGTCAGCTACCCGCCCACGCCGATGGCCTGGAAGACGTGGTCAAGCGTGGCACCCTCAAGGTCGCCGTGCCCCAGGACTTCCCGCCATTCGGTTCGGTAGGCCCGGACATGAAACCCCGCGGCCTGGACATCGACACCGCAAAACTGCTGGCCGACCAGCTCAAGGTCAAGCTTGAACTGACACCGGTCAACAGCACCAACCGCATCCCCTTCCTGACCACCGGCAAGGTCGACCTGGTGATTTCCAGCCTGGGCAAGAACCCGGAGCGGGAAAAAGTCATCGACTTCTCCAGCGCCTACGCACCGTTCTACCTGGCCGTGTTCGGTCCGCCTGACGCCGCCATCAACAACCTGGACGACCTCAAGGGCAAGACCATCAGCGTCACCCGTGGCGCCATCGAAGACATCGAGCTGACCAAGGTCGCCCCCGAAGGCACCACCATCAAGCGCTTCGAAGACAACAACTCGACCATCGCCGCCTACCTGGCCGGTCAGGTGGACCTGATCGCCAGTGGCAACGTGGTGATGGTCGCCATCAGCGAACGCAACCCCAAGCGTGTTCCGGCCCTGAAGGTGAAACTCAAGGACTCGCCGGTGTACGTGGGCGTGAACAAGAACGAGCCGGCGCTGCTGGACAAGGTCAACCAGATCCTCGCCACCGCCAAGACCGATGGCAGCCTGGAGAAAAATTCCCAGACCTGGCTCAAGCAGCCGCTGCCGGCCGATCTCTGACCGTCGCTTGAGAGGCTGAGCATGGCTTATCAGTTCGATTTTCTGCCGGTGGTGCAAAACACCGAGCTGCTGTTGCGCGGCGCGCTGTTCACCCTGGAACTGACGGCCATCGGTACGTTGCTCGGGGTCAGCCTAGGCATCGTCGGGGCCGTGGTGCGGGCGTGGAACATTCGCCCGTTCGCGGCGATCTTCGGCGTATACGTGGAGTTGATCCGCAACACGCCGTTCCTGGTGCAGCTGTTTTTCATCTTCTTCGGTTTGCCGTCCCTGGGCCTGCAGATTTCCGAATGGCAGGCGGCGGTGCTGGCGATGGTGATCAACCTCGGCGCCTATTCCACCGAGATCATCCGCGCCGGCATCCAGGCGATCCCGCGGGGGCAACTGGAAGCGGCCGCGGCCCTGGCGATGAGCCGCTTCGAGGCCTTCCGCCACGTTGTGCTGCTGCCGGCATTGGGCAAGGTCTGGCCGGCGTTGAGCAGCCAGATCATCATTGTGATGCTCGGCTCGGCGGTGTGTTCGCAGATCGCCACCGAGGAGTTGAGCTTTGCCGCCAACTTCATCCAGTCACGTAACTTCCGCGCCTTCGAAACCTATGCGCTGACCACGCTCATCTACTTGTGCATGGCGCTGTTGATCCGCCAGTTCCTGAACTGGGTGGGCCGCCGCTGCCTGTACAAGAGCAGCAACGGGAGCGGCCGATGAGCGATTTCACTTTCTGGGACGTGGTGCGCAACCTGCTCACCGGCCTGCAATGGACCCTGGCGTTGTCGCTGGTGGCGTTTATCGGTGGCGGCGTGATCGGTTTGCTGATCATGGTGTTGCGCATCTCCAAGAGCGCCCTGCCCCGCAACATCGCCCGGACCTACATTGAGCTGTTCCAAGGCACACCGCTGTTGATGCAGCTGTTCCTGGTGTTCTTCGGCGTGGCCCTGGCCGGGGTAGAGATTTCGCCGTGGATGGCGGCGGCGATTGCCTTGACGCTGTTTACCAGCGCCTATCTGGCGGAGATCTGGCGCGGTTGTGTCGACTCGATCTCCCACGGCCAGTGGGAAGCCTCGGCGAGCCTGGCCCTCAACCCGCTGGAGCAGTTGCGCTACGTCATCCTGCCCCAGGCCCTGCGCATCGCCGTGGCGCCGACCGTGGGCTTTTCGGTGCAAGTGGTCAAGGGCACGGCCGTGACGTCGATCATCGGCTTTACCGAACTGACCAAGACCGGCGGCATGCTCGCCAATGCCACGTTCGAGCCGTTCATGGTCTATGGCCTGGTCGCCCTCGGTTATTTCCTGCTCTGCTACCCCTTGTCCCTCAGTGCGCGCTACCTGGAAAGGAGACTGCATGCCTCTGCTTAGAATTACCGCCCTGCATAAATACTACGGCGATCATCACGTGCTCAAGGGCATCGACCTGAGTGTCGAGGAAGGCCAGGTGGTGGCGATCATCGGCCGCAGCGGCTCGGGCAAATCCACCTTGCTGCGCACTCTCAATGGCCTGGAATCGATCAATGATGGCGTGATCGAAGTCGACGGCGAATACCTCGATGCGGCCCGCGCCGACCTGCGCAGCCTGCGCCAGAAAGTCGGGATGGTGTTCCAGCAGTTCAACCTGTTCCCGCACCTGACGGTCGGCGAGAACGTCATGCTGGCGCCACAGGTAGTGCAAAAAGTGCCCAAGGCCAAGGCGGCCGTGCTGGCGCGGCAGATGCTGGAACGGGTCGGGCTTGGCGAGAAATTCGATGCCTTCCCCGACCGCTTGTCCGGTGGTCAGCAACAGCGGGTGGCGATCGCCCGGGCGCTGGCGATGTCGCCGAAAGTGCTGCTGTGCGACGAAATCACCTCGGCCCTGGACCCCGAGCTGGTCAATGAAGTGCTCAGCGTGGTGCGGCAGTTGGCCAAGGAAGGCATGACGCTGATCATGGTCACCCATGAAATGCGTTTTGCCCGGGAGGTCGGCGACAAACTGGTGTTCATGCACCAGGGCAAGGTGCATGAGGTGGGGGATCCCAAGATATTGTTTGCCAATCCGCAGACGGCGGAGCTGGCGAACTTTATCGGGACCGTCGAGCCGGCCTGATTTTCTCAGCCAAAAAGCTCTTGTGGCGAGGGAGCTTGCTCACGCTCGGCTGCGCAGCAGTCGTAAAACCGGCCAGCCGAGTTTTCCTGATGGACCGCGTTGAATGGCTTTGGGGCCGCTTCGCAGCCCAGCGGGAGCAAGCTCCCTCGCCACAGGGAACTGCTCTGGCTCAAGGGTTTGGTTCAGGTGCGTTGGCGTAGGCGGTCGATCGTGGCAGGATGGTAAGGTTATCGACCGAGACTTTTTGACCATGCCGCCATCCCAAGCCAAGAATCTGTCCCTGATCGCCGCCATAGACCTGGGCTCCAACAGTTTCCACATGGTCGTCGCCAAGGCCCAGAACGGGGAAATCCGCATTCTTGAGCGGCTCGGCGAGAAAGTCCAACTGGCCGCCGGTATCGACGAAGAACGCCAGCTGAGCGAAGAATCCATCCAGCGCGGGCTTGACTGCCTCAAGCGGTTTGCCCAACTGATCAATGGTATGCCCTTGGGCGCGGTGCGGATCGTGGGCACCAACGCCCTGCGCGAGGCGCGCAACCGTGGCGAGTTCATCCGCCGTGCTGAAGAAATCCTCGGGCATCCGGTAGAAGTCATTTCCGGCCGTGAAGAGGCTCGCCTGATCTATCTGGGCGTTTCCCATACCTTGGCCGACACCCCAGGCAAGCGCCTGGTGGCGGACATCGGTGGCGGCAGTACCGAATTCATCATCGGCCAGCGCTTCGAACCGCTGCTGCGCGAAAGCCTGCAGATGGGCTGCGTGAGCTACACCCAGCGTTATTTCCGCGACGGCAAGATCACCCCGGCCCGCTATGCCCAGGCCTATACGGCGGCGCGCCTGGAGATCATGAGCATCGAGCACGCCCTGCACCGCCTGACGTGGGATGAAGCCATTGGCTCCTCGGGCACCATTCGCGCCATTGGCCTGGCCCTCAAGGCCGGCGGGCATGGCACCGGCGAGGTCAATGCCGAGGGCTTGGCCTGGCTCAAGCGACGGGTGTTCAAGCTCGGCGATGCCGACAAGATCGACTTCGAAGGCATCAAGCCCGACCGCCGGGCGATTTTCCCCGCGGGCCTGGCGATCCTCGAGGCGATTTTCGACGCCCTCGAACTGCACCGCATGGACCACTGTGAAGGCGCCCTGCGCGAAGGCGTGTTGTATGACCTACTGGGGCGTCATCATCACGAAGACGTGCGCGAGCGCACCCTGGGCTCGCTCATGGAGCGTTATCACGTCGACCTGGAGCAGGCCGCACGGGTCGAACGCAAGGCACTGCATGCCTTCGACCAGGTGGCCGACGATTGGGACCTTAACGACGGAGTCTGGCGCGAATTGCTGGGCTGGGCCGCCAAGGTCCATGAAGTGGGCCTGGACATCGCCCACTATCACTACCACAAGCATGGCGCCTACCTGATCGAGCATTCGGACCTGGCGGGGTTTTCCCGGGAAGACCAGCAAATGCTCGCGCTATTGGTGCGCGGCCACCGACGCAATATTCCCAAGGATAAGTTTGCCGAGTTCGGCGATGACGGCATCAAGCTGATTCGCCTGTGCGTGCTGCTGCGCTTCGCGATCCTGTTCCATCACATCCGTGGCACCCAGGAAATGCCCCAGGTGGCCCTGCATGCCGACGGCGATCAACTGGACGTGATGTTCCCCGACGGATGGCTGGAAGAAAACCAGCTGACCCAGGCCGACTTCGCCCAGGAAGCCGACTGGCTCACCCGGGTCGGGATTGTGCTGAACATTCACTAAGCCCCGCCACAACCCAGATCTATTGTGGTGAGGGGATTTATCCCCGTTGGGCCGCGAAGCGGCCCCAAAGAGTTGGAAGGTAATCAACCTGACACAACTGGCCCGCAGGTTTCAGGGCTGCTTCGCAGCCCAGCGGGGATAAATCCCCTCGCCACAGATATCCTTAAACCATCAGAACTGCATCACCCCAACCTTAACGAACCGCCAACACCGGGCTGCTCAAGCGCTCCAGCAACGTCGCCTGGGCACTGCGCGGGTTCTGGTTGCCGGTCGGGGTGTTGCGGATGTAGCGACCATCCGACTGCAGGCTCCAGCTGTGGGTGTTGTCGGTGAGGTAGCTTTCCAGCTCCTTCTTGACCCGCAGGATCAGCTTCTTGCCTTCCACCGGGAAGCAGGTCTCGACCCGTTTGTCGAGGTTGCGCTCCATCCAGTCGGCACTGGACAGGAACATCTGCTCCTCACCGCCGTTGAGGAAGTAGAACACCCGCGTATGCTCCAGGAAGCGCCCGATGATCGAGCGTACATGGATGTTGTGGGACACCCCCGCAATGCCCGGCCGCAGGCAGCACATGCCACGCACCACCAGGTCGATGCGCACGCCCGACTGGCTGGCCTTGTACAACGCACGAATGATCTTCGGGTCGGTTAGCGAGTTGAACTTGGCAATGATGTGGGCCGGTTTGCCGTCCAAGGCGAACTGCGTTTCCCGGGCGATCATGTCGAGCATGCCCTTTTTCAGGGTGAACGGCGCATGCAGCAGTTTCTTCATGCGCAGGGTCTTGCCCATGCCGATCAACTGGCTGAACAGCTTGCCGACGTCTTCGCACAAGGCATCGTCAGAGGTCAGCAGGCTGTAGTCGGTGTACAGGCGGGCGTTGGCAGCGTGGTAGTTGCCGGTGCCCAAGTGGGCGTAACGCACGATCTCACCGGCTTCACGGCGCAGGATGAGCATCATCTTGGCGTGGGTCTTGAAGCCGACTACGCCATAGATCACCACCGCACCCGCCGCCTGCAGGCGGCTGGCCAGTTGCAGGTTGGATTCCTCGTCGAAGCGCGCGCGCAATTCGATCACTGCCGTGACTTCCTTGCCGTTTCGCGCCGCGTCCACCAGGGCATCGACGATTTCCGAGTTGGCGCCGCTGCGGTACAGGGTCTGGCGCACCGCCAGGACGTGGGGATCCTTGGCGGCCTGGCGCAGCAGGTCGACCACCGGTGTGAACGACTCGAACGGGTGCAGCAGCAGGATGTCCTGCTTGCTGATCACGCTGAAAATGTTCTCGCTGTTTTGCAGCAGTTTCGGGATCTGCGGCGTGAACGGCAGATATTGCAGCTCCGGATGGCTGTCCAGGCCGGTGATGCTGAACAGTCGGGTCAGGTTGACCGGGCCGTTGACCTGGTACAACTCGGTCTCATGCAGGTTGAACTGCTTGAGCAGGTAATCGGACAGGTGTTTCGGGCAGGTATCGGCCACCTCCAGGCGCACCGCATCACCGTAGCGACGGGAGAACAGCTCGCCGCGCAGGGCGCGGGCCAGGTCTTCGACGTCCTCGGTGTCCACCGAGAGGTCGGCGTTACGCGTCAAGCGGAACTGGTAGCAACCTTTCACCTTCATGCCCTGGAACAGGTCATCGGCATGGGCGTGGATCATCGACGACAGGAACACATAATTGTCGCCAGGGCCACCGACGTCCTCCGGCACGCGGATGATCCGCGGCAGCAGGCGTGGCGCCGGAATGATCGCCAGGCCGGAATCGCGACCGAAGGCGTCGATGCCCTCCAGCTCGACGATGAAGTTCAGGCTCTTGTTGACCAGCAGCGGGAACGGGTGCGTCGGATCGAGACCGATCGGCGTGATGATCGGTGCGATCTCGTCGCGGAAATAGCGGCGCACCCAGGTCTTGATCTTGGTGTTCCAGTAGCGCCGGCGGATGAAGCGCACCTGGTGCTTTTCCAGCTCCGGCAACAGGATATCGTTGAGAATCGCGTATTGCCGGTCCACATGGCCGTGGACCAGCTCGCTGATGCGCGCCAGGGCCTGGTGCGGTTGCAGGCCGTCGGCACCGGCCTGTTCACGGGCGAAGGTGATCTGCTTCTTCAGCCCGGCGACGCGGATTTCGAAAAACTCATCCAGGTTGCTGGAAAAGATCAGCAGGAACTTCAACCGCTCCAGCAGCGGGTAGGACTCGTCCAGCGCCTGCTCCAGCACGCGGATGTTGAACTGCAGTTGCGACAGCTCCCGATGGATGTACAGGCTGCTGTCATCCAGGTTGGGAATCACAATCGCCGGGGCCGGTGCGGGCTCGACGACAGCTGGGGCAGCAGGCTCCAGCGTCGGCGGTGTCTCGGCAATCTGCTCGACCACGGGTTGAGCGTCTTTTACGGCAACTTCGGAGAGTCCTTCGGTATTCATCGCAAGTTCCTGGGAGGCTATTTCTGCTCTCGTAACAATTGGGCGGCGCGCACGGCAAAGTAAGTCAGGATGCCATCAGCCCCTGCGCGCTTGAAAGCGGTCAAGGACTCCAGGATCACCCCTTCGCCCAACCAGCCGTTCTGGATCGCGGCCATGTGCATCGCGTATTCGCCGCTGACCTGATAAACAAAGGTCGGCACTTTGAATTCGTCTTTGACCCGGCAAAGAATGTCGAGGTAGGGCATGCCAGGCTTGACCATGACCATGTCTGCCCCTTCTGACAAGTCAGCCGCCACTTCGTGCAAGGCTTCCTGACTGTTGGCCGGGTCCATCTGATAAGAGGCCTTGTTGGCCTTGCCCAGGTTCAGGGCCGAGCCGACCGCGTCGCGGAACGGACCGTAATAGGCGCTGGCGTACTTGGCCGAGTAGGCCATGATCCGCACGTTGACGTGACCGGCCACCTCGAGGGCTTCGCGGATCGCCTGGATGCGCCCGTCCATCATGTCCGACGGCGCCACGACCTGGGCGCCGGCCTCGGCGTGGGACAGGGCCTGCCTGACCAGTGCATCGACGGTAATGTCGTTCTGCACGTAGCCTTCTTCATCGAGGATACCGTCCTGCCCGTGGGTGGTGAACGGGTCCAGCGCCACGTCGGTGATCACCCCCAGCTCCGGGAAGCGCGCGCGCAAGGCGCGGGTCGCGCGCTGGGCGATGCCTTCCGGGTTCCAGGCTTCGGCGGCGTCCAGGGACTTGAGTGTCGGCGGCGTGACCGGGAACAGCGCCAGCGCCGGAATGCCCAGTTCGACCCAGTGGGCGGCCTCTTCGAGCAGCAGGTCGATGGTCAGGCGTTCCACCCCGGGCATCGACGCCACCGCTTCGCGACGGTTCTCACCGTCCAGCACGAATACCGGCAGGATCAGGTCATTGGTGGTCAGCACGTTTTCACGTACCAGCCGACGAGAGAACTCATCACGACGGTTGCGACGCAGGCGGGTAGCAGGGAACAGACGATTGGCGGGGGTAAAGCTCACGGCAGACTCCTGAGCCCGTGCTGACGGGCGAGCGTGACAGTTATAAGCGCCCATTATGACGAAGACATTACAGTTATGTGCACCTGCGTCCTGTCGTCGCAGTTATTGTCATTGTAGGAATTGTTCACGTCGAGACACATTTCGATACTTTCCTGAATGTGCCTGAAGGGTTAGGCTGCGCGTTCATTTCGCCAGCACCCAGACAATGCTCCAACAATTTCTGCATGACTTCGGCTACTTGGCCCTGTTTATCGGCACGTTCTTCGAAGGCGAAACTATCCTCGTGCTCGCAGGTTTCCTGGCGTTCCGTGGCTACATGGACATCAACCTGGTGGTCGTCGTGGCGTTCTGCGGCAGCTACGCGGGCGATCAGCTGTGGTATTTCCTGGGACGCAAGCACGGGCGCAAGCTGCTGGCCCGCAAGCCACGCTGGCAGTTGATGGGGGATCGGGCGCTGGAGCACATCCGCCGGCATCCGGACATCTGGGTCCTGAGCTTCCGTTTCGTCTATGGCCTGCGCACGGTGATGCCGGTGGCGATCGGTCTGTCAGGCTATCCGCCGGGTCGCTACCTGCTGCTCAACGGCATCGGTGCGGCGATCTGGGCCACGGCGTTGGCTGCGGCCGCGTACCACTTTGGCGCAGTGCTCGAAGGCATGCTGGGCAGCATCAAGAAGTATGAGTTGTGGGTACTCGGCGCACTGCTGGTGCTGGGCCTGGTCTTGTGGCTGCGCCGACGCATCAAGAATGCACGCCTGGCCAGGAAAGTCCTCGAAGCCGAGCGCCTGGAGCAAGCCAGGTCCGGCGAACCTACGACGCCAACCGAGTAAACCGGGTACGGCAGCAATATAGCCCGATGCCGCTGAGCAGGCTGTAGCTGAGCAGCCCGGCCCAGGCCACAGGGTTGGCCGGCCACAACCCGGCCAGTGGCGCCAGCCATACCAGCGGCAGGTTCGAGGCCAGCCGCAACAGCTCCAGCCGCAACGCCCACGGGCGATTCTCCAGGGCCACGCCCAACACGAACAGACCGAACGCCACCGCGCCCCAACCCAGCATCAGGGCGACGACCGGCAGGCTGGCTTCAAGGTTCATCAGATAACTGCCCAAGGCAATGTAGGCGCAGAACTGCAGCCCCACGTACCACTGCTGGCGAACATCCAACGGCACGTCGAATTTGCGGAACTGGCTCAAGTCCGACTTGTTCAGCGGGTACCTGGCCGCGACGTCCGCCGGACGCCAACCGGTGGGCATGAACCAGATCCGCAGCTTGTCCCACCAACGCCCGGCCCGCCTGGCATCGGCCCACAGCTGCGCATAAAACTGCAGGTTGGCCCACAACGGATTCCAGCTCTCCAGCGGCGTGGTCACGCCGAAAATCACCGGTTCGTTGACGTCTTCTTCCTGGAAGGTGCCAAACAGACGGTCCCAAATAATGAACACCCCGCCGTAGTTGCGATCCATGTAGAGAGGGTTCTGTGCATGGTGGGCACGATGATTGGACGGCGTCACGAAGCACCACTCCAGCCAGCCGAGCTTGGGAATGTGCTGGGTGTGGACCCAAAACTGGTACAGCAGATTCAACGCCGCAACGCTGACGAAGACCACCAGTGGCACACCCAATACGGCGAGCGGGACGTAGAAGATCCAGCTCAACAGGAACCCGGTACTGGTCTGGCGCAATGCCGTGGAAAGGTTGTAGTCCTCACTCTGGTGGTGCACCGAATGAGCGGCCCAGAGGATGTTGCGTTCATGGCCCATGCGGTGCAGCCAGTAGTAGCAGAAGTCGTAGAGCACAAAGGCAACCACCCAGGTCCAGGCCCGGTCGGCAGGCAGCTCGATGATAGCCAGGTGTTTCAACGCAAAGGCATAGGTCACCAGCCCCACGCCTTTGGTCAAAAGGCCCGTTGTGGTCGACAGCACGCCGGTGCTCAAGCTGTTGATCGCGTCGGCCACACGGTAGTGGCTCACGCCCCGCCAGCGATCGGCCAGCAACTCGACGGCGATCAGCACGAAGAAGAACGGCACGGCATACAGGATGAAGTTCATGACGCAACCCGGGCATGCGAGGCAGGGAGATAGTCGGCAGATTAGGTGTAGCTGGCCGATCCCCCTATGGCAACGAGTGACAAATTAGTAGACATTTAACGCCATGAATCTGGAGAAAAGCCCATGAGCAAAAAAATTGCAGTGATCCTTTCCGGCTGTGGCGTCTATGACGGCGCCGAGATCCACGAAAGCGTGATCACCTTGCTGCGTCTTGATCAGCGTGGGGCTCACGTCCAGTGCTTCGCCCCCAACATTGCCCAGTTGCATGTGATCAATCACCTGACCGGCGAGGAAATGCCCGAGAGCCGCAACGTGTTGGTGGAATCGGCGCGGATCGCGCGGGGCAACGTGAAGGACTTGCGTGAAGCCAGGGCCGAGGATTTCGACGCCCTGATCGTACCTGGTGGTTTTGGCTCGGCGAAAAACCTCTCCAACTTTGCCGTCGAAGGCGCGGCTTGCACGGTCCAGCCAGAGGTCCTCGCGCTGACCGAGGCCTTTGCCGAGGCCGGCAAACCGGTCGGGCTGATCTGCATCTCCCCGGCCCTGGCGGCGAAAATCTACGGCCCGGGCGTGGTCTGCACCATCGGCAACGACGTCGACACTGCCGCCGCTGTGACCAAAATGGGGGGTACTCACGAAGAGTGCACCGTCACCGACATCGTTGAAGACCGAGCGCGCAAACTGGTCAGCACCCCGGCCTACATGCTGGCGCAGAACATCAGCGAAGCGGCTTCCGGCATCAACAAACTGGTGGATCGGGTGTTGGAATTGACGCACGAGAACGACGCCTGACCCCACCACCACTAACCCTGTGGGAGCTCGCTCCCACAGAGGTTTGGGCATGATTCAAGGCAATCGGGTCAGGCGCGTCAGGATCCGATCCAGGGCATTGGCAAACCCCTGCTTGTCTCGCTCGCTGTAGGCCGCCGGGCCGCCGCCCATGTGGCCCTGTTCACGCAGATCAGTGAACAGGTTGCGCACCGCCAGCCGCTCGCCCATGTTCTGGGCATCGAACTCCTTGCCGCGCGGGTCCAGGGCCGCGACGCCCTTCTTCACCAACCGGTCGGCCAAGGGCACGTCGCTGCAGATCACCAACTCACCCGGCACGGCATGTTCCACCAGGTAATCGTCCGCCGCATCAGGGCCACTGGGTACCACGATCAGCTTCACACAAGCCAGGGCCGGCTTGATCTGCGGCTGACCGGCCACCAGCACCACCTCGAACCGGCGCTTCAGGGCGAACTTGACCACCAGTTCTTTCGCCGCCTTGGGACAGGCATCGGCGTCGATCCATACGCGCATTGGGGTTGCTCCTCTTTAAAATGCATCGCGAGCAAGCTCGCTCCCACAAGGACAGCCTACATCCTGTGGGAGCGAGCTTGCTCGCGATAATGAGCGCAGCGAACGCTTTTCAGGAAACCTGAACCCGACGCTTCTCCACCACCCAACTGCGCCCATACAGCACCATGATCGCCAGGATCGCCACCACTTGAGCGGCCAGCGAATAGGCATCGGCATGAATGCCCAGCCAGTCGAATTCGAAGAATGCCACCGGATGGGTGCCGAAGATCCCGGCTTCCTGCAACGCCTTCACGCCGTGACCGGCGAATACCACCGACAGCGCGCACAACAACCCGGCGTTGATACTGAAAAACAGCGCCAGGGGCAGTTTCGCCGAGCCGCGCAGGATCACCCAGGCCAACCCCACCAACAACACCAGCGCCGTCGCGCCGCCGGCCAGCACCGCGTTGTGCCCGGCGGGGCCCGCTTGCAACCACAGGGTTTCGTAGAACAGGATCACTTCGAACAGTTCGCGATAGACCGAGAAGAACGCCAGGATCGCAAAACCAAACCGACCACCGCCGCCCACCAGGCTGCTCTTGATGTAGTCCTGCCAGGCCGCTGCGTGGCGACGGTCATGCATCCACACACCCAGCCACAGCACCATCACACTGGCGAACAACGCCGTCGCGCCTTCAAGCAGCTCACGCTGGGCACCGCTGACGTCAATCACATACGCCGCCAGGCCCCAGGTCGCCAGGCCGGCCACCAGCGCCAGCCCCCAACCGACGTTGACACTGCGCACCGCCGACTGCTGGCCGGTGTTGCGCAGGAACGCCAGGATCGCCGCCAGCACCAGGATCGCTTCCAATCCTTCACGCAGCAGGATCAGCAACCCGGAGATATAGCTCAGCGACCAGCTCAAGCCATCGCCACCCAGCAGGCCGGCGGACTCCTTCAACTTGGCCTTGGCCGCGTCCAGACGCTGTACCGCCTGCTCCACCGGCAAACCGTCCTGCAACGACTGACGGTAGGCCATCAGGGACTTTTCGGTGTCCTTGCGCACGTTGGCATCGACGTTGTCCAGCGAGCTTTCCACCAGCTCGAAACCTTCCAGGTAAGCCGCTACCGACAAGTCATAGGCCTGGTCGTGATCACCGGCACGGTACGCCGCGATGCTTTTATCCAGGGTGGCCGCCGTGTAGTCGAGCAACTGCGCCGGGCCACGTTGCACTTGCGGCGGCTGGGCACGCTGGGCACGGAACGTCGCCGCCGCTGCCGGGCCTTGTGCGGCGAGGACTTCGGCCGGGGTCTGGCGCGCCAGGTCAGCGAGGTTGAAGACCTGTTCACTTTTGGCGGCGGCCGGGTCCGCGCTGAAGCTGGCGATGTAGGTCGCCAGGTCCCAGCGCTGACGGTCGTCGAGCTGATCGGCGAAGGCCGGCATATCCGTGCCTTCGATGCCCATGCCGACGGTGTTGTAGATCGCATAGAGACTCAGGCGATCCAGGCGCTGGGCGTCCCGCATGTTGGCGGGCGGCGGTTCCAAGCCGACACCGGCAGGACCGTCGCCGGCACCGTTGGCTCCGTGGCACACCGAGCAATTTTGCGCATACAGCGGCGCGCCGCGGGTGGGGTCGGGCGTGATGACCGGTGCCTGGCTGACCTCATATGCCACCGCCAGCTTGGCCCCCAGTTGCCGCGCCAGGCGCGCAACATCGCCGCCGTCCTGGCGCTGGGTGATCGCCGTGCGCAGGGTGCCGATGCCTTGGACCAGCTCAGTCTTTTCTGGCTTGGCCGGCCACCCGGCGACCAACCCTTCCAGCGCTTGGGTAAATTCCAGCTGCTCGCGGTACTCCGCCTCGTCGATGACCTTGCCCGCCTCGACCGTCGCCGGGTAATCCGCCCCGATGTAATCCAACAAATGCAGCGCCTGGGGGGCACTCTCGAGGGGGTCGGCCTGCAGCGCAGTGCTGCACAAAGCGAGCAATGGCAGTAGAAGCCAGGCCAGGAAACGGAACGGCACAGTCATGAATGACTCTCAGTTGGTAATAAGAAGTAACACATTGTTCACTTCCAATGGCTTCGGCTCAAGGGCGGATATGACTTGGGAGCCGATTTTCATCGGATTTTCATGCTTTGGAGGTGATGTCACAAAAACGGCATTTAGACACTGAAAAGCCATTACATAGCCAAGAGCCATGTTTATAATCCCGCCGCCTTCTTATCATTCGATGGCATAAAAGCTCCTCTTTTTATGAGGAACCGACAGCGTACCAACGCTTGTCCGTGGGATCGCCCCAGCCCGACCCGCACACCCCGGCTGTTTCTCAGGGAAGAAATGTTCATGGCATCCCGTGCCGTTTTTCCGATCGCCCTCGGTGCGATCACCTTGTTGTCCGGCTGTTCGGCCTTTCGCAACTACGACAGCGAATTGGCCCAGACCAACCAGCAACTGGCTTCCGGCAACGTCGACGCCGCATTGACGCTGCTGGAAAAGAACAACACCAGCCAGGACAAGGACCTGCTGTATTACTTCGAGAAAGGTGAGCTGCTGCGCGCCAAGGGCGACCTGTCCGGCAGCCAGACCGCCTGGAACAGCGCCGACCAACAAGTTGCCCAGTGGGAAGATGCGGTCAAGCTCGACACGGCCAAGTACCTGGCCCAGTTCGGCAGTTTCCTGGTCAACGATAAAGTCCGCCGCTACGAAGGCTACGACTACGAAAAGGTCATGCTGACCACGCAGATGGCCCTGAACCTGCTGGCGGTGAATGACTTCGACGGCGCACGGACCCAGATCAAGAAGACCCACGAACGCGAAGCGGTGATCGCCGACCTGCGGGACAAGGAATACCTCAAGCGCGAGGAAGAAGCCGAGAAACAAGGGGTCAAGACCGAATACAAGGACCTTCAGGGTTACCCGGTGGCCAGCCTCGATGCCCCGGAAGTGGTCAGCCTCAAGAACAGTTACCAGAGCGCGTTCAGCCATTACCTGGCCGGTTTCGTCTACGAAGCCCTGGGTGAAAAGGACCTGGCCGCACCGGGTTATCGCAAGGCCGCCGAACTGCGCCCCAACACACCGCTGCTGGAGCAGGCCCTGCGTGACCTCGACAAGCCCGCCGCCAAGAGCGACGACAGCGACATCCTGATCGTGGTGCAGAGTGGCCTGGCGCCGTCCCGGGACTCGATCCGCATTCCCTTGCCTTTGCCAATCAGCGGCAACCTGGTCATCACGCCGTTGTCGTTCCCACTGATCAAGCCCGACACTTCCACGGCCACCTTCGGCCAGATCGGTGTCGACGGCCGCCAGCTGGACCTGACCCAACTCAACAGCACCACCGCCATGTCCCGTCGGGCCCTGCGCGACGACATGCCGGGCATCATCCTGCGCACCACCGTGCGCGCCGTCACCCGTGGCGTGGCGCAAAAGCAGATCAACGACACCAATCCCCTGGCCGGCCTGGCCGTCGGCCTCACCTCGGCCGTACTCGAAGGTGCCGATACCCGAACCTGGCGCACCCTGCCCGACTACACCCAGGTGGTGCGCCTGCGCCTGAAGAAAGGCGAGCACCAGGTCACCTTGCCAAGCGCGGTGGGCGGCTCGGTGGTCAAGGTCACCGTCGACCAGCGCTACCAGGTCATCAGCCTGCGTGCGGTGGGTAATCAGGTGTTCGCCGGTGGCCTGGCGGCCCAGGTGATGCCAAGCGCCAACCCGACCGCCATTGCCCTCAAGCAACCTTAAGAACGGAGTCTTGTTCACATGCGTTTAAAACTGATCGCCGTCGGCGCCCTGGCCTTGCTGGCCGGTTGCGCCACCCCGCCACCACCGGAGCCGGGCAGCGCCGCCAGCAAGGTCGTGGCGATGGGCAAGACCAAGAACATTGTGGTCGGCGCCATGCGCGTGGCCCGGGAAAACGGCTACATGACCGTCAATGTCCAGTTGAGCAATACCAGCTACAACAACAAGACGATGTATTACCGCTTTGCCTGGCTCGGGCCGGAAGGCTTTCCGATCGCCGAGGAAGAAACCTGGAAAAGCCTGACGCTGTACGGCGAACAGACCAGCTTCCTGCCGGCCATCGCACCGACCCCCAAGGCGGTGGATTTCCGTTTGGAAATCAATACCCCTTGAGCCTGATCCCGGTCGGTCAAGCCAACACCAGACCTGTGGCGAGGGAGCTTGCTCCCGCTCGGTTGCGCAGCGACCGCAAGATCTTGGGGCCGCTTCGCGACCCAGCGGGAGCAAGCTCCCTCGCCACGGGGATCGCCGGCACAAGTTCCTTTACTGATCGGCATCAAGCCTTAGCCCCATTTCATTCAGTTTTCGAGAGCACCCACATGTTCGTACGCATTTCCTCCATCGCCCTCGCCGCCCTGCTGGTCAGCGGTTGCGCCAACAACTCGCCGGTCCTGGGCAACAAGAACATCAGCTACGGCGACACCAAGGCCGTGGAAACCGTGACCAACGAGTTCGGTTCCACCGACCTGCAAATGATCGCCGAGTCCATGACCCGCTCCCTGGCCCAGTCCGGCATCCTGCAGGGTCGCCCGGTGGTCCAGGTCTATGACGTGAAGAACAAGACCAGCGAATACATCGACACCCGTGAAATCACCACCAGCATCAAGACCCAGCTGATGAAGACCGGCGCTGCTCGCTTCGCCAGCGACAACACCGCCATGGACAGCCAGGTCGATCAGCTCAAGCTGCAGAACCAGAGCGGCCTGTACAAGAAAAGCACCGTGGCCAAGACCGGCAACATGATCGCTGCCAAGTACCGCCTCGAAGGCTCCATCAGCTCGATCGTCAAGCGCAGCAGCGACTACAAGGACGTCTTCTACAAATTCAGCCTGCAATTGATCGACGTCGAAAGCGGTCTGGCCGAGTGGATGGACGAAAAAGAAATCCGCAAGACCACGGAGCGTTAAGCCATGCGCACATGGATAGGCATCATGGCCCTGGCCTGCGCATTTGGCGCGCAGGCGGCCCCGAAAGTCGCAGTGACCGACCTTGCATACCAGGAGCGGGTGGAGGAATACATCCACACCGTCTCAGCGCAGAGCAACTTCCAGGCGAACCCTTACAGCGCCAGCGCTTCCTCGAGCTACGACGAGATGGAAGCCACCAGCAGCTATATCGAGCAGGGCGAACTGCGCAAGTTCACTGGCGACATCAAGGGCGAGATCCTGCGCAGCGGGATGTTCCAGCTGGTGCAGGGCACCCCGCACACCGCGTCGTCCAAGGGCGACGTCTATGACGTGATCAAGCGCATCAAGGCCGGGAACTTCAAGGGTGCCGACTATGTGCTGTTCGGCACGGTGTCGGACATCGACTTCACCCGCGACATCAACGAGCTGGCCAATACCGACAGCTATTCGGCCGTACTGGCGCTGACCTTGGTGGCAGACTTCAGCCTGATCAACACCAAGACCTACGAAATCACCTCGGCCTTTACGGCCATGGGCGAAGGCCAGGACACCAAGTTGTTGAACCACCGGGACGTGCGCATCAGCCTCAACCGGCCGCGGGTGGTGCGCGATGTGTCCAAGGCCCTGGGGGAAGACGTGGCGCGGCAACTGAGCGAACAGCTCGGCGGCCCGAGCTATCAACAGCCCGGCGAGCCGATGCAGCGCAATAACCTGCCACGGGATACGGCGCCGGTGATCTTGCGCTGAGCCACGCCGCTGGATAGTAGAGACGCTTTTTGTGGCGAGGGAGCTTGCTCCCGCTGGGTCGCGAAGCGGCCCCAAGATCTTGCGGTCGCTGCGCAACCGAGCGGGAGCAAGCTCCCTCGCCACAGGTGTTGTGTATAAGCCGGTTACACCGCAGCCTTGCGAATCGTCGCGAGCAAGCCCGCCGCCCCGATGAACAGGCCAGCAAACGTGCGGTTCATCCGCCGTTGCTGCTTCGGTGTACGCAACAGCCGCAGGACTTTGGACGCCAACCCGGTGTACCCGGCCATGACGATGAGGTCGACGACGATCATGGTGACGCCCAGGATCAGGTATTGCTGGATCAATGGTGCATGGGGATTGATGAACTGTGGCAACACCGCCAGCATGAACACCAGCGCCTTGGGGTTGCTGATGTTGACCAGGAAGCCACGAAACACCAGCGCCAAAGGGTTACCGATGGGCCGCACGACGGAATCATCGCTGATATCGCCAGGGATGGCTCGCCACTGTTTGATACCCAGGTAAACCAGATAGGCCACGCCGAACCACTTGATCGCATAGAACGCGGTGGCCGAGGCCGTGAGGATAGCGCCAACACCGGCGGCGACGATCACGATTTGCAGCGCCAGGCCCAGTTGCAGGCCCAGGGCATTCCAGTAACCGCGCCAAAACCCGTAGCGCAAGCCACTGGACATCGATGCAATGGCACCGGCGCCCGGGGAAAGACTGATCACCCAACAGGCGGCGAAAAACGCCAGCCATGTTTCCAGCACCATTGCACACCTCGGCTCGAATTCGTCGAAAACGACTAAGCTAATGCGCCGCTGAAGGATTGACCATCGCTTTTTTGCAAAAAAAAGCCAATCGGCGAAGCCGGATTATTCGACGAACCCACCCACCGGAAACGCTTCGCTGCCACGCCAGCGCCGTACCGAACGCTGGAAGAACAGGCTGTTGGGTACTTGCACCATGGCACTGCCGGTGCCGAGTTCCTCGGGTTCGATCAGCGTGGTGTACAGCAGATTGATCGCCACCACGCGTCCTTTGATGCCAGGCTTGTCGGTGGTGTCCACCAGCTCGACCACATCGCCCAGGCGAAACGGTCCGACGGTGTAGATCAACACGGCGCAGAACAGGTTGGACAGCACGCTCCAGATGGCGAAGAACGCCACCGCCGCCACCGCCACGAAACCCGAGATCGCCGTCCAGAGTACCGTGGCCGAGACACCCAGGCGCTCCAGCGCCACCAGTACGGCGCTGCCCATGATCAGCCAGCGCAGCACACCGCGCAGGATGATCACCAATTGCGTCGGCAGTGGGTAGCGCTCGCCGAGGCCCGTGAGCGCACGCGCAACGAACCGCTGGGCGACATATCCCACCAACAGGATCAGCAGGATTTGCACACCCAGCCAGATCGGCTCGATCCACATGACGGGTATAGGCAACGCCAACGCTTCCATCAGGACAACGCCTCCAGCTCCGCTTGCAGGTTTTCCAGCAGTTCCAGCGCTTGCATCCAAGCCTCCTCGAGTTCCGCTTCCCGAATTTTCAGCTTGGCCTGCTCGGCCAGCAGGTCGCGCAACTCATCTTTGCGCGCCGCCTCGTAGAGACCACTGTCGCCAAGGCTGGTTTCGATCTTTTGCAGTTTTTCATGCAGCTTGCCCAACTCGGCTTCGAGTTTGTCGGCCTCACGCTTGTGCGGCGCCAGTTGCTGGCGCAATGCGGCGGCGGCCTGGCGCTGGGCTTTCTTGTCGGTCTTGTCCGGGTTGACCGGCGTGCTGCTGACCGGCGCGTTGCGCTGGCGGTATTCCACCAGCCAACGGGCGTAGTCTTCCAGGTCGCCGTCGAACTCCTCGACCTTGCCGTCGGCCACCAGGAAGAAATTATCCGTGGTGCTCTTGAGCAAATGCCGATCGTGGGACACCACCAGCACCGCGCCACTGAATTCCTGCAAGGCCATGGTCAGGGCCAGGCGCATTTCCAGGTCCAGGTGGTTGGTCGGTTCGTCGAGCAGCAACAGGTTCGGCCGGCCCCAGGCGATCAGTGCCAACGCCAGGCGTGCCTTTTCGCCACCGGAGAAATTCAGCACCGGCTCGTCGATGCGCGCCCCGCGGAAATCGAAACCGCCGAGGAAATCCCGCAGGGTCTGCTCGCGCTCGGTCGGTGCCAGGCGTTGCAGGTGCAACAGCGGGCTGGCCTTGGAGTCCAGGGAATCGAGCTGATGCTGGGCGAAGTAGCCGACCACCGTGTTCTCGCCCCGGGTCAGGCGCCCGGCCAGAGGCTCGAGTTCGCCGGAAAGGTTCTTGATCAGGGTCGACTTACCGGCACCGTTGGGGCCCAGCAGACCAATCCGCGCACCCGGGGTCAGTTGCAGCTTGACCTTCTCCAGCACGGTCTTGTCGCCATACCCCAGGCGCGCGTCGGACAGGTCGATCAACGGGCTGGAAATCTTGGTCGATTCGCGGAAGACAAAATCGAACGGTGAATCGACGTGGGCCGCCGACAACTCTTCCATCCGCTCCAATGCCTTGATCCGGCTCTGGGCCTGGCGGGCCTTGGTGGCCTGGGCCTTGAAGCGGGCGATGTAGCTTTCCATGTGCGCACGTTGCGCCTGCTGCTTCTCGTAGGCCTGCTGTTGCTGGGCCAGGCGTTCGGCACGCGCGCGTTCGAAGGCGCTGTAGCCGCCACGGTACAAGGTGAGCTTGCGCTGATCGACATGGGCCACGTGATCCACCACCGCGTCGAGGAAATCACGGTCGTGGGAAATCAGCAGCAGCGTGCCCGGGTAACTCTTGAGCCAGTCTTCGAGCCAGATGATGGCGTCGAGGTCCAAGTGGTTGGTCGGCTCATCGAGCAACAGCAGATCCGAAGGACACATCAAGGCCTGGGCCAAGTTCAGGCGCATCCGCCAGCCACCGGAGAAGTCCCCGACCTGACGATCCATCTGCTCATTGGTAAAGCCCAGGCCGGCGAGCAATTTGCGCGCACGGGCATCGGCGGTGTAGCCGTCGGCACTGTCGAGTTCCGCGTGCAGACGGGCCTGTGCGGCACCGTCGTGGGCCGCTTCGGCCGCCGCCAGGTCGCGTTGCACCTGGCGTAGGCGCAGGTCGCCATCGAGCACGTAGTCCACCGCCAGACGCTCGAGGGTGTCGACCTCCTGGCGCATGTGGGCGATGCGCCAATCAGCCGGCAACAGGCAATCACCCGAGTCCGGGTGCAGCTCGCCTCGCAGCAAGGCGAACAGGCTCGATTTGCCGGCGCCGTTGGCACCGATGAGGCCGGCTTTGTGGCCGGCGTGCAGGGTCAGCTCGGCGTCTTCTAGCAGACGTTGCGGGCCACGCTGTAAAGTCAGGTTCTGAAGTCGGATCATAATGGCGGCGGAGTCTACCAGCTTCGCTCGCAACTGGCGCGAGTAGCACGATGTCCCCAGACCTGTGGAGCTTTTCCCTCGACCTCTATGCCAAGCCTGGCGTAGAGCCTGCGTGCCTGGCATCACAAGACGCCGGCGCCAACGTCTGCCTGCTGCTGTGTGGCCTGTGGCTGGCGCAGCGTGGCGTGGCCTGCAATGAACACAGGCTGCGGCAGCTTCGACTATTGGCCGAGCCCTGGGATGCCGAGGTGGTGCGGCCACTGCGCACGCTTCGCAGCCAATGGAAAACCAGCGCCCTCCAGGACACGGCACTCAATGGCCTGCGCGAGCAGGTCAAGCAGCTGGAGCTGGCGGCCGAACGGCAATTGCTGGGGCGATTGGAAGCGCTGGCCAAGGATTGGCCTGGGACACAACAGAACGATTCAGCGCAATGGCTGCAAGGGCTGGCGGCGAATGCCGGGCCAGCGAGCCGCGACGCGCTGCATCAGCTGCGCGTCGCGGTGTCCGGCACTTAGGAAGCGCTGGTTGGGGTGCTGCTGATGCTCGGCGCAACGGCGGCGGATGGGCTGGTCGCCGCGGCCGGAGTGCTGGCGGTTGGAGCCGGTGCCGTGGTCGGAGCCGGTGTCGCTGGCTTGGCGGCTGGCGCAGTCGCAGGTTTTGCAGCGGCTGGCTTTTTCACGGCCGGTTTCGCTGCCGGCTTGGCGGCTGGTTTGGCGGCAGCGGGCTTCGCGACGGCTGGTTTGGCAGCCGTTGGCTTCGCCGCAGCAGGCTTGGCCGCAGCCGGTTTGGCAGCGGGTTTAGCCGCCGCTTTGGCGGGGGCTTTGGCAGCGACAGGCTTGGCAGCCGTTTTCGCAGCGGGCTTGGCCGCAGCCGTTTTGGTTGCCGCAGGCTTCGCTGCTGGTTTGGCAGCAGGCTTAACGGCAGCAGGTTTTGCGGTGGCTTTTACCGCAGCTTTGGCAGCAGGTTTTGCGGCGGCGGTTTTAGCGGCAGGTTTGGCTGCAGCTTTTGCCGCAGGTTTAGCGGCCGGTTTAGCAGCAGCTTTTACAGCAGGCTTGGCGGCAGCAGGTTTTGCAACTGCCGTTTTTGTGGCGGGCTTGGCCGCAGCTTTGACAACTGGTTTTTTTGCCGCAGGTTTTGCAGCACTGGCAGCGACCGATTTGGCAGCTGGCTTGCTGGCAGCTTTGGCCGGTGCTTTCGCCGCAGGCTTGGCAGCGACTTTGGCCGGAGCTTTTGCCGCGACGGGTTTAGCCGCCGGCTTCTTGGCCGATACAGCGGCAGGCTTGGCAGCACGAAGCGTCAGCGCCTTGCCTGCGGCTTCCTGCACGCGACCGACACCCTGGGCCAGTTTCAGGCTTTCCTGGGCATCACGCTTGAGTTGCAGAATGTAGGCGCGGGTCTCGGACTGACGATCCTTCAAGGCATCAAGCAGGTCTTCGAGTTCTTTCACGACATCTTTGGCCTTGGCTTGCGCCTTGGCCTTGCCAGCGGTGGCTGCGTCTTGCAATTTGGTGCGCGACTTGTGCAGTTTTTCCTGCGCTTTGCCGCGTTGTTTTTCAAGTTTGGCGAGCAGTTTTTCAGCATCAGCCAGGGCTTGGGAGCAGGCATTTTCCAGATGTTCGAGCAGGCTGCCCGAGAGTTGTTGGAGCAAGTGCAACGGAGTGTTTACAGGCTTCTTGGTGGCCGACATGGTTTACCTCCTGACTGACGTGAGTGCGGCTCATACTAGACCTCTGCTTCAACCGCCGCTAGGGCATGTTGACAGTACACAAGACGTTGCGTTGCAAGGGACGAAAAATCTTCTGCGCCAGTGCCTTGGCAATCCACCTCTATAGATATCGGCACTGGCATAATTCCTCGATTCGAGGCCGGAGAGCACACATGTCGCGTCACCTGTTTTTATTCCTGTGCATGGTTTGCTCCACGGTCCAGGCCGTTGAAAAAACCAGCGCAAACGATGCCCACGATTTGGCTTACAGCCTGGGCGCAAGCCTCGGCGAACGCCTGCGCCAGGACGTGCCGGACCTGCAGATCAAAGCCTTGGTCGAAGGCTTGCAACAGGCCTACCTGGGCAAGCCGCTGGCCCTCAAGGATGAACGCATCGAACAGATCCTGGCCGAGCACCAGGCACGACTGAATTCGCAATCGACAACGCCACAGATCGAAGCCGCGTTGAAAACGGAGCAGAAATTTCTCAATGAAGAAAAGAACCGTCCAGGCGTCCAGCAACTCGCAGACGGCATCCTGCTGACCGAGATCAAGCCAGGCCACGGCGCGAAAGCCGGCCCTCACGGCAAGGTCCAGGTGCTGTATACCGGTCGATTGCCGGACGGCACCGTATTCGATTCCAACCACCAGGCACAATGGTTCAACCTCGACAGCGTGATTGACGGCTGGCGCAGTGCATTGCCGCAAATGCCGGTAGGCGCAAAATGGCGGTTGGTGATTCCGTCGACCCTGGCCTATGGCGCCGAAGGGGCGGGAGATGTGATCCCGCCGTTCACACCACTGGTGTTTGAAATCGAATTGCTGGGCGCGACGACCTGACGCCGACTCAATAAAAAACGGTGCGCACTGCGCACCGTTTTTTCATGACCGCGAAACCCTCAGGCCTGGACCGCGGCTTCTTCCTTGTGAGCGTTGTGCAGCACTTCGATCAGGCAGTCTTCCAGTTCGAAACGTTCGTGCAGCAAGCCGCCCAGCTCCTTGAATTTTTCCGCTACGCACTTGCCTTCATCGCACAGGTCGTTGAACGCCAGCAGCTTTTCGGTGATGACGTCGATACGCGGGTAGATCTGCTCGGCCAGTTCCAGGCCGCGCTTGTCGTTGAAGGCCTTGGCCTCGCCCGTCAGTTGTTCGTATATCTCGAAATGACCGGCAGACACATAGTCGACCAGCACACCGCAGAACTCCTGCAAGGGTTTGCGGCTTTCGCTCAGCGCTTCAGGCTTATCGCCGAGGGCATCGTAGGCCCGAACCAGTTCGTGACGCTCCTGCAACCAGCGATCGATCAGCAGATGCACCCCACCCCAGCGTTCCTGAGCATTCTGACAACTTTCGAGCATGGTGATTTCTTCCCTTGTGGGTCATGCCACTCGCAGCCTGTGCACGCCTGATGATCAGGGACAAGCCAGACACAACATGATCGAGCGGCACAATTCCAATAACACGTGCGGGCCAGATTATGCCCGCACGACAATGGCTTCAAGGTACGCAGGAGATAAAGTTCATACAAGTGTTTAATCCACGGCCCGGAGCATCTGCGACGTATCGCCGCTGAGCGGTCGTACCAGAGCACTCCAGGCAAGGCGCAGCAGTAGATAGGCCATCGCGCTGGACACCGCGAGAAAAAACAACAGGCTCCATTCGGGGATACTCAGGTCGAACAGCGTCCAGGTGATATTCGCGCAATCGACCGCGCCGTCGAGGACGCGATGCAACGCGCACCACCACGAATCCATCAGCTTGGGCTGGGCAACACAATCAGGAAACGGCTCGAACGAATGGCTTTGCATCAAGACCTGACGCCATGCCAGGGTCATTCCCCCCGTCGCAAAAACCAACCCTGCCGCACCATAGAAGAGACTGCCTCTTTGGCCTGGACCGTGTACGCATGCCACAAGGCTGTTCACCAGGAACAGCGTCAGGCACAACCGCTGCAAGACACACAGGCTGCAAGGCGTCAGGCCGACCGAATACTCCAGATAAGTGGCAATGCCCAAAGCCAGGGCTGCGGCGATGGAAGCCATGAAAAACAAGAAGCGTGAGCTGGCCAAAGACATGGCGGTTCCGTAACAGAAGAGACAAGCAGTTACGGTAGAGGAAAGCCCTCGGGCCTTTCAAGGCAGGCCCGCGCAGACACTTCACCAGGGATGTAGGGAATTCCCGACAGGCCAAAGAGGATACAGCGCGATGGGCTGTAGGACTTTACTGACGGCATGACCAAAGCCCCAAAACCAGGGTGGTATTCGCAACCCTTCGCTCGTGGACGGCACTGAACCTGTGGCGAGGGGATTTATCCCCGCTGGGCTGCGAGGCAGCCCTAAAGCCTGGCGCCGTGCGTGCTGTATCAGATTTTCATCGAGCCCAAGCTTCAAAGGGCCGCTTCGCAGCCCAACGGGGATAAATCCCCTCGCCACAAGGGTTCATACCATTTTCAAGAATGAGTCATGCCCCTCTCAAGTGGACAACACCTGAGCCGGAACCGGCAACGGTGCGGCCAGCAGGCGCTCGTCCAGCAGCCCCAATCCCTCCTGGAACAACTGGTTGCTGCGCTCGGCATCGCCCAGTTGCGCCAGCAATCGCGCCAGTTCAGCACAGGCTTCGGGGTTGCGTTGGACGCGCAAGCTGCTTTCCAGATAGTCCCGCGCCTTGCCCCACAAACTGTTCTGCAGGCATAGGCGCCCCAGGGTCAGCAGCAGGCTTGGATCCGCCGGATGATCCTTGAGCCAGCCTTCGGCCGTTTGCAACTGGCGGATCGGATCATTGCCTCGAACCAACCCGTACAGGCGCGCCAGATGGCTGTCATAGTGACGCTTGAGCGCACTTCGCAGTACCTCTTCAGCCTCGACCTGGGCTCCCAACTGACGCAACTGCTCGGCATAGGCCAGCACCAGCGCGGACTCCTGGCGCTGCGCGGAGGTCAGTTGTTGCCAGGCGCGATTGAGCGACTGCAAACCGACGCTGCCGTCCTCCTCACGGTGGGCTGCCAGGGTGAGGTTTTCACCCCAGGCACGACGTTCCAGTTCCGCCAGTTCAGCGGGTGGCAGGACCTTGTCCTTGCGCAGCTCCGGCAACAGCCGGATCAATGCCGACCAGTCGCCGCGCTGCTGATGCAGTCGTTGCAGTTGGCGCAGGACCTGGACGTTATGGGGATGCCGCTCATGCATGGCCTGGAGCGTGGTCAACGCGCCGTCGGTGTCGCCTCGGTCCGTCTGCAGTTGCGCGTGCGTAAGGGCAATGGCCAGTTCCGCCTGGGGCTGACGCTCCAGGGCGCGCTCGAGCAAACTGTCGCTCTGTTCGTAGAGACCTTGTTCGTTGGCCGCACGGGCGGCACCAAGGTAATACAGCAGCGGCTGGCGCTCGGCTTCGGCAGCACGATGCAGGTGTCGTTGGGCACTGGCCCAGCGACCTTCGGCCAGGTCCAACTGGCCGTGCTCGATCGCCACTTGCACCCGCCGGCTGCGGTTGCGCCGCGACCACGGGTTGACCACGCCGCTCGACGTAGTCACCAGCCCGATCAGCGCCCTCAGGCCTCGCCACACCAGCCAGAGCACCGCCACCAGCGCCAGGGTGACCCAAAGGCCAGCTTCATAACGGAAGTTCTTGTACGCCACCAGCACGTAACCCGAATGCTCGGCAATCGCCACGCCCAGCAAGGCAGCGGCAGCGATGACCACGAACAGAATCACGTAGAGACGCTTCATGGCGTGGCCTCCTGCGCGCCAGGCGCGGGCAACGGCTTGACCGATTCCTGGGCATTGAGGTTGCGGCGCTCAAGGTAAGCCTGGACGCTGCTCAGCGTGCCCGTCAGGTCCGGGGTGACCACCGTCACCGGCTGCTTGGACAGCTCGACCACGCGCTCGAGCATGATCTTGCTTTGCGGGTTGTCCTGGTTGAAGTTGTTCTTCAACACGTCCCGAGCCTCGGTCAGCGCCTGGGTGTAGACCGGCGCCTGACCATTGAGGGCGGCCCATTGCGCCTGCTCCAGCGCCAGGCTCAAGGCCAGGCGCACTTGCACGAGGCTTTGCCCGGCCAGCAGCGGACGAACATTTTCATCGGCGTTGAAGTCGATACGGATATAGCGCGAGATCTGGTCCCACCACTGCGCCCAACGACTGGCGCCATCGCCGTCGGCGGTCAGGCCCAGCAAGGATTCACCGCGGTCCTTGTACTCGGGCGCCAGTTCGGTCAGCTCCAGGACCTGGTCACGCAAGGCGCCCAGTTGCAGGAACAGCCCGGTGCGATCCGGTTGCTCGGTGCTGCGCAACGCGGCGAGGGTCTTGGCCAGTTGCTCGCGGGCGGCGAACGAACCGGGGTCGTTCTGCTCGCGCAGGATTTCGTCAGCCCCCTGGACCAGCGCCTGGGCACTGTTGATGTCCTGCAGGGCGGAAAGACGCAGGCTGGCCAGGCGCAACAAGTGCTCGGCCTCCGCCAGGCGCCAATCCTTGCGGCTGGCACCGAGCACGGTTTCCAGGCGCTGGTTCAGGTGCTGCTGGTCACTTTGCAACTGGGCCACCAGGCGCCGCCGCCCCTCCAGCTCTTCGGCCGGAGGCAATTGCGCCAGGCGCTCGCTCAGGCGTTGCTCGTTGAGCTTGAGGCTCTGGGCCTGGTCATTCAGTGCCTGGACCTGGGCGGACTGCTGCTGGTTATTGGTTTGCAGGTGACGCACCTGCCACACGCCCCAACCGCCCACGGCCACGCCAGCGGCCCCGAGCAGCAATGCAACTATGGCCAACCCGTTGCCGCGACGCGGCGCCACCGGGGGCGGAGTTTCAACCGGCGCATCGATCGCTGGCTGGTCTAGATCTTCTTTTGGCAAGGCTGTTTCGCTCACGTATCCATCCTTTGCATTAGAAAACGGCACGGAGTGTTCCCGTAACGCCGCCAGCAAAGCCGCGGCATTGGCGCCACGACAATCCACAACTGTTCGGGCCCCGGCGGCACGCGCCATCTCGGCAACCCTTGGGCTTGGAACAAACAACGGTAACCGCGCCAAGGCCGGCCACGCATCGCCGGCCAGCCGCTGCAGATGCTCGAAGCCCTGCCCACTGCTGACCACCAGTGCGTTCAAGTGTTCCGCTTCGACTTTCGCCGGCAACGCCCCTTCGCCGTAATCGGGCAAGTGGCGGCGGTACAATTCCAGATAATCGACACTAGCACCTTGCTCGCGCAAACGCTCTGCCAGCAAGCCACGCCCGCCTTCACCGCGCACGATCAAAACCTTGGGGTCGGGCCGCGCAACAGCCTGGCGCAAGACCAGGTGTTCCAGCAAGGCTTCGCTGTCATCGCCGTTATCGGGATAAAACACCGTGAGGCCGGCATCGACGAGAATCTGTCCGGTGGCCGCCCCCACGCTGAACCATGGTTGGTCTGGAGGCTGGGGCCAGTATTGGCGCAGCAACTCGACGCACAGGCGTGCGGCCGGTTTGCTGACGACGATCACGGCAGAGTATTGGTCCAGCACCTGGAGTATCGCCCGCCCGGCATCGGACAGCGGGACCGGCTCGATATCCAGCAAGGGCAGGCTGCTGCTGTAGACCCCCGCTTCGGCCAGGACAGCCGCCAGCGCCGACGACTCGCCCGCCGGCCGGGTGAGCAGCAGCCGCCAACCCGTCACGTGTGGCCGGCCTCGCCATAGACGGCCTTGAGGATGTCGGCGGCGCCCTGGCTCAACAGATCCTCGGCCACCCGCACGCCCAACGCCTCGGCATCGTGGCGCGGCGCCCGGGCGTCGGCGCTGAGCAGCCGGCCACCGTTGGGATCCCCCACCAGGCCACGCAACCAGACCTGTTCGCCTTCCAGCACGGCGTAACAGGCGATCGGCACTTGGCAACCGCCATTGAGGTGTTTGTTAAGGGCGCGCTCGGCGAATACCCGCGTAGCGGTGTCTTCATGGTGCAGCGGCGCCAGCAAGGCATGGATGTCGCTGTCGGCGCTACGGCACTCGATGCCCACCGCCCCTTGTCCACCGGCCGGCAGGCTGTCGTCGACGCTGATGGCCGAGGTGATGCGATCTTCAAAGCCCAGGCGGATCAGGCCGGCGGCGGCGAGAATGATCGCGTCGTACTCACCGGCATCGAGCTTGGCCAGGCGCGTATTGACGTTACCGCGCAGGAAACGGATTTGCAGGTCCGGGCGGCGAGTCAGCAACTGTGCCTGGCGACGCAGGCTGGAAGTACCCACCACGCTCCCGGCGGGCAGTGCGTCAAGACTGGAGAACGTGTTGGAGACGAACGCATCGCGGGGGTCTTCCCGCTCGCAGATGCAAAACAGGCCCAGGCCTTCGGGGAAGTCCATGGGCACGTCTTTCATCGAATGCACGGCGATGTCGGCTTCGTTGTCCAGCAACGCGGTTTCCAGTTCCTTGACGAACAGGCCCTTGCCGCCGATCTTCGACAGCGGCGAATCCAGCAGCTTGTCACCGCGACTGACCATGGGCACCAGGGTCACGATCAGGCCGGGATGGGCCGCTTCCAGGCGGGCTTTGACGTATTCGGCCTGCCAGAGGGCCAAGGCACTTTTACGGGTGGCGATGCGGATCTCGCGAGGGGACATGGATCAATCCGTACTTAAAAGATACGGCAGATAATAACAGCTCAGCCAAAACCGCTTTGATTTGAATCACGACCCTAAGGCCTCCCTGGCCGCCAAATCCTCGAATTGAAACGCATCGAACGCCTTGGACCGCCGCATTAAAGCTGCTGCATCATCTTGCGCACGCCGGCCACGTGTCGCCGGCTGACAATCAGCGCGTCGCCATTGAGGCCCTTGAGGAACAGTTGGAAATGCCCAAGGGGGGTGCGTTGCAAACGCTCGATCCGCTCGCGAGCCACGAGGGCGTTGCGGTGGATGCGTACGAAACGTTCGCCGAACTCGTCTTCGAGGGCCTTGAGAGGCTCATCCAACAACACCTCGCCACTCTCATGGCGCAAGGTCACGTATTTGTGGTCGGCAATGAAATAGACCACCTGGTTCAACGGGATCAGCTCGATGCCTTTGCGGGTGCGCGCACTGATATGGCTGCGCGGGCCGCTGCCGCTTTCGGCGGCCGGACGGGTCAGCGCTGCCAGCTGCACGCGGTTGGGCCGCTCGGCCTTGCGCAAGGCTTCGAGCAGCGCCTCGGCCGCCACGGGCTTGACCAGGTAGCCTACGGCGCCGGCCTGCAACACCTCGGGAGGGAAGTCGTCCCGGGTGGTACAGAACACCACGGCGGGCGGCGACTCTCGTTCGCACAGCTTCGCCGCGACCTGTAGACCGTCCAGGCCAGGCATGCGAATGTCGAGCAGCACGATATCCGGCTTGTGGCTGTCAATAAGGGCCAATGCCTCTTCGCCATTGGTGGCGCTCGGCTCCAGGACACTGTAACCCTCGAGCTCGCCAACCATTCGGCTCAGGCGCTCGCGGGCCAGTGGTTCGTCATCAACGATCAGGACATTCATATTGCGCTGGATTCCTGCGTGAGTCTCGCACAAGGATAGCGTAGACAGGGGAAGTGACATCCGTCACGGCGATCCACGCTAAGACTCGTTCGAGGGCCAAAAAGTGCCGCGAGGCGGTTGCCTATCTTTACCAGCGCTTGCCGACCGATGCCCGAGGCCCGTTGTCGCACGGCGTCGCCGTAGGGATTGTTAACTGTCGATCTGACCAATATGAGCCCCCCCTTCTTATCTATATCCGCTGCGCCATGGGTGGAAAAAGCAAAAGTCCTACAGTCCACTGTAGACGGTTGCCACGACGATATTGCTCAATCGAAAAATATCGTTGCGGGAAAACCCGGTTGGATCCCAGGCTTGCATCGAAAAAACCTGCCGACCAGTGCCAGCGCCAGTCCCGGCAACCCTGCTATCATCCGCCGCAGCCTTTAACCGCTACTTTCTCCACAGCCGATCACGAGCGAATTCATGAGCACTGACAAGACCAATCAGTCCTGGGGCGGCCGCTTCAGTGAACCCGTCGACGCCTTCGTCGCCCGCTTCACCGCCTCCGTCAACTTTGACCAGCGCCTGTATCGCCACGACATCATGGGCTCGATCGCCCACGCCACCATGCTGGCCAAGGTCGGCGTGCTGACCGATGCCGAGCGCGACAGCATCATCGACGGCCTGAAGACCATCCAGGCTGAAATCGAGGCCGGCCAGTTCGACTGGCGCGTCGACCTTGAAGACGTACACATGAACATCGAAGCGCGCCTGACCGACCGCATCGGCGTGACGGGCAAGAAACTGCACACCGGCCGCAGCCGCAACGACCAGGTCGCCACCGACATCCGCCTGTGGCTGCGCGATGAGATCGACCTGATCCTGGCCGAAATCACTCGCCTGCAAAAAGGCCTGCTGGAGCAAGCCGGGCGCGAAGCCGAGAGCATCATGCCGGGCTTCACGCACCTGCAAACCGCCCAACCTGTAACGTTTGGGCATCACATGCTGGCCTGGTTCGAAATGCTCAGCCGCGACTACGAGCGCCTGGTGGACTGCCGCAAGCGCACCAACCGCATGCCCCTGGGCAGCGCCGCGCTGGCCGGCACCACGTACCCGATCGACCGTGAATACACCGCGCAGTTGCTGGGCTTTGACGCCGTGGGCGGCAACTCGCTGGATAACGTCTCGGACCGCGATTTCGCCATCGAATTCTGCGCCGCCGCAAGCATCGCGATGATGCACCTGTCGCGCTTCTCCGAAGAGCTGGTGCTGTGGACCAGTGCGCAATTCCAGTTCATTGACCTGCCGGACCGCTTCTGCACCGGCAGCTCGATCATGCCGCAAAAGAAAAACCCTGACGTGCCGGAGCTGGTACGGGGCAAGAGCGGCCGGGTGTTCGGCGCATTGATGGGCCTGCTGACCCTGATGAAAGGCCAGCCACTGGCCTACAACAAGGACAACCAGGAAGACAAGGAACCGCTGTTCGACGCCGCCGATACCTTGCGCGACTCGCTGCGGGCCTTCGCCGACATGATCCCGGCCATCAAGCCCAAGCACGCGGTGATGCGCGAAGCGGCCCTGCGCGGCTTCTCCACCGCCACGGACCTGGCCGATTACCTGGTGCGCCGTGGCCTGCCGTTCCGTGACTGCCACGAAATCGTCGGTCACGCCGTGAAGTACGGCGTGGACAGCGGCAAGGACCTGGCGGAAATGAGCCTGGACGAACTGCGCCAGTTCAGCGACCAGATCGAACAGGACGTGTTTGCCGTGCTGACCCTCGAAGGCTCGGTCAATGCCCGTGACCACATCGGCGGCACCGCGCCGGCGCAGGTCAAGGCAGCTGTGGTACGTGGCCAGGCGTTGCTCGCCAGCCGCTAAAAGCTGAAAAGCTTCGCGAGCAAGCCCGCTCCCACATTGGATCCCTGTGTGTTCACAAGAATTGTGTTCGCTGGAGATCTACTGTGGGAGCGGGCTTGCTCGCGAAGGCGATCCAGAGATCACCACAACAATTTACTTCTTGGCAGCGATCATCGCCAAAAACGCCGGCATCGCCGCCTCTCTGTCCGCCGCAATCCGCTGCACATTTGGATTCTGTTCCAAGCGCTCCATCAGCGCCTTGGCCGCTGGCATGCCTGCCAGCAAGTCGATATCGAACAGCTTCCTGCCCACCTGCAAGGCCAGGGATAAGCTGTAGAAGAAATACAGATCGGCCAGGCTCATGCGCTCGCCCGCCACATAGGGCGAGAATTTGCCGTGCCTGCCAAGCGAGGCAAACCCCAGCAGCAATTCGGCCTTGGTCTTTTGCTTGATGGCATCGGGCACCGGCGTGCCGAAAAATGCCTCGCCATAACAGGCTCGCCCCGGCAACTCGATGTACAACTCGATTTCCCTGCACAAGGCCAGCACCTGGGCACGCTCGAACGGGTCACCGGGCAGCAGGGCTTTCCCGGGCTGGGTTTGCTCGATGTACTCAAGGATCACGCTGGTCTCGTTGATAAACCCTTGTTCGGTCTTCAACACCGGGACCTTGCCGCGTGGGCTGACAGCGAGCGCTTCAGGGGTCTGGCTTGGGTAAAACGGCACTTCCTCGAAAGGCAGGCCCTTCTCCAGCAGCGCCAGCTTGACCATGTTGTAGTAGTTACTGACAGAAAAACCGTAAAGCTTGAGCATCACAAAGCCTCCAGGCCGTGCGGGGTTGGCAGCCAAGCGTTATAGACCGCCAGGGCATTTCTTGCCAGGCGCATCACGCCGCTGAATGCAGGTAAACTGGCGACCTTTCTCCCAGGAGCCTGCCATGAGCGAGCCAACCGACATCGACAACGACGAAGAAGAATTCGTCGAGAACACGCTGATCCAGGCCATCGAAAACCAGATCGAAAGTGACAATCCGCCTGCGGCCAAGGCCACTTTCAACAAGTTGACCCTGGTCGGTTATGAGCGCGAAGAAATCCTCAACCTGATGGCCCATGTGCTGGCGGTGGAAATCGACGCGATCCTGGAAGAGGACCGCGCGTTCGATACCCAATGGTACGAAGCGGCGCTGCGCGCCCTCCCCGAGTTGCCGCCGGAAAAGAACTGAACCGACAGGCAAAAGTTGCTTCTGTGGCGAGGGAGCTTGCTCCCACTGGGGCGCGAAGCGGCCCCAATAGCTTGACGACTGCTGCGCAGCCGAGCGGGAGCAAGCTCCCTCGCCACAAAGAATTGCTTTAAACAAAAAAACCATGACACTGAGACTGGACAGCTCGGCCGAGTGCGCTCACCTTAGTGACGCTGTCGACCAAATTCCTAGAAAGTCTGGAGTCCTTATGTCGCTTACCCCTGAGCTGGTTGCCGAACTGGAAATCCTTGCACTCTTCAACCTGGACAGTTCCCAGGAAGGCCTGAAAATTCATCAGACCGCTGCCCCTAAAGCGATTGCCGCTGCCCAACGCCTGTTCGAAAAAGAACTGATCACCCAGCCCGATGGTGGTTACCTGACAAGCCTGGGCCGAGATGCCGCCCAAAACGTACAAACCGTCCTGACAATACTCAGCGTGCAAGAAGCCGCCTGATCCCCCTGTCGCCCACGGAAATCTCCCTTACGGGATTTCCGCAGGCGCACGGGTGCCCTGCGTAAAAAACCGGCATCCGAATTCTGTTTTCAGCTTAAGTATTCCCAAGATCGGGCGCTAACCTGCCATCACCCCACGTTCGACGCCGCGAGCCGGTTTGAGCTGACATGACCCGCAATCACGAAATACGCCCTGATCTGGACGAGGGAATCGACCGCAAGGTCTTGAACCAGTTGCGCGCACGTTTTCTCAAGCTCAACACCGTGCGGATGGAGCGCGCCCTCGAAGGACTGTCGCCGCGCCAGCAAGGCGTGCTGACGTTGCTGCCGCTGTTCTTCCACGTCAACCATCCGCTGCTGCCCGGCTACGTTTCCGGCAGCACGCCTGCCGGGCTGTCGAACTACGAGCCTGACGCCAATATCCTTGCCGAAGCCCAGCGGCTGACCCGTTCGTTTTCCTACAAGCCCCGGCATGGCAGCAACCCGCCACGGCCGATCCTTGGCCTGTTCCTGATGGGCAGCCTCGGCACCCTGGCCCAGGCCGACCAGAGCGACATGGACGTGTGGGTGTGCCACGGGCCGGACCTGAGCGACGATGAACTGGCCGAACTGCGCAAGAAATGCCAGTTGCTGGAGATCTGGGCGGCGACCCAGGGCGCCGAAGCCCACTTTTTCCTGATCGACCCAGCGCGTTTCGTAAGGGGTGACCGTGACAACCAGCTCAGTTCCGACGATTGCGGCACCACCCAGCATTACCTGCTGCTGGACGAGTTCTACCGCACCGCGATCTGGCTGGCCGGGCGCACGCCGATCTGGTGGCTGGTACCGGTCTATGAAGAAGAGAACTATGAGCAATACACCCATACGCTGATGTCCAAGCGTTTCATTCGCGCCGATGAAACCCTGGACCTGGGACACCTGGCCTACATTCCGCCAGGCGAATTCGTCGGTGCCGGGCTCTGGCAGCTGTTCAAGGGTATCGAATCGCCCTACAAATCCGTGCTCAAGCTGCTGCTGACCGAGGTCTATGCCAGTGAACACCCGAATGTTCGCTGCCTGAGCCTGCGCTTCAAACAGGCCGTATTTGCCAATCGCCTGGACCTCGAAGAGCTGGATCCGTACATGCTGGTCTATCGCCGCATCGAGGAATACCTCAATGCCCGCGGCGAATCCGAACGCCTGGAGTTGATCCGCCGCGCGCTGTACCTGAAGGTCAATCGCAAGCTCACCGGCCAGATGCGTAGCAACGGCTGGCAACGGGTGCTGCTCGAACGACTGGCTCGGGAATGGGGCTGGGACCAGCGTCAACTGGCGCTGCTGGACGCCCGCAGCCAATGGAAAGTCCGCCAGGTCAGCCACGAGCGACGGGCCCTGGTCAACGAACTCACCCACAGCTACCGCTTCCTGACCCAGTTCGCCCGCACCGAGAAAACCGTCAGCCTGATCAACAAGCGCGATCTCAACGTGCTTGGCCGGCGGCTGTATGCCGCCTTCGAACGCAAGGCCGACAAGGTCGAGTTCATCAACCCCGGCATTGCGCCGGACCTGGCCGAAGACACCCTGACGCTGGTCCAGTCACCCAACAAGAAAGAACCGGGGCAGAACCAGTGGGCGCTGTACAACGGCAGCCTCAACGCCCTGGAGTGGGAAAATTTCGCGCCGATCAAGCGCTGCCGCGAGCTACTGGAACTGCTGACCTGGTGCCATCGCAACGGCGTAATCGACAGCAGCACGCGCCTGGCGCTGCACCCAGGCGACAGCGACCTGAGCGAGTTCGAACTGTTCAACCTGCTGGGCAGCCTGCAACAGTCCATCGCCCTGCCCTTGACCACCGTGGATGAAGCACAGTTGCTGCGCGCCAGCGTGCCCAGCGAAGTGTTGATCCTGGTGAACGTCGGCGTCGACCCGCTCAAGCACCACCGCGACCTGAATATCCTGATGACCACCGAGCGCACCGACTCCCTGAGCTATGCCGGGGTCCGGGAGAACCTGGTGCTGACCCTCGACCAGGTCACGCTCAACAGCTGGAACGAGGTGCTGGTCAACCGTTTTGACGGCGAACACGCCCTGCTCGACTGCCTGCGCGATTACCTCAACGACCTGCCCGTCACCCAGCACCAACCACGCTTGCAGGTGCGCTGCTTCTGCCACAACCGCGCCCAATTCATTGCGCGGCGCGTGGAAGAAGTCATCGACACGGCGCAGACCCTGCTGCTGAGCCGGCTCAATCACCGCTATCTGCTTCAGGTCCAACAGCACTATCACGTGTTGGAGCTGGTGCCCGGCCAGGTCAATCACGTGGCGCTGGGCAGCCTGTCGGCGCTGATGGATTACCTGGGCGAGGAACTGACAGCCTACAGCCCCTTGCACCTGGACCCGATGGCCCTGGAGGACCATGACCTGGCGCTGATCCTGCCCATGGGCCAGCCCGAGTGCATCCAGGTGTTCTACCGCGTCAACGAAGACGAGGCCGATCTGTACGTGCTCGACGAGTTCAACGCACTGTGGCAACAACACGTGCCTTACCACGACGAACAAAGCCTGCTGGTGCCGCTGCAACGCTTTTTGCAGTCGGTGCTTTATCGTCGCGATGCCCTGCTGCCGCTGGATGCCGCCCAGCCGCTGACCCTGGAAACCCTGTACTACCAGTTATTGCCCTCAGGCAGCGGCCGGGCGCGACGGATCGAAGCGCGGCAAGCCCCGCAGATGCTGGTCAACAAGCCGTTCTATGACGTGCAGGCGATCATCGGCAAAGCGGCGCACGGGCAGGTGCACGTCACCCTGTACTGCGATCAGCAGGAGTTTTCCGAACTGGAACATGGCGACCAACTGTTCCGCGTGGTCGCCAGGGAGATCGTCGAACAGCGCCGCGAAGCCCAGCGCTATCGCTGCTACATCACCGACCTGGACCTCTCGGGCCTGGTGGGCGACGGTGCCTGTTCAAGCAATTTGTACCTGCGCTACAAGGCCGACCTGGAACGCGCCCTGAACGAGGCACTGAACCAGGTCTGAGACGGGTTCAGAACGCACAGTCGCCGCCGTTGACCGGCTGCGACTCGACCTCCAGCAACGTCAGCTTCAGCGTCTTGCCACCCGGGGCCGGCCAGTCGATGTGCTGGCCGACCTTCAGGCCCAGCAACGCACTGCCCACCGGCGCCAGGATCGAGATCCGGCCTTCGTCGGCGTTCGCGTCCTGCGGATAAACCAGCGTGAGGTGATAGTCCTTGCCGCTGCTTTCTTCGCGACAATGCACGCGCGAGTTCATGGTCACGACATCGGCAGGCACTTCTTCGTGGCCCACCACGTTCTCGGCGCGATCCAGTTCGGTTTGCAGCGCAATCACACCCGGCAGCGTTTCATCAAGGCTGTCGATCAGGCGTTCCAGACGCTGTACGTCCAGACGGGTAAGGGTGATGGAAGGTGCGGTCATGATCCTGGCAGACTCCTTTCTTCTGCACAAAAAAAGCAAAACCCCGCCACAAAAAGGCGGGGTTTTCACGGGCCTCGATGGATTGAGGCGTAACCGGACACTATCACAGCTCAATAAATAAACAAGTCAGGCGGGACCTGCCCTATCTATGGACAGTGAACCATGTCCCCGGACCAAACAAATCCCTGTGGCGAGGGAGCTTGCTCCCGCTGGGTTGCGAAGCGACCCCAAAATCCTGCGACTGCTGCGCAGCCGAGCGGGAGCAAGCTCCCTCGCCACAAAAGCTTCCAAGGCCAATGGTTACCTCAAGGATTGGCGCTTAGCCGCCTCGGCGCAGATGACCCGGCGGCGCTCATCGTCGGCCGAGCGCCATTCGCGGATATCTTCCACATGGCGGAAACAGCCGAGACAGACCTTCTGTTCATCCAGCTTGCACACGCTGGTGCAGGGCGACGGGACGGCGGGGCTGACGTTGCTGTAGAGCGGCTTGGGTGGCCGCGCCGGGGCTGTCTGGTTCACGCGGTTACAGCCCTTCGAAATCGAGTTCCACGCCCGCCTGCTGCTTGACGATGCGCTCGAGCATTTCGCCCAACTGCTCTTCGCTCTTGTCGCACATCCAGCGCTCGCTTTCTTCGTCGTAGTCGAAGTGAAAGCCACCGGAGACCGCCGCCAGCCATAATTGCCGCAACGGCTCCTGGCGACTGAAAATCAACTGACTGCCGTTTTCGAACTTGACGGTGAGTACACCGGCAGAGACTTCCAGGTCAATGTCCAGGTCACTGTCATCGAACACATCCTCCAGCGTTTGCTGGGTCGCATCGACCAGATCGTGGAAACGGGCTTCAGTCAAACTCATTGCGGCAACCTCGAAAATGTCTGCTCATGCTCAAGCGCCGCAAGATACGGACGCTTCCCGGCGATTGCAAAGGATATACCCACTGACGATCACCAGCGCCGCCAGACGGGCACCCCGTTGCATAGGCAAGCTGACGGGTGGCCGGTATACTCCGGCGCAATTAAAGCATTTTCAAGGATTTCGCCATGAAGCGCCTGATCTCTTCCCTTGCTGCGCTCGTCGCGGTTGCCTGCCTCGTGACAGCCTGTGGTCAAAAAGGTCCGCTGTACCTGCCTGATGACAGCAAGTCCCCTGAAGAACAGGCCAAGTCGTCCCAGACCAAATCCCACTCGCACGACACCCACACCACCACTTACTAAGGGAACGCCATGGACGCTTTTAATTACCGTGGCGGGGAGCTGTTCGCGGAAGGGGTTGCCCTGTCCGCGATCGCCGAACGTTTCGGCACGCCGACCTATGTCTATTCCCGCGCTCACATTGAAGCCCAGTACCGGACATTCGCCGATGCCCTCGTGGGCATGCCGCACCTGGTGTGTTTCGCTGTAAAAGCCAACTCCAACCTGGGTGTGCTCAATGTCCTGGCGCGCCTGGGGGCCGGTTTCGACATCGTCTCCGGTGGCGAGCTCGAACGTGTGCTGGCCGCTGGCGGCAGCGCCGACAAGATCGTCTTCTCCGGCGTCGGCAAGACCCGTGAAGACATGCGCCGCGCCCTGGAAGTCGGCGTGCACTGCTTCAACATCGAATCCACCGACGAGCTGGAGCGCCTGCAGGTTGTCGCCGCCGAGCTGGGCGTTCGCGCACCGGTCTCCCTGCGCGTGAACCCGGACGTCGACGCCGGCACCCACCCGTACATTTCCACCGGTCTGAAGGAAAACAAGTTCGGCATCGCCATTGCCGACGCCGAAGACGTGTACGTACGCGCTGCCCAACTGCCGAACCTGGAAGTGCTGGGCGTCGACTGCCACATCGGCTCGCAACTGACCACCCTCGAACCGTTCATCGATGCCCTCGACCGCCTGCTGGCGCTGGTCGACCGCCTCGGCGACTGCGGCATCTACCTGCGCCACATCGACCTCGGTGGCGGTGTCGGCGTGCGCTATCGCGATGAAGAGCCGCCGCTGGTGGCCGACTACATCAAGGCCGTGCGTGAGCGCCTCGACGGGCGTGACCTGGCGCTGATGTTCGAACCGGGCCGCTACATCGTCGCCAACGCCGGCGTGCTGCTGACCCAGGTCGAGTACCTCAAGCACACTGAGCACAAGGATTTCGCCATCGTCGACGCGGCGATGAACGACCTGATCCGCCCGGCGCTGTACCAGGCCTGGATGGACGTCACTGCCGTGCGCCCTCGCGACACTGCGGCCCGCCCCTACGACATCGTCGGGCCGATCTGCGAAACCGGCGACTTCCTCGCCAAGGGTCGGGAGCTGGCGCTGGAAGAAGGCGATCTGCTGGCCGTGCATTCGGCTGGAGCCTACGGGTTTGTCATGAGTTCCAACTACAACACCCGCGGCCGTTGCGCCGAGGTGCTGGTGGACGGTGATCAGGCATTCGAAGTGCGTCGCCGCGAGACGGTAGCCGAGTTGTATGCCGGCGAAAGCCTGCTACCGGAGTAAAACCATGCTGCTGCGTTTTACCAAGATGCACGGCCTGGGCAATGACTTCATGGTCCTCGACCTGGTCAGCCAGCACGCGCACATCCTGCCCAAGCACGCCAAGCAATGGGGGGACCGGCACACCGGTATCGGTTTCGACCAGTTGTTGATCGTCGAGGCACCCAATAACCCGGACGTGGATTTCCGTTATCGGATCTTCAACGCCGACGGTTCGGAAGTGGAGCAATGCGGCAATGGCGCGCGCTGCTTCGCCCGCTTCGTGCTGGACAAGCGCCTGACCGCCAAGCGGCAGATCCGCGTCGAGACCAAAAGCGGCATCATCGAACTGGATGTGCGCAGCGACGGCCAGATCGGCGTCAACATGGGCGCTCCGCGCCTGGTACCGGCGGACATTCCATTCCAGGCGCCGGCCCAGGCCTTGAGCTATCAGGTGGACGTCGACGGCGCCACGGTGGAACTGGCAGCGGTTTCCATGGGCAACCCCCATGCCGTGCTGCGAGTGGCCGATATCAACAGTGCTCCGGTGCATGAGCTGGGGCCGAAAATCGAGCATCATCCGCGCTTCCCCGCGCGAGTGAACGTCGGTTTCCTGCAAGTCATCGACCGTCACCGCGCACAATTGCGCGTCTGGGAGCGCGGTGCCGGGGAAACCCAGGCCTGCGGTACCGGCGCCTGTGCCGCTGCCGTCGCTGCGATCAGCCAGGGGTGGATGGATTCGCCATTGTTGATCGACCTGCCCGGCGGGCGCCTGTCCATCGAATGGGCAGGCCCTGGCCAACCGGTGATGATGACCGGCCCGGCAGTGCGCGTATACGAAGGACAAGTTCGTCTTTGAGTGAGCCAAACCCATGACCGACCAGCCACAGGTTCCAGCCCCACAGCCCGACGAATCCCCCAGTCTGCCAGAAACCGCGGCCGTAGCGGCTTATCTGGAGGCTAACCCGGACTTCTTCGTCGCGCATGAAGAACTGCTCGCGACGATGCGCATCCCCCACCGGCGCGGCGATACCGTGTCGCTGGTGGAGCACCAGATGAAAATCCTGCGCGAGCGCAACATCGAAATGCGCCATCGTCTTTCGCACCTGATGGATGTAGCCCGGGACAACGACCGACTGTTCGACAAGACCCGTCGGCTGATCCTCGCCCTGATGGACGCCAGCACCCTCGAAGACCTGGTCATGAGCGTCGAAGACAGCCTGCGCCAGGATTTCCAAGTGCCCTTTGTCAGCCTGATCCTGTTCGGCGACAACGCCATGCCGGTGGGCCGCTGGGTGACCCATGCCGAAGCGCAGACGGCCATCGGCGGCCTGCTGACGGAAAACAAAAGCGTCAGCGGCAGCCTGCGCGAGCATGAGCTGGACTTCCTGTTCGGCGAAGAACAACGCAAGCAGATCGGCTCCACTGCCGTCGTCGCCATCGCCCATCAGGGCGTGCACGGCGTGCTGGCCATCGCCAGCCGCGATCCGCAGCACTACAAAAGCTCGGTGGGCACGCTGTTTTTGAGCTACATCGCCGAAGTCACCGGCCGGGTGCTGCCGCGGGTCGCCGGTTCGCTGCGCTCGGTACGCTGAGGATGGAACGGCAACTGGACGCCTACTGCGAACACCTGCGCAGTGAGCGCCAGGTGTCGCCCCACACGTTGTCGGCCTATCGCCGCGACCTGGAAAAAGTGCTGGGCTGGTGCCAGAAGCAGAACATCGGCAGCTGGGCGGCCCTGGACATCCAGCGCTTGCGCAGCCTGATCGCCCGCCTGCATCAACAGGGGCAGTCCTCTCGCAGCCTGGCACGCCTGTTGTCAGCGGTACGCGGCCTGTATCACTACCTCAATCGCGAAGGCCTGTGCGACCACGACCCGGCCACCGGGCTGGCACCGCCCAAAGGCGAGCGCCGGCTGCCAAAGACCCTCGACACCGACCGCGCCCTGCAACTGCTCGAAGGTGCCGTCGAGGATGACTTCCTCGCCCGGCGCGACCAGGCGATTCTCGAGCTGTTCTATTCTTCCGGCCTGCGACTTTCAGAGCTGACAGGGCTTAACCTGGATCAACTGGACCTGGCCGATGGCATGGTCCAAGTGCTCGGCAAAGGCAGCAAGACCCGCCTGCTGCCCGTCGGCCGCAAGGCCCGTGAAGCCCTGGAGCAATGGCTGCCGCTGCGGGCGCTGACCAACCCCGCCGACGACGCGGTCTTCGTCAGCCAACAGGGACGGCGCCTTGGCCCGCGGGCCATTCAGTTGCGGGTCAAGGCTGCCGGCGAACGGGAGCTGGGACAGAACCTGCACCCGCACATGCTCCGGCACTCCTTCGCCAGCCATTTGCTGGAGTCCTCCCAGGACCTGCGCGCCGTTCAAGAGCTATTGGGGCACTCGGACATCAAGACCACCCAGATCTACACCCACCTGGATTTCCAGCACCTGGCGACGGTCTATGACAGTGCCCACCCCAGGGCCAAACGCATCAAGGGCGACGAATCATGACCATCGAGCTCATCACTTTCGACCTGGACGACACCCTGTGGGACACCGCGCCGGTGATCGCCAGCGCCGAAGCCATACTCCGCCAATGGCTGACCGACAACGCGCCGAACCTGGGCGGCGTGCCGGTGGAGCATCTTTTTTCGATTCGCGAACAAGTGCTGCGCGAGGAGCCTGGGCTGAAGCACCGCATCAGCGCCCTGCGCCGACGGGTGCTGTTTCGCGCCCTGCAGGAAGCCGGCTACGACCAGTGGCAAGCCTCTGAGCTGGCAGACCAGGCCTTCGAGACGTTCTTGCACGCCCGTCATCAGTTGGAGATTTTCCCCGAGGTGCAGCCCACCCTGGAGATCCTGGCCAATCATTTCGCCCTCGGTGTGGTCACCAATGGCAACGCCGATGTGCGCCGCCTGGGGCTGGCGGACTATTTCAAGTTCGCCTTGTGTGCTGAAGACATCGGCATCGCCAAGCCGGACGCGCGGCTATTCCACGAGGCCTTGCTGCGCGGCGGCGCGACGGCGCAGACCGCCGTGCACATTGGCGATCACCCCGGCGATGACATCGCCGGCGCCCAGCAGGCCGGCCTGCGTGCGGTGTGGTTCAACCCGACGGGCAAGGCCTGGGAGGCCGACCATGCACCGGATGCGGAGATCCGCAGCCTGACCGAACTGCCAGGGTTATTGGCAGGGTGGCATCGCCAGCGCTGAACCCTGCTTCACAGCCGCCAAAGCCCTCTGTGGGAGCGAGCTTGCTCGCGATGACGGCAGCACATCCAACATCAATGCCAACAGACCCACCGCTATCGCGAGCAAGCTCGCTCCCACAGGGATTGTGCCTGGCCTGGGAATGGAATCGCGCCCATGAAAAAGCCCGCAGCGACGGCGGGCTTTTTCAGCAAGCAATGAAGCCGATACTCAGATAGGGCGGCTGCCGTACTTGTTGTCAGGCTTCTTGGGCGGATCAGCGACCACGTTGGCCTCCACTTCCTGCACCTTACCGCCCCTGGCCAGGAATTCCTCCATGGCCTTGGCGAGCGCATCACGCTCCTTGTTCTTGGCCTCTACGCTCGGCAACTCGTCGACCGAAACGGCCGCCTTGGCCTTGCCTTTGGCGGTAGGAACCGGAACATCGGCCCCATCGTCGTCGGCAACGTCTTCCGCCGCCGCTTCAAGGCCTTCTTCGGTCTCGTCTTCGTCACCTACTTCGAGGTCGTCGTTTTCCAGATCATCGTCGCTCATGTTCTACCTCATGACTTGCGAAAAGCAGATTAGTTATAGCCCAGCTTCGCCATCTGTTCGAAGGCTGCCAGAAAAAATTCAACATCCGCCGGCAATCAGCGGTTATGCCCCTTCACCGTGCAAGGTGGCGAGGACTTTACGAGCACCGCCGTGATCACGGTGCTCGCCCAGATAAACACCTTGCCAGGTACCCAATGCCAGCCGCCCTGCCGTGACCGGCAGACTGAGTTGACAACCGAGCACACTGGCCTTGAAGTGCGCCGGGAGGTCGTCCAGGCCTTCGTCGTTGTGCTCATAATCGGCGGCTCCTTGTGGGATCAGCCGATTGAAAAATCGTTCGAAGTCTCGACGTACCGCCGGATCGGCGTTCTCGTTGATGGTCAACGAAGCCGAGGTATGCTGCAGCCACAGATGCAACAGACCGACACGACACGCCTGGAGTTCAGGCAGGCCGGCAAGCAACTCGTCCGTCACCAGATGAAAGCCCCGAGGCCTTGCCCGCAGGGTTATCAGCGTCTGTTGCCACATACAGATCTCCGCACGTTCGGCGCGCATTCTAGCGCGCTCTGGGAAAAAACAAAGGGCCTAATATTCTTGCTTCGGTGTAAGCCTTTGGCGGTATAAAAACCCATGTCGCATCCACAACAAAAGGCGTCGGAAAAACCGGGGCGCCCTCTGAGCAATGACAAATCCCAGGCAAAAAAATGCCCGGCGAACCGGGCATTTTTTATTGCGTGTGCGTGTGCTTACAGATTGTAGCCACGTTCGTTGTGCTGGGCCAGGTCCAGGCCCACCGCTTCTTCTTCCTCGGTGACACGCAGACCCATGACGGCGTCCAGGACCTTGAGGATGATGAAGGTGACGATCGCGGTGTAGACCACCGTGAACCCCACACCCTTGAATTGAATCCACACTTGCGCACCGATATCGGTCACGGTGCCGAAGCCACCCAGGGCCGGTGCTGCGAACACACCGGTCAGGATCGCGCCGAGGATACCGCCGATGCCGTGTACGCCGAAGGCGTCCAGGGAATCGTCGTAGCCGAGTTTGCGCTTGAGGGTCGTGGCGCAGAAGAAGCACACCACGCCCGCTGCCAGGCCGATGACCAGGGCGCCCATCGGGCCCACGGTGCCGGCAGCCGGAGTGATGGCAACCAGGCCTGCCACGACGCCCGAGGCGATGCCCAGTGCGCTTGGCTTGCCGTGGGTGATCCACTCGGCAAACATCCAGCCCAGCGCCGCCGCAGCGGTCGCGATCTGGGTCACCAGCATCGCCATGCCGGCGGTGCCGTTGGCGGCGACAGCGGAACCGGCGTTGAAGCCGAACCAGCCGACCCACAGCATGGCCGCGCCCATCAAGGTGTAACCCAAGTTGTGCGGTGCCATTGGCGTGGTCGGGAAGCCTTTGCGCTTGCCCAATACCAGGCACGCCACCAGGCCTGCGATACCGGCGTTGATATGCACTACGGTGCCGCCAGCGAAGTCCAGTACGCCCCAGTCCCACAGCAGGCCGCCGTTACCGGACCAGACCATGTGGGCAATCGGTGCATACACCAGGGTGAACCACACGCCCATGAAGATCAGCATGGCGGAGAACTTCATCCGCTCGGCAAATGCGCCGACGATCAGGGCCGGGGTGATGATGGCGAAGGTCATCTGGAAGGTGATGAACACCGCTTCAGGGAACAGCGCTGCCGGGCCGGTCAGGCTGGCGGGCGTGACGCCCGCCAAGAAGGCTTTGCCGAAACCGCCGATGAAGGAGTTGAAGTTGACGACGCCCTGCTCCATGCCGGTGGTGTCGAACGCAATGCTGTAGCCGTAGATGACCCACAGGATGCTGATCAGACCGGTAATGGCAAAGCACTGCATCATCACGGAAAGAAGGTTTTTCGACCGAACCATGCCGCCGTAGAACAGCGCCAGGCCGGGAATGGTCATGAACAGTACAAGAATCGTTGCCGTGAGCATCCAGGCGGTGTCGCCGGAGTTCAGGACTGGGGCTGCCGCTTCTTCTGCCATGGCCAGGCCAGGCATTGCGAAGGACAACAGGGCTCCTAGCCCTGCGAATTTACGCAGAGTCATATTGTTTTCTCCTGGGGCGTTGGGTTTGGCGGCTTAGATGGCGTCGGTATCGGTTTCGCCGGTACGGATGCGGATAGCCTGTTCCAGATTGACCACAAAGATCTTCCCGTCACCGATCTTGCCGGTGTTGGCGGCCTTGGTGATTGCCTCGATCACCCGGTCCAGATCCTTGTCGTCAATGGCGACATCGATCTTCACCTTGGGCAGGAAATCGACCACGTACTCCGCGCCGCGATACAGCTCGGTGTGACCCTTCTGCCGACCGAAGCCTTTGACCTCAGTAACGGTAATGCCCTGCACGCCGATCTCGGACAACGACTCGCGCACGTCGTCCAACTTGAACGGCTTGATGATGGCAGTGACTAGCTTCATGAAACTTTCTCCCGAATTGGTGGACTTGCCCCAGGAAAACAAACCCGACTCAAGTCTAAGCGCAGTGCCTGGCTTTGTAACGCGTCGTCGGCCCAAGTTGCCCGACAGGTGCCAGTTAACCGATCCTGGCGAAACTCCCCGTTTCGCCTGCTGCACTGCATTCGTCACAGCGACTGCATCAGTGCATGGGTCATCAGCCTCTAAGCAGAAACCTTGCCATCTGCATCAAACCCTCTGATTTCAGTCTCTTGGCCACCTGCTCGACGTGCGTTGCGCCATGAACCGCAGCGATACGCACAACAACAGTGCAACGATGCCCAGGTCCATGCGCGAAAAGCGTGCATCCCTGGCTTGCGAATTGACTATAGACACTGCGTGATACACTGCCCGCCATTGTTTTCAGGACACCTGCCATGCTTGCGCCCAAAGACCTCCTCGACGCCCTGAGCGGCCACGCCTCCCGCCTCTTGAGTGGTGACACCCCCCTGCCAAAAAGCGAAATCGAAAGCCAGTTCAAAGCCCTGTTGCAAAGCGGCTTCAGCAAGCTGGACCTGGTAAGCCGGGAAGAATTCGACAGCCAGATGGTCGTGCTGGCCCGGACCCGAGCGCGGCTCGAAAGCCTGGAGGCCAAGGTCGCAGAGCTGGAAGCGCGACTGGTTCCGGCCCAGGAATAAGCAGCCCCTGCGGGCCACTCAACCACTCGCAGCGTGTTGAAACGGCTCCGGGGTCAGTGCCAGCGGCAGCTCCAGGATAAAGAGCGCGCCCTGGCCCGGCCCCGCGCTCTGCGCCGTCAGATCGCCGCCCATCTCGTGCGCCGCCAGAATGCAGCTGTGCAAACCAAAGCCGTGACCGTCGACACGCGTGGTGAAGCCGTGCTCGAACACCCGCGCAAGATTGTCCTGCGCAATCCCCTCGCCATTGTCCTGGACCTCGACCCACACGCGCCTATCGTCAACGACCTTCAGGCGCAGGATGATCTGCGGTGGCCGGTTCACACCGGCGTCCAGCGCCTGCTTGGCGTTGTTGATCAGATTCACCAGGATCTGCAGCACGCGGTGCTTGTCCAGTGGCATTTGCGGTATATCGCTGAACTCCTTGATCAGCGTGATGTGGTGGCGGGCCAGGGACACATCGCAAATGCGCACGACATCCTCGACCAGCTCACGCAACGAGCCCGGCTCCAGCACGCTGGCGTTGCCGGCGTAGGATTGCTGGGTGGCGACGATTTCCTTGATGTGGTCGATGCGGCGGGTCAACTGCGCCAACTCGGCGATCATGCCCTGCTGCTCGACGGCCAGCGCGTCGGCCAGCTTGTCGAGATAGTCCGGTAGCGCGCGACCTTTCGGGTCGCTGCTGATGAAGTCACCGAGGTCATCGGGATGCTCCTTCATCAGCTGGGCAACCTTGGCCACCCCTGGCCCCTTGGAGGTGTGCACCTTCTCGTACAGGACCTGGGCTGACACATTGACGCTGTTGAGCACATTGCCAACGTTGTGCAGCACATTGGTGGCGATCTCCGCCATGCCGGCGCGGCGGGCGGTGGTGACCAGTTCGGCCTGGGCCTCGCGCAACTCGTCGTTGACCTTGGCCAATTGCTGCGGGCTGGGGATCTTCAGGGCCGCCGGTACCAGCCGGACCAGCAGGATGGCGGTAATCACCGAGGCAATCGCAGTGATGACCTTGACCAGCGCCATCAACCAGTAATAAGGCTGCCAGATGGTCAGGATCTCCATCACATGGCTGGTCCCGCAGGCCAGGATGAACACGCCAAAGGCCGCGAGCATCCAGTCGAACGGCACGTCCTTGCGCTTGTGGATAAAGTACAGGAGCGTGAAGGGGATGGTGACGTAGGACAGGGCGATCAAGCTATCGGCGATCACATTCGTCCACAGCAGATCCGGACGCCACATGTAGCAATGCCCGTGGGGCATGAAGCGCTTGTCGGTTAACAGAGCCAGCAAATCGTTCATGGCCACTTCCTCGTTGTGCCGTTGATACCGCCAAGTGCCGACTGGGCAAATCGGAGTCTAGCAGAGGGCCCTTCCCGGGCATTTTGCGTGGACAGGCGAGACGGTGATATGCGCTACCGCACCTCGCTTGTCGCCCTCGGCCGTCACTCGCTGTCGAAACATCCTGCCAAATTTTCCCCCTTCAATTGCCGCGCCCAAGCTCATCCCCACGACTAACCTTCCAGAGCCGCAGGACGCGGCGCCCTATTCACTCAAGGAATGATTCATGTCGCTTGCCATCGTCCACAGCCGCGCCCAAGTAGGGGTCGAGGCGCCTGCCGTTACCGTTGAAGTCCACCTGGCCAATGGCTTGCCGTCGCTGACGATGGTTGGCCTGCCGGAGGCGGCGGTGAAGGAAAGCAAGGACCGGGTGCGCAGCGCGATCATCAATTCGGGCCTGAGCTTCCCAGCGCGGCGCATCACCCTGAACCTGGCGCCGGCGGATCTGCCCAAGGACGGCGGGCGGTTCGACCTGGCGATTGCCCTGGGCATCCTGTCGGCCAGTGTGCAGGTGCCAACCCTGACGCTGGACGACGTCGAGTGTCTCGGTGAGTTGGCCTTGTCCGGCGCGGTGCGCCCGGTGCGCGGGGTACTGCCAGCGGCGCTGGCGGCTCGCAAGGCCGGACGCATGCTGGTGGTGCCACGAGCCAACGCCGAGGAAGCCTGCCTCGCGTCGGGCCTGAAGGTGATCGCCGTGGATCATCTGCTCGAAGCAGTGGCCCACTTCAATGGGCACACACCGGTCGAGCCTTTCGTTTCCAATGGGCTGCTCTCGGCCAGCAAGCCCTACCCCGACCTGAATGAAGTACAAGGCCAGGCCGGGGCCAAGCGTGCCCTGCTGATCGCTGCCGCGGGGGCCCATAACCTGTTGTTCAGCGGACCACCAGGCACTGGCAAGACCTTGCTGGCGAGCCGTCTGCCTGGGCTGCTGCCGCCCCTGGCCGAGAGCGAGGCCCTTGAGGTGGCGGCGATTCAGTCGGTTGCCAGTTGCGTGCCGCTGAGCCATTGGCCGCAGCGGCCGTTTCGCCAGCCCCATCACTCGGCTTCCGGCCCAGCACTGGTGGGTGGCGGCTCGAAACCGCAACCCGGGGAAATAACCCTCGCCCACCATGGCGTGCTGTTTCTCGACGAGCTGCCGGAGTTCGACCGCAAGGTGCTGGAAGTCTTGAGAGAACCGCTGGAGTCAGGGCACATCGTGGTGTCCCGCGCCCGTGATCGAGTACGGTTCCCGGCACGCTTCCAACTGGTGGCGGCGATGAACCCCTGCCCCTGTGGATATCTTGGCGAACCCAGCGGTCGTTGCTCCTGCTCACCGGACATGGTGCAGCGCTACCGCAACAAGTTGTCCGGTCCTTTGCTGGACCGTATCGACCTGCACTTGACCGTGGCCCGGGAAGCCACCGCACTTAACCCGAAGAGCACAACGGGCGAGGACACGGCCACTGTCGCCGAACGAGTGGCCGAGGCCCGGGAACGCCAACAACGACGCCAGGGCTGCGCCAATGCCTTCCTGGATCTGCCGGGCCTGCGTCGGCATTGCAAGTTATCCACAGCCGACGAAACCTGGCTGGAAACCGCCTGCGAGCGGCTGACCTTGTCGCTGCGTGCCGCCCACCGCCTGCTCAAGGTCGCCCGGACATTGGCCGACCTGGAACAAGCGGCAAGCATCCGCCGCGAGCATCTGGCCGAAGCGTTGCAGTATCGGCCTGCTACACCCTGATCACGGCTTGGTCAGGTCCACCAGCGGCGTATCGCGCACTTCGGTCTTTTGACCGTTCTGGATCGCATCGATGCGCTTGAGCGCCTTATCCACAGCGCCCTTGTCCGCCAACAGGCTGTAGTGGATCTGGAACTGCTTGTGCTCTTTCGGCCCGATCGTGGGCACCAGGCCCAGTGGCCGCTGATACCGGCGGTTATAGGAAAAACTGGTGCCCGGTTCCAACCCGGTCACGTAGCCCTGGCCTTGGGTATCGGTATTTTTCCACAGGGAGAACACGGGCAGCGTACCGGTGTTGAAGCCTACCGACACACCGAGGCTGCCGGCCTTGTTGTGCAGCACGGTGAGGGTGTCGCCCTTGGCGTCAGCGTAGGGCACGACGTTATAGACGGTTTCGTCATAATCCTTGGTCGGGGCTCGGTAGGTTTGCCAATCCGGCAAATCGCCCTTGGCCTTGTCGTTGAACGGCGAGACCTGCTTGACCGGTGCCGCGAAACGAGCGCCCTGCTCCAGGAAAGGCGTGCTGAAATTGCTGTGGTAGAGCGCTTGGTATTCCTTCGGGTAATCGCCGTTGTTGGTCAGTGTGTCGCTGAGCGCGAACGTCACGCTGCCGGGCTCGGTGACCAGTTCGGTCTGTACCGAAAAGTCGACCTTCTTGAACGCCTGCTCCTTCAACTCGCCCCGCAGGGTGATGGCGTAAGGCGGTTTTTCATCAATGTGCAACGTGACTTTGTTGGCAGGAATATTAGCGGCGCGACCATGCAGGGTCAGCAGCTCACCATTGTCCATGCCGGGATGGCCGACCCACTCGTAGCCGCAACGGGTGACCAACTCGTTGAACCCTTCGAGCCAGCCCAGCCCGCCTCGACCGTTGAGTTCGATGAACGCCGGGTTGACCACTTCCTTGACGGGCGAATCCCAACCCATGCGCACATTCCCGACCGAAGCCTGCAGCACGTTCATGCCACGGGTCGGGACGACTGAAAGCTTCAGGGTGCCATTGTCGATGTCGACGATGCTGACGCCTTCCTGCCGGCCGCCGTGCAGGGTGCGCATCGTCACGGAAAAGGGCTTGCCGGTTTTCACACCGAGTTGCTGGCTGGTGATTTGCCAGGGTTGAGCGGCTTTATCCGTATCCAGCAGGACGTAGTCCCAAGCCATCGCATGGGAGGCAGCGCCCAAGGCGCCAAGGGTGATGAGGAGTTTGAGCGGAGTCATGGTCACGACCTTTTATTGGAGTTGTGCGGTTTTTATAGACTTGAAGAAACGTTTCAGCAAGCTTAAAAACAGCAATTTTCCTAAAAAAGGCACGACCACCAGATGGCAGCTTTTGTGGGAGCGAGCCTGCTCGCGAAGGCGCTGGGTCAGATTGAGATGATGTTGGCCGGACAGCCGTCATCGCGAGCAAGCTCGCTCCCACAGGGATATGGGTGAGCTTGCTCATGACGGGAGGCTTCAGCGGAACCGATCAACCTCTTGGCGCAGGTCCTGGGCCAGTTTCTCCAGTTCCTTGGCGGTGAGTGCCAGGTTCGAGACCACTTCGCGCTGTTCGCTGTTGGCCATGGCGATGCTTTGCAGGTTACTGCTGAGCAGGGTCGCAGTGCTGCTTTGTTCCTGGGTGGCGGTGGTGATCGCCGCAAACTGCTGGCCCGCCGAACGGCTCTGCTCATCGATTCGGGCCAGGGCCGTGGCCACGTTGGCGTTGCGCGACAGGCCTTCCTGCATCAACAGGTTGCCCTGCTCCATCGTGCTGATGGCATTGCCGGTTTCCTGCTGGATGCTATTGATCATGCTGGAAATTTCGTCAGTAGCCTGGCGAGTACGGGAAGCCAGGCTGCGGACTTCATCGGCCACCACGGCGAAACCACGGCCCTGCTCGCCTGCGCGGGCGGCTTCGATGGCGGCGTTCAAGGCCAGCAGGTTGGTCTGCTCGGCGATCGAGGTGATCACACCCACGATGCCGCCGATTTCCTGGGAACGCTGGCCCAAGGTATTGATGACCGTGGCCGTGCTGTTCAGCGCACCGGCAATTTGCTCCAGGGACGACGACGCTTCGTCCATCGAGGTTCGGCCAATGCGGGTTTGCTGGGCGTTTTCCTGGGCCAGGCGCTCGGTGTTGCCCATGTTGTCGGCAATGTTCAATGAGGTCGCACTGAACTCTTCCACCGCGCCGGCCATGCTGGTGATTTCGCCGGATTGCTGCTCCATGCCTTCATACGCCCCGCTGGACAACCCGGACAGCGCCTGGGCACGGCTGTTGACCTCCTGGGAGGCCTTGCGGATGTGCTCGACCATGGTCGACAAGGCCTGGCTCATCTGGTTGAAGGCACGGGCCAACTGCCCGATCTCATCATGGCTCGACACGTTCAGGCGCACGCTCAGGTCACCGGCGCCCAAGGCTTCGGCCTGGCGCACCAGGTCCCCCAGCGGCGCCAGTTTGCTGCGCAGCAACCACATCGCCGAGCCGACCGCCAACAACATCGCCAGCAGGCTGCCAATGGCCAGTTGCGTACCGACGCTCCAGGTCACGGCACGAATCTCGGTTTTGGGCATGCTCGCCACCACCGCCCACGGCCCACCTTCGAACGGTACGGCAACGCTGTAGAAATCTTCGGCGGTATCGGTCCAGAACGCGCCTTTGCCCGGCTTTTTGATCAGGCCCGTGATGATTGCGGTGGCGTTGTCCAGCGCCTGCACGCCGGCCGGCGGTACCAGCCATTTGTTTTGTTCGTCCAGCAGCGCCAGGGAACCGGTCTGGCCGATACGGAAGCGCTTGAGGTTCTCGAACTGCGCGTTCTGCGCATCGGTGTAGTCGAAGCCTACGTACAACACGGCAATGATCTTGCCGCTGCTGTCGCGTACCGGCGTGTACTGCGACATGTAGAAGCGCCCGAAAAGCAGGGCCCGACCAATGTAGCTCTGCCCGCTGATCACCGGGCCGTAGGCGGGACCGGCGCGGTCGAGCACAGTGCCGATGGCCCGCGTACCGTCCTGTTTGCTGACGGAAGTACTGACGCGGATGAAATCGTCGCCGCTGCGCACGAATACCGTGGCGACCCCGGCTGTCATCGCTTTGAAGTCGTCCACTTCCTTGAAGTTGTTGTTCAACACTTCGCTACCCAGGTTCAAGCCTGGGGTTTGCACGCCCGCCACTGTCACCGGCTGGTCTGGATGCACGCTCAGGCCCGCGCTGAAGCGCTTTTCGAACAGGCCGGCCAAGCGCTGGGTACTCTCGCGCAAGGTACCGTGGAACGTATTGAGCTGATCGGCCATCAGGCGCGCTTCGCTGGCCAGGTGTTCTTCACGGGTGGCGAGGTTGGCAGCGTCCAGCGAACGCAGGGCAAAGACGGTACTGCCGGAGATCACGACCGCCAATATCACAGCGAGGGCAAGGCCTAGCTGTGAGGCGATCCGGGCACGGGGTTGAGACATGACGGCTCCTGGCCGAGAGACCGGATCATCCTGATCACGCTCGCACGCTCGGCATTTTATTCGGGGTAGGGTGTAAGTTGGCCTTTCTGAACGAAGGTTCCATCTTCACGGATTCGGCGGCAAAGCCAAATACTTGAGCGGCTTGGAAGGATTAATATCAAGTGGCTAGCACGCCAACTGCAACGTTTCAGCCCAGACGTTGCACATCAGGTAATTGCATGGCCTTCACCTCACCTTGGAGGAAGTCGCTGAGCCGGCGCAAACGTTCACCTCCCGGCCGGGTTTTCGGCCAGACCAGGTAATAGTGTTCACCGCTGGCGACAGCCGTCGGCCATGGCAGGCTCAGGCGCCCCTGGGCGACGTCTTCAGCCACCATCAGCAGATCGCCCATGGAGACCCCATAGCCGCGTGCTGCCGCGATCATGCCCAGCTCCAGGGTATCGAACACCTGCCCCCCTTTGAGCGAGACCTTGTCGGACAGCCCCATGCGTTGCAGCCAATTGCGCCAGTCCCGGCGATCCGGCGTGGGGTGCAGCAATTCAGCGCTGGCCAACCGAGCCACATCCCAGGGCTGGTCGTTCAACAGGTTCGGCGCGCCCACCGGGATCAATTCCTCGGGAAACAGCAAACTGGCCTCCCAGTCTGCCGGAAAATGCCCGTTGCCCAGTAGTACGGCGCAATCGAAGGGCTCGACGTTGAAGTCCACCGAGTCGACGTCCATCCAGGCACTGGTCAGTTGCACCTCGTTGCCGGGCTGCAAGTGCCGGAAGCGACTCAAGCGCGCCAACAACCAGCGCATGGTCAGCGTGGAAGGCGCCTTCATGCGCAGGATGCCATCCTCACCATGCAAGGTATGGCAAGCCCGCTCCAGCGCCATGAAACCCTCACGTACGCCCGGCAACAGTAACCGTGCGGCCTCGGTCAATTGCAGGTTACGGCCGCTGCGCAGGAACAGCCGACAGGCAAAGTGATCCTCCAGCGTGCGAATGTGCCGGCTGACGGCGCTCTGGGTGATCGACAGCTCTTCAGCGGCGCGAGTGAACGAGCTGTAGCGCGCCGCGGCTTCGAATGCCCGCAGCGCATAAAGAGGAGGAAGACGACGAGACATCGCAAAAGCTCCATGGTCGTTGTTTGCAAACCCTACCAGAAACGCGTCCAGCATGAGTTTTAATCATGCCAGCGATCTTTTTTATCCCTTTGTGCAATCCGCCGAGAGCGCCGAGAATCGTTGCTTTACTGCCTTGTTTGAACATGGAGCGTGATGATCATGCGGCATCCGGTGCGTACCGAACTCTGGGCCCTCCTGCGGCTGGCGGGGCCGTTGATTGCCTCGCAGTTGGCGCACATGTTGATGGTGCTCACCGACACCGTGATGATGGCGCGCCTGAGCCCCGAAGCCTTGGCCGGCGGTGGGCTTGGGGCGGCCACCTATTCGTTCGTGTCGATCTTCTGCATCGGCGTGATCGCTGCGGTGGGCACGCTGGTCGCGATCCGCCAGGGCGCAGGCGATGTCGAAGGCGCCACCCGGTTGACCCAGGCCGGGTTATGGCTGGCCTGGCTGATGGCGCTGATGGCCGGGTTGCTGTTGTGGAATCTCAAGCCAGTGCTGCTGATGTTCGGCCAGACCGAAACCAACGTGCTGTCCGCCGGACAGTTCCTGCTGGCGCTGCCGTTCGCCCTGCCCGGCTACTTGAGCTTCATGGCCCTGCGCGGTTTCACCAGCGCCATTGGCCGGGCCACACCGGTCATGGTGATCAGCCTCGGCGGCACCGTGGCCAACTTCCTGCTCAACTACGCGCTCATCACCGGAATGTTCGGTCTGCCGAAACTCGGCCTGATGGGGATCGGCCTGGTCACGGCCATCGTTGCCAACTGCATGGCCCTGGCGCTGGCCTGGCATATCCATCGGCACCCGGCCTACCGCGCCTATCCGTTGCTCGAAGGCCTGTCGCGGCCCAATCGCCAGTACCTCAAGGAACTGTGGCGCCTGGGCCTGCCGATTGGCGGCACCTACGCGGTGGAGGTCGGGCTGTTTGCGTTCGCCGCGCTGTGCATGGGCACCATGGGCAGCACGTCGTTGGCAGCCCACCAGATCGCGCTGCAAATCGTCTCGGTGGCGTTCATGGTGCCGGCCGGGATGTCCTACGCCATCACCATGCGCATCGGCCAGCACTACGGTGCCGGGCAACTGCTGATGGCACGCCTGGCCGGTCGGGTCGGGATTGGCTTTGGCGCGGCCGCCATGCTGGCGTTCGCCATGGTGTTCTGGCTGCTGCCCCATCAATTGGTCGGCTTGTTCCTGGACCACGACGACCCGGCGTTCCGCGATGTGATCAACCTGGCTGTGAGCCTGCTGGCGGTGGCGGCGTGGTTCGAGCTGTTCGATGGCACGCAAACCATCGCCATGGGCTGCATTCGCGGGCTCAAGGACGCCAAGACCACCTTCCTGGTGGGCCTGGGTTGCTATTGGCTGATCGGCGCGCCGGCGGCGTGGTGGATGGCGTTCCACCTGAACTGGGGGCCGACTGGCGTCTGGTGGGGCCTGGCCCTGGGGCTGGCCTGCGCGGCCGTGAGCCTGACAGCGGCGTTTGAATGGAAGATGAAGCGGATGATTCGCAGTGAGCCCGGACGGCAGCGTTTCGAGGCCATCCAGGCCAAGTGAAATCCATCCCTTTGTGGGAGCGAGCAAGCCCGCACACACATGGGTTTGTGTCAGCTGATTTCCAGCATCGACTGCTGATCACCCTCGAACATCAAGTACTCAACCAACTCCGGCAACGGCAACGGCTTGCTGATCAGGAAACCCTGCACCTGGTCGCAACCGAAGCCGCGTAGCAGGTCCAGTTGTTCCTGGGTTTCCACCCCTTCGGCCACCACTTCCAGATTGAGGTTGTGCGCCAGGTTGATCATCGCGTGCACCAGTTTGCGGTTCTCTTCGCGCTGCTCCATGCCACCGACGAAGCTCTTGTCGATCTTGAGCAAGGCGATCGGCAGGCTGTTGAGGTGCACGAACGAGGAGAAGCCGGTGCCGAAGTCGTCCAGGGAGAAGCGCACCCCCAGGCGGCCCAGGGCATCCATGGTCTGCTTGACCAGTTCGCTGCGGCGCATGACGGCGGTTTCGGTGAGTTCGAACTCCAGCCATTGCGCCTCGACACCCCGCTCGGCAATCAGCCGGCTCAGGGTCGGCAGCAACTGGCTGTCCTGGAACTGTCGGAACGACAGGTTGACCGCCATGTGCAACGGCGCCAGCCCACGCTCGCGCAGGGCCTGCATGTCCCGCAGCGCCCGGGAAATCACCCAGTAGCCCAGCGGCACGATCAGGCCGCTCTGTTCGGCCAGCGGCACGAACTCACTCGGTGGCAGCAAGCCACGTTCGCCGTGACGCCAGCGTACCAACGCTTCGAGGCCGACAATGTGGCCGCCATCGAGGTTCAGCCGTGGCTGGTAATGCAGTTCCAACTCGTCACGGCGCAGTGCCCGGCGCAGTTCGCTTTCCAGGTCGGCGAGGCTGCGGGCGTTGCGATTGATGCGCTCGTTGAAGATATGAAAGGTGCAGCCCTGGGTGCTCTTGGCCTGCTGCATGGCGATGTGGGCGTGCCACATCAGCGGATCGGCGCCGGCCTGGGCGCGAGCATGGGCAACGCCCAGGCTGCAGCCGATCAGCAGGCTTTCACCGTCCACCCAATAGGGTTCGGCCAAGGCTTCGGTAATACGCTCGGCCATCCACTCGGCCCGCTGTGGTGCGCGGCGGGTGTCGATCAGCAGGGCAAATTCATCACTGCCCAACCGCGCCAATTGATCGCCGGCCTCGAGCGAGCTCTTGAGCCGCGACACCACTTGCAGGATCAAGCGGTCACCGGCCTGGTGACCGAGGGCGTCGTTGGCGTGACGAAAGTTGTCCAGGTCCAGGTGACCGAGCGCCAGGCCGCGGCCGTCGTTTTCCGCCAGGCGCGCCGCCAGCAGCGTCTGGAAACCCTGGCGATTGGCGATGCCCGTCAATGGGTCCTGTTCGGCGAGGCGCTGCAAGGTGTTTTCCAGCACGCCGCGTTCGCGCACATGGCGCAGGCAACGACGCAGGGTCGCGCTGTCGAGGACATCACGCACCAACCAGTCGCTGACACCGTCGGGGGCAACCGCCGGCTCGTGCTCAAGCAACAGGATCGTCGGCAGGCTGCAACGGCCCGGCGCCGGCTGCAACGCCGTAACGGTCAACAACACCGCGTTGCGATTATCTTCGAACAGGCTGCTGACCGATTCCCAGCTCGGGGCGCTGATCAACACGACCGAGGGCCCCAAGGGCGCCAGGCACTCGCGCAATATTGCTGACCACGCAGGCTCTTGGGCCAATAACAGCAAACGCAAGGGTTCGACAGGCGTTGACAAGCTGACTCCCTAGACTCTGCAAGGTGGTAGGCGCCGGGCATTATGACGCGCCGATGGGCAATGACCAATGCCAATGGTTCTCAAACACGCGGTTTTGGTGGTTTTTTTCCACTCAAAACCCTGCGCTGGACGCAATTGGCCCCACATCCTGCGTGAAAGTAGCAGAAGCGGCAAATGACAATGCGCTATGCGTCACAAGTCGGACAGAGCAGCACAATTCGCTGAGCCTGTTAAAATGCCGGCCCATTTCGCAAACGACTCCCTGACTCTGTCATGTCCCGACTCAATCCCCGGCAGCAAGAAGCCGTGAACTATGTCGGCGGCCCTCTTTTGGTGCTCGCCGGTGCAGGCTCCGGCAAGACCAGCGTAATCACCCGCAAGATCGCGCACCTGATCCAGAATTGTGGCATCCGCGCCCAGTACATCGTCGCCATGACCTTCACCAACAAGGCCGCCCGGGAAATGAAGGAACGGGTCGGCGGCCTGCTGCGCGCCGGCGAAGGCCGCGGCCTGACGGTCTGCACCTTTCACAACCTGGGCCTGAACATCATCCGCAAGGAACACGCGCGGCTGGGCTACAAGCCGGGCTTCTCGATTTTCGACGAGACCGACGTCAAGGCCCTGATGACCGACATCATGCAGAAGGAATACTCGGGCGACGACGGCGTGGACGAAATCAAGAACATGATCGGCTCGTGGAAAAACGACCTGATCCTGCCGCCACAAGCCCTGGAAAACGCCCGTAATCCCAAGGAACAGACCGCCGCCATCGTCTACACCCACTACCAGCGCACCCTCAAGGCGTTCAACGCGGTGGACTTCGACGACCTGATCCTGTTGCCGGTCAAGCTGTTCCAGGACCACGCCGACATCCTCGAAAAATGGCAGAACAAGGTCCGCTACCTGCTGGTGGACGAATACCAGGACACCAACGCCAGCCAATATCTGCTTGTGAAGCTGCTGATCGGCAAACGCAACCAGTTCACCGTGGTGGGCGACGACGACCAGTCGATCTATGCCTGGCGCGGCGCGCGGCCGGAAAACCTGATGCTGCTCAAGGATGACTATCCGTCGCTCAAAGTGGTGATGCTGGAGCAGAACTACCGCTCCACCAGCCGCATCCTGCGCTGTGCCAACGTGCTGATTTCCAACAACCCCCACGAGTTCGAAAAACAACTGTGGAGCGAGATGGGCCACGGCGACGAGATCCGTGTGATCCGTTGCCGCAACGAAGACGCCGAAGCCGAGCGCGTGGCCATGGAAATCCTCAGCCTGCACCTGCGCACCGACCGGCCGTACAGCGACTTCGCGATCCTGTACCGCGGCAACTACCAGGCCAAGCTGATCGAGCTGAAACTGCAGCACCACCAGATTCCTTATCGCCTGTCGGGGGGCAACAGCTTTTTCGGACGCCAGGAAGTGAAGGACCTGATGGCCTACTTCCGCCTGATCGTGAACCCGGACGACGACAACGCCTTCCTGCGGGTGATCAACGTCCCGCGCCGGGAAATCGGTTCGACCACCTTGGAAAAACTCGGTAACTACGCCACCGAGCGCAAGATCTCGATGTACGCCGCCACGGACGAAATCGGCCTGGGCGAGCATCTGGACAGCCGCTTCACCGACCGCCTGGCGCGCTTCAAGCGCTTCATGGACAAGGTTCGCGAACAGTGCGCCGGGGAAGATCCGATTTCAGCACTGCGCAGCATGGTCATGGACATCGACTACGAAAACTGGCTGCGTACCAACAGCTCCAGCGACAAGGCTGCCGACTACCGCATGAGCAACGTCTGGTTCCTGATCGAGGCGTTGAAGAACACCTTGGAAAAAGACGAAGACGGCGACATGACCGTCGAGGACGCCATCGGCAAACTCGTGCTGCGGGACATGCTGGAACGCCAGCAGGAAGAGGAAGACGGCGCCGAAGGTGTGCAGATGATGACGCTGCACGCCTCCAAGGGCTTGGAATTTCCTTACGTGTTCATCATGGGCATGGAAGAAGAAATCCTGCCGCACCGCTCCAGCATCGAGGCCGACACCATCGAGGAAGAACGGCGCCTGGCCTATGTCGGGATTACCCGGGCCCGCCAGACGCTGGCCTTCACCTTTGCCGCCAAGCGCAAGCAATACGGCGAAGTGATCGACTGCGCCCCCAGCCGCTTTCTCGATGAGCTGCCGCCGGACGACCTGGCCTGGGAAGGCAACGACGACACGCCGACGGAAGTCAAAGTCGTTCGCGGCAACAGCGCCCTGGCGGATATACGCGCGATGCTAAAGCGCTAGAATCGACTACTTTTTTCAACGACTTCAGGCGCTCAAGGCGTCATCAGAGGAGGCTTCATGGAAGCCCTGCAGCAGAAAATTCGTGAACAAGGCATCGTGCTTTCCGATCAGGTCCTGAAAGTCGACGCGTTCCTGAACCATCAGATCGACCCACAGTTGATGAAGCTGATCGGCGACGAATTTGCCGCGTTGTTCAAGGACTCGGGCATCACCAAGATCGTCACCATCGAAGCCTCGGGCATTGCCCCGGCGATCATGACCGGGCTGAACCTGGGCGTACCGGTGATCTTCGCCCGCAAGCAACAGTCCCTGACCCTGACGGAAAACCTGCTGTCGGCCACCGTGTATTCGTTCACCAAGAAAACCGAAAGCACCGTCGCCATCAGCCCACGTCACCTGACGAGCAGCGACCGGGTACTGATCATTGATGACTTCCTGGCCAACGGCAAAGCGTCCCAGGCGCTGATCTCCATCATCAAGCAGGCTGGCGCGACCGTCGCCGGGCTGGGGATCGTGATCGAGAAGTCGTTCCAGGGCGGCCGTGCGGAATTGGATGCCCAGGGCTATCGGGTTGAATCGTTGGCGCGGGTGAAGTCGTTGGCCGGTGGGGTTGTGACCTTCATCGAATAACCCTGTGCCTCCTGTGGGGGCAAGCTCGCTCCCACAAGGGTCTTAGGTGGGTCGCTAAGGCGCAGTAGCCTTGAGCCCCGCCAGCAACAACCGCTGGAACAACTCCTCCTTCAGCCCTTCGGGGCTGGTCAGCTGCATCCGCCCCAAATGCCCGGCAAACTCCCAGGGCTCCGGCGCATCGAGGGCGGCCTTGCCCAGCTCCAGGATCTCGGTGAGCTTGAACTTGCTCTTGAGCCAGTTCAGCGCCCGCAACAGGTCTCGCTCTACGTCGTCAAAATCGCAGCCCAGCGGATACTCCGGAAACAGGTTTGGATGCCGCGCCTGGATCGCCTGCAAACGCTCCGAAGTGTTGTCGGCGAATCGCGGATCGAGACGAAAATCCTTCGGCAACTTACCGGCTTTTTGCGCCTGCTCGATCAGCCCCGGCTGGAAGCGTGAGTCGCTGATGTTCAGCAACGCCTCGATCACCGCGGCGTCGGTCTTGCCGCGCAGGTCGGCGATGCCGTATTCGGTCACCACGATGTCGCGCAAGTGCCGGGGAATCGTGCAATGTCCGTAGTCCCAGACGATATTCGAGCTGATCTCGCCCCCGGCCTCACGCCAACTGCGCAGCAGCAGGATCGAACGCCCACCCTCCAGCGCATGGCCCTGGGCAACGAAGTTGTACTGCCCGCCCACGCCGCTGAGTACCCGCCCGTCCTCCAGCTGATCGGCCACCCCGGCACCCATCAGGGTCATGATGAAGACCGTGTTGATGAAGCGGGCGTCGAGGCGCTGCAGGCGCTTGAGCTGTTCCTGGCCGAACAGCTCGTTGATGTAACTGATGCGCGTCATGTTGAATTCGAGCAGACGGCTTTGCGGCAACTCGCGCAGGCGCTCATAAAAACTGCGCGGCCCGAGGAAAAATCCGCCGTGTATGCAAATGCCGTCAGGTTGCGCCGCCTCATCGAGGGTGCCGGCGTTGGCCCGTTCCTGGGTCGGAACATCGGGATAGACCTTGCGCCGGACGATTCCGGCCTCGGCCAGCACCAGCAAACCGTTGACGAACATTTCACTGCAGCCATAAAGCCCTTTGGCAAACGGCTCGACCCCACCCTCGCGCTCGATCAGTTGCGCCCACTGGCTAAGGTTCAGGTCCGCCAGCAACGCCTGGTAACCGGCGTTATCGGCCTGGCGCGCCAACAGCGCCGCCGTCAATGCATCGCCCATGGCGCCGATGCCGATCTGCAGCGTCCCGCCGTCGCGCACCAGGGTACTGGCGTGCAGGCCGATCAGATGGTCCTGGAAGCCCACCGGCATGTTCGGCGTGGAAAACAACGTGTGGCCGTCCTTCTCGTCGATCAACAGGTCGAAGGCGTCGATGCCGACTTCCGCGTCGCCCGGCATGTAGGGCAAATCGTTGTGCACCTGGCCGACCAGGAGGATGGTCTCCCCGGCCGCCCGCCGCTTGGCGATCATCGGCAGCAGGTCGAGGGTGATGTCCGGATTGCAGCTCAGGCTCAGGCGATCCGGATGCTCAGGATCGCTCGCCACCAACTGCGCCACCAGGTTCAAGCCGGCAGCGTTGATGTCCCGGGCAGCATGGCTGTAGTTGCTGCTGACGTAGCTCTGCTGGGCCGAGGCGCTGTGCAGCAGGCTGCCCGGCTGCATGAAGAACTGCTCGACTCGTATGTTGGGTGGGAGACTGTCCTGATGCAGGTCGGCCAGGTAATCCAGTTCGGGATAGTCGCCGAAGACCCGTTCGACAAAGGGCTCGAGGAAGCGCTTCTGCAGACCATCGCCCAATTTCGGTCGGCCCAGGCTCAGGGCCGTGTAGATGGTCAACTGCCGCTCGGGCAGTTGTGCAATGCGCCGGTACAGCGCGTTGGCGAACAGGTTGGGTTTGCCTAGCCCCAGGGGCATGCCGAGATGAATATGCGCGGGCAGGCGCTCGAGCACGTCATCCACCGCCTGTTCGATTGAACACAACTGCACCATCGGACCCTCCTGGACACTCCATGAATGTGGGTTGGACCGAGCTTGCCGGGTCTTGGTTGCGATGAACAGCCCTGGAAAACCCCGGGGCACAAAAAAGCCGCTCGTAAGCGGCTTTTTTGCGCAAGATATCGGCGTATTACAGGCCGGACATCTCTTTGATGGCGCCCTTGAGGTCGTCATCCGAGCAATCGGCGCAGGTGCCCTTCGGCGGCATGGCATTGACGCCGGTAATGGCCTTGGCCAGGATGCCGTCGAGGCCGCCCTGGTGATCGGCGCGCTCTTTCCAGGCCGCCTTGTCACCGATTTTCGGCGCGCCCAGCAGGCCTGTGCCGTGGCAAGCGTTGCAATGCTTTGCAATCACGTCAGCCGGCTTCTTGGCACCACCCGCGCCGCCAGCGGCAGTGGCAACTTCCATGCCTTTGCATTCTTTCCCCTGGACGCAGACCTGGCCAACCGGTTCGAGGCGCTTGGCGATTTCGTCGGTGGTCGCCGCTTGGGCACTGACTGCCCATAGGGCCAATACGGTTGCTGGTGCAGCCAGCATTTTCATAATTAGGTTCACGCGTACACCCTCAATGGTGGCTAGTCACGCCTGCGGCCACGGTTTGCAGGCGGGCGCAAGTATAGCGGTAAGGCCGTCACACTGAAACAACCCCAAAGTCGCAAGGGTCTTGTTTGCAATGACGGTTACTTCCCTGGGCGCCTTTGCCGCAGGGGCCGGCGCCGCTTTTTCTAGAAATTGGCCGGCGTGGCTGCGCTGATCAGTCGCGCCGGCACGTCGAACGGATTACGAAAACGGTGGGGCTTGGTGCTTTCGAAATAGTAGCTGTCGCCCGCTTCGAGCACGAAGGTTTCGACACCAACCACCAGTTCCAGCCGCCCCTCCACCAGGATCCCGGTTTCCTCGCCCTCATGGGTGAGCATTTCTTCACCGGTGTCGGCGCCAGGCGGATAGATTTCGTTGAGGAAGGCGATCGCCCGGCTTGGGTGTGCCCTGCCCACCAGCTTCATGGTCACGGCGCCGTCGGAGATGTCGATCAGTTCGTTGGCTTTATAAACGATCTGAGTCGGTTTCTCCTGAAGGATTTCTTCGGAGAAAAACTCGACCATGGACATGGGAATCCCGCCAAGGACCTTACGCAGCGAGCTGATCGAGGGGCTGACGCTGTTCTTCTCGATCATTGAAATAGTGCTGTTGGTGACGCCCGCACGCTTGGCGAGCTCACGCTGGGAAAGGCCTTTGAGTTTACGAATGGATTGCAGTCGTTCACCGACGTCCAATGCTGGAGCCTCCAGGGAATCAGGTTGTGAGGAAAGTGAGCGTTATCATGGCGACAGCGTTCAGTATTTACAACACTTGGACCCGAATCCTGTGCGGTGAAGCGACTTTCGGTAGCCGACGCCGTACGTCAATGCCCGGAATAGAGCCGTGGCACCCGCCGCAGGTTGCAGAAAATCTGATAGGGGATCGTGTCGGCGGCCTTGGCAACGTCGCTGGCAAGGATGTTCTTGCCCCACAACTCCACGGTCGAGCCGAGCCCGGCCTGGGGGACATCGGTCAAGTCGACACACAGCATGTCCATCGACACCCGCCCGACCAGTTGGCTGCGCTGCCCATCCACCAGCACCGGCGTACCGTTCGGCGCCTGGCGCGGGTAGCCGTCGGCATACCCCATGGCGACCACCCCGACCCGGGTCGGTTGCGTGGTCACAAAACGGGCACCGTAGCCCACCGGTTCGCCAGCGGGCAATTCGCGCACGCAGATGATCTTCGACTCCAGCGTCATCACCGGTTGCAGGCGCGAGGCGACGGCGTTGGGCTCGTCGAAGGGCGTGGCCCCGTAGAGCATGATGCCCGGGCGCACCCAGTCGCTGGGTACCTGCGGCCAGCCCAGCACGGCCGGTGAGTTGCGCAGGCTGATCTGCGCCACCAGGCCCTGGCGGGCTTTGTCGAATATCGCCAGTTGCTCAGTGCTGCTGGGATCGTGCAGTTCATCGGCACGGGCGAAGTGACTCATCAAGACAATCTTCGCCACCTTGCCGCTGGCGAGCAGGCGACGGTAGGCCGCTTGGTAATCCGCCGGATGCAGGCCGACCCGGTGCATACCGGAATCGAGCTTGAGCCAGACCGTGATCGGCTGGCTCAGCGCGGCTTTTTCAATCGCTTCGAGCTGCCACAACGAATGCACCACGCACCAGAAATCGTGCTCGACGATCAACGGCAGCTCACTGGCCTCGAAAAAACCCTCCAGCAGCAGGATCGGTCCGCGGATCCCACCGGCCCGCAGTTCCAGGGCTTCTTCGATGCAGGCCACGGCAAACCCGTCTGCCGTGTCCTGCAGCGCCTCGGCGCAACGCACCGCGCCGTGCCCGTAGGCGTCGGCCTTGATCACCGCAAGGGCCTTGGCCCCCGTGACTTCGCGGGCCAATTGGTAATTGTGACGCAGGGCTTGGAGATCGATCAGGGCACGGGCAGGACGCATGGCGGCAGGCTTCTAGGCGGTCATGAATAAAAAACCGGTGCTGGCTGACAGCATGAACCACCAACAGCACCGGGAGAGGGATCGTTTGGGCCGGTATTTAAGGCAACGCGGCCACGACGGACAGCTCTACCAGGATCTCCGGTTCGCACAGCTTGGCTTCCACCGTGGCGCGGGCCGGGGCGACGCCCTTGGGCAACCATTTGTCCCAGACCGCGTTCATGCCTTCGAAGTGAGCCTCGATGTCCTTCAAGTAGATCGTCACCGATAGCAAACGATTCTTGTCGGTTCCGGCCAGGTCCAGCAAGCGCTCGATATTGGCCAGGCTTTCGCGGGTCTGCTGTTCAATACCGGCGTTCATGTCGTCGCCGACCTGTCCGGCCAGGTAAACGGTGCCGTTGTGCACGACAACCTGGCTCATGCGGTCATTGGTGAGCTGGCGCTGGATTGACATGTTTTGCAGACTCCTGGTGTTTGCTGCCATAACGGGAAATATCGAGGCCTTCGGCGCTGATCTGCGGCTTTTTCTTCGCCATCAGGTCGGCCAACAGGCGACCGGAACCACAGGCCATGGTCCATCCAAGGGTGCCATGGCCGGTGTTCAGGAACAGATTCTTGAAGGGCGTGGCGCCCACGATTGGCGTTCCGTCCGGAGTGGTCGGGCGCAAGCCGGTCCAGAAACTCGCCTCGGCCAGATTGCCGCCCTGAGGATAAAGGTCGTTGACGATCATCTCCAGGGTTTCGCGCCGACGTGGGTTGAGAGACAGGTCAAAACCGGCGATTTCCGCCATGCCGCCCACCCGAATACGGTTGTCGAAGCGGGTGATCGCGACCTTATAGGTTTCGTCGAGAATGGTCGAAGTCGGCGCCATCGCCGGGTTGGTGATCGGCACGGTCAGGGAGTAGCCCTTGAGCGGATACACCGGTGCACGGATCCCGAGAGGCTTGAGCAGTTGCGGCGAGTAGCTGCCCAGGGCGAGGACGTAGCGGTCGGCGGTTTCCAGCTTGCCGTCGATCCAGACACCGTTGATGCGGTCACCGGCGAAGTCCAGGCGCTGGATATCCTGGCCGAAGCGGAATTGCACTCCGAGCTTCTCGGCCATTTCCGCCAAGCGCGTGGTAAACATCTGGCAGTCGCCGGTCTGGTCGTTGGGCAGGCGCAAGGCACCGGCCAGAATGTCGGTGACATTGGCCAGGGCCGGCTCGACCCGGGCGATGCCTTCGCGGTCGAGTACTTCGAACGGCACACCCGACTCTTTCAGCACGGCGATGTCTTTTGCCGCGCCGTCGAGCTGGGCCTGGGTGCGGAACAGCTGGGTGGTCCCCAGGCTACGGCCCTCGTAGGCAATGCCGGTTTCGGCGCGCAGCTCGTCGAGGCAGTCACGGCTGTACTCGGACAGGCGCACCATACGCTCCTTGTTGATCGCATAGCGGCTGGCGGTGCAGTTGCGCAGCATCTGTGCCATCCACAGGTATTGGTCAATATCGGCCGTGGCCTTGATCGCCAGCGGCGCGTGGCGCTGCAGCAGCCACTTGATGGCCTTGAGCGGCACGCCCGGCGCGGCCCACGGCGAGGCATAACCCGGCGACACCTGGCCGGCGTTGGCGAAACTGGTTTCCATGGCAGGCGCTGGCTGACGGTCGACCACCACCACTTCAAACCCGGCACGGGCCAGATAATAAGCACTGACGGTACCGATGACGCCGCTACCCAAGACCAGAACGCGCATGTTGATGCCCTCATCGCGGATAACCGCTGACGTTTGTTGTACATAGCTTTGATGGTCGCAGTGTAAAAAAGATCAGCCAGTGCTTTTCACTATATAAACGCCTATATTTGGCGAGAATTCTCGGCAAAAACCCTTTTCACGGAGGCGCATCACCTGTGCGTACCAACACCCAGACCAAACGTGAGCTGGACAAGATCGACCGCAATATCCTGCGCATTCTCCAGGCGGACGGGCGCATCTCCTTCACCGAGCTGGGGGAAAAGGTCGGCCTCTCCACCACGCCCTGCACCGAGCGGGTACGGCGCCTGGAGCGTGAGGGCATCATCATGGGCTACAACGCCCGGCTCAATCCGCAGCACTTGAAGGGTAGCCTGCTGGTGTTTGTCGAGATCAGCCTCGACTACAAATCCGGCGACACGTTCGAAGAGTTCCGACGCGCCGTGCTGAAACTGCCTCACGTGTTGGAATGTCACTTGGTGTCAGGGGATTTCGACTATCTGGTGAAAGCACGGATTTCCGAGATGGCTTCGTACCGCAAGCTGCTGGGGGACATCCTGCTCAAGCTGCCCCATGTGCGTGAATCCAAGAGCTACATCGTGATGGAAGAGGTGAAGGAGAGCTTGAACCTGCCGATTCCGGATTGAGCCTGGCTCCGGACCGCTTTCGCGAGCGGGCAGCATTCCCACGCGAAACATGGGAACGATCTCACTAGACTAGAACCTGCCGATTAGCAGCCATGTATTCATGAATCTGCTTTTCGACCCGCGGATGAATCAATTCCACCGGCCGCCGTCCATTGGGACACGGCAAGGTCGCCGTGGTGCCGAACAGCCGGCAGATCAGCGGGCGCTCGTCGTAGACGGTGCAACCGTCGGGCCCCAAGTGCACGCAGTCGAGTGCGTCCATGGCCGCGTCCTGTTCGGCCCGGGTCTTGCGGGGCAAGCGGGCCATTTCCTCGGGCGAGGTGGTCACCGGACCACAGCAGTCATGGCAGCCCGGTACGCACTCGAACGAGGGAATCTGCTGGCGTAGCGTGCGGATTTTTTGACTGTTGCAGCTCATCGAGGCGGTTACCGAAGGAGACGGTCCAGGATTCTGCCTTAAAAGCCGCGCACCAGACAGCGCCAGCCGACCGGTGTTGCCCAGTAAGGAATCGCCAGCTTATGCTCCGTAAAATTTCTCAAACACAAAAATCAGGATTACGCACATGAACGCCCGTGTTCAGCAACCTGTCCCGAGCCACGCGCACGCCGCCTCTTATTACGCCGCCAGCAGCCTGCCGCAACCGGACCATCCGCTGCTGCAGGGTGAACTGCTGGCGGATGTCTGCGTGGTCGGCGGCGGGTTCTCCGGGTTGAACACGGCCATCGAACTGGCCGAGCGCGGCATGAGCGTGGTGCTGCTGGAAGCGCACCGGATCGGCTGGGGCGCCAGCGGGCGCAACGGCGGCCAATTGATTCGTGGCGTCGGCCATGGCCTCGATCAGTTTGCGCCGATCATCGGCGCCGACGGCGTGCGCCAGATGAAGCTCATGGGCCTTGAGGCCGTGGAAATCGTCCGACAGCGCGTCGAGCGTTTCCAGATCCCGTGCGACCTCACCTGGGGTTACTGCGACCTCGCCAACAAGCCCAGCGACCTGGAGGGCTTCGCCGAAGACGCCGAAGAACTGCGCAGCCTGGGTTATCGCCATTCGACCCGACTGCTGCAAGCCAACGAAATGCGCAGCGTCGTGGGTTCGGATCGCTACGTCGGTGGGTTGATCGACATGGGCTCGGGGCATCTGCATCCACTGAACCTGGCCCTGGGCGAAGCCGCCGCCGCGCAACAGCTGGGGGTCAGGCTGTTCGAGCAATCGGCGGTCACACACATCGACTACGGTCCTGAAGTGAAGGTGCACACCCAACAGGGCTCGGTCCGCGCCAAAACGCTGGTGCTGGGCTGCAACGCTTACCTCAATGGACTCAATCCGCAACTGGGCGGCAAAGTGCTGCCCGCTGGCAGCTACATCATCGCCACCGAACCCTTGAGCCAGGCCCAGGCGCAGGCGTTGTTGCCACAGAACATGGCGGTCTGCGATCAACGCGTGGCCCTGGACTACTACCGGCTTTCGGCGGATCGCCGCTTGCTGTTCGGCGGGGCCTGTCACTATTCCGGTCGCGACCCGCAGGATATTGGCGCCTACATGCGTCCGAAGATGCTCAAGGTGTTCCCGCAATTGGCGGATGTGAAAATCGATTATCAATGGGGCGGGATGATTGGTATCGGCGCCAACCGTTTGCCACAGATCGGTCGGCTCAAGGACCAACCCAATGTGTATTACGCCCAGGCCTATTCCGGCCATGGGGTGAATGCCACGCACCTGGCTGGCAAATTGTTGGCCGAAGCCATCAGCGGGCAACACAGCAGCGGTTTCGATCTGTTCGCCCAGGTCCCGCACATGACCTTCCCGGGAGGCAAGCATTTGCGCTCACCGCTGTTGGCGCTGGGGATGTTGTGGCATCGGTTGAAAGAGCTGGTTTAGTCCTGGATCCGGTGGCGAGGGAGCTTGCTCCCGCTGGGCTGCGTAGCAGACCTTCTTTTTGCGGTTGCTGCGCAACCGAGCGGGAGCAAGCTCCCTCGCCACCGGGTTCCTATTGCTTCAAAGCCGCCAGAACGGTTTGAGCCCCTCCTCCCGTGCCTGCTCCCGACTCAGCCCGATGTCACGCAACTGTTCGGGTGTAAGTTCCAACAAGGCCTTGCGTGTATGCAGACGATGCCAGAACAGGGCCCAGCGGTTCAGGCCGGACGGCGCATTGCGCAATGTCGCGCTGCGCAGCCCTTTCTCCCGCCCTGCCGCCAATTCCTGACTGTGTAACGTCAGCCGCACATCGCTCAAGCCGTTCATTTTGATCGCTCCTGTTTACTTGGGTAGCCAGAGGTTTCATGATGCGCGGACGGCTTGAAGCGATACAGATTCAACTGATTTCTTTTATAAGCATACAGATTCAGCATTAACGGCACTGAATTGCCATTTTCCGCCCCAACTGTATTGGTTGCAGTTGCCTCATCTCATCGGGAGCGCACCATGACCCTCTACGTGAACCTCGCCGAATTGCTCGGTACCCGCATCGAACAGGGCTTCTACCGCCCCGGCGACCGGCTGCCATCAGTGCGGGCATTGAGCACGGAACATGGGGTCAGCTTGAGTACGGTGCAGCAGGCCTATCGCGTGCTGGAAGACAGCGGGCTGGCGATGCCGAGGCCCAAGTCCGGCTATTTCGTACCCGTGGGCCGCGAACTGCCGGACCTGCCGGTGGTAGGCCGTCCGGCCCAGCGCCCAGTGGATATTTCCCAGTGGGACCAGGTGCTGGAACTGATCCGCGCCGTACCGCGCCCGGACGTGGTGCAACTGGGACGCGGCATGCCGGATATCCATTCGCCGACCATGAAACCGCTGCTGCGCAGCCTGGCGCAGATCAGCCGCCGACAAGACATGCCCGGCCTGTATTACGACAACATCTACGGCAACCTCGCGCTACGTGAACAGATCGCCCGGCTGTCGCTGGACTCCGGCTGCCAGCTGGGGCCCAACGACTTGATCGTCACCACTGGCTGTCATGAGGCCCTGTCGGTCAGCATCCGTGCCACCTGCGAACAAGGCGATATCGTCGCAGTGGATTCACCCAGCTTTCACGGGGCCATGCAAACCCTCAAGGGCCTGGGCATGAAGGCTTTGGAAATCCCCACTGACCCGCTCACCGGCATCAGCCTCGATGCCCTGGAACTGGCGTTGGAGCAATGGCCGATCAAGGCCATACAGTTGACTCCCAGCTGCAATAACCCGCTGGGCTACATCATGCCCGACGCTAATAAACGCGCGCTGCTGACCCTGGCACAGCGCTTCGACGTGGCGATCATCGAAGATGATGTGTATGGCGAGCTGGCCTACACCTACCCTCGCCCGCGCACCATCAAGTCCTTCGATGAAGACGGCCGCGTCCTGCTCTGCAGTTCTTTTTCCAAGACCCTGGCGCCAGGACTGCGCATTGGCTGGGTCGCGCCGGGCCGGTATCTGGAGCGGGTACTGCACATGAAATACATCAGCACCGGCTCCACCGCGCCACAACCGCAGATCGCCATTGCCGAATTTCTCAAGGGTGGGCATTTCGAACCCCATTTACGCCGGATGCGTACGCAATACCAGCGCAATCGCGACGTGATGATCGATTGGGTCAGCCGCTATTTCCCACCGGGCACCCGGGCCAGTCGCCCGCGGGGCAGCTTCATGCTGTGGGTCGAATTGCCGGAAGGCTTCGACACGCTGAAGCTCAATCGGGTCCTGCTCGACCAAGGCGTGCAGGTCGCTGTCGGCAGCATCTTTTCGGCATCGGGCAAGTACCGCAACTGCCTGCGGATGAACTACGCTGCCAAGCCAACGGCCCAGATCGAAGACGCCGTACGCAAGGTGGGAACCGCCGCTATCGCGTTGTTGAACGAAACCCAGCGCGACGTCGTCTGAACTTTACCCAGGGAAGCAGCACCCAACAGCCGATCAACGTGAACAAGCGGAACGATCCTACGTGAGATCCAGACCGATCCTGCCTGCGCTGCTGTTAGTCGCCTCACTGCTGAGCGGCTGCGCCGGTCTTGATGTCACCCGCGAGCCCTCCCAGGCCTTACCGGCCGCCGAATCTTCGTTCGGCCGCTCGGTCCAGGCCCAGGCTGCCGCCCATGAAGGACGCTCGGGCTTTCGGCTGCTATCGGACAGCACCGACGCGTTCATTGCCCGGGCCGAGTTGATTCGCCACGCCCAAGGCAGCCTGGATTTGCAGTACTACATCGTCCATGACGGCATCAGCACGCGGATGCTGGTAGATGAATTGCTCAAGGCCGCCGACCGGGGCGTGCGCATACGGATATTGCTGGACGACACCACCAGCGATGGCCAGGATCAGATCATCGCCACCCTCGCCGCTCATCCGCAGATCCAGATCCGCCTGTTCAACCCGCTGCACCTGGGACGTGCCACCGGCGTGACTCGCAGCCTCGGGCGCCTGCTCAACCTTTCGCAGCAACACCGCCGGATGCACAACAAGCTGTGGCTGGCGGATAACAGCATGGCCATCGTCGGCGGTCGCAACCTGGGCGATGAGTATTTCGACGCCGAACCCAACCTGAACTTCACCGACATCGACCTGCTCAGTGTCGGCCCGGTGGCCGAACAACTGGGTCACAGCTTCGACCAGTACTGGAACAGCGCCCTGAGCAAACCCATCGAGCAGTTCCTGTCCCATCGCCCCACGCCCAAGGAACTGGCCAACAGCCGCCTGCGCCTGCAAGAATCCATGGAGCAGACCCAAAAGGAAAATCACGCGCTCTACCAACAGCTGACCGCCTACAAAACCCAACCGCGCCTGGACACTTGGCGCGATCAGCTGATCTGGGCCTGGAACCAGGCACTGTGGGACGCGCCCAGCAAAGTGCTGGCCAAGGACGAACCGGACCCTCAACTGTTGTTGACCACCCAACTGGCCCCCGAGCTGACGGGTGTCAGCAAAGAACTGATCATGATTTCCGCCTACTTCGTCCCCGGCCAGCCAGGCTTGGTGTACCTGACCAGTCGCGCCGATGCCGGCGTGTCGGTGAGCCTGCTGACCAACTCCCTGGAAGCCACCGACGTGCCCGCCGTGCACGGCGGCTATGCACCGTACCGCAAGGCCCTGTTGCAACATGGCGTACGCCTGTTCGAACTGCGACGACAACCGGGCGACACCGGCAGCAGCCCGCACCTGTTCTACAGCAAATCCTACGGCGAATCGGACTCCAGCCTGCACAGCAAGGCGATCATCTTCGACCAGCAGAAATCGTTCATCGGCTCGTTCAATTTCGACCCGCGCTCGGTGCTGTGGAACACCGAAGTCGGCGTGCTGGTGGACAGCCCTGAACTCGCCAGCCAAGTGCGCGAACTGGCCTTGCAGGGCATGGCGCCAGCCCTGAGCTATCAGGCCAGGCTGGAGGATGGAACGCTCGTCTGGACCACCGAAGACAATGGCCAGACGCACGACCTGAACCGCGAACCGGGCAGTTGGTGGCGCCGATTCAATGCCTGGTTCAGCACGACGATCGGGTTGGAGCGGATGCTGTAGGGGCACCCCGCTGTTGTGGCGAGGGAGCTTGCTCCCGCTGGACTGCGAAGCAGTCCCGGCTTTTGCGGTTGCTGCGCAACCGAGCGGGAGCAAGCTCCCTCGCCACGGGGTTTGGTGTGCTCAGGCCGCTTGGGTCGCCCCGAACGCCCCCTGGCGCAACAGCAGGATCACCAGGCCAAACGCCCCTGCGGCCATGAACAAGGGCAGCGCATGCCCGCTGATCCACTGACTGCCCGCTCCCGCCACCAGTGGCCCGATCAGGCAACCAAGGCCCCACAGTTGCGCGACGTGGGCGTTGGCCCGCACCAGCGCATCGTCACGGTAACGCTCGCCGATCAGGATCAGCGACAACGTGAACAAACCGCCGGCACTGGCGCCGAACAGTACCCACAGCGGCCAGATCAACAGGGTATCGATCAACAGCGGAACCGCCAGGCTCGATAACGTCAGCGCCACTGCACAGCCCGTCAACAGCGCCCGACGAGACACGCGATCGGCCAGGGCACCAATGGGCAACTGCAACAGGGCATCACCGACCACCACGGTGCTGACCATGGCCAGCGCTACGTCGGCGGTGAAGCCCTGGCGCAGGCAATACACCGGCAGCAACGTGAGGATCATGGCCTCGAACGCAGCGAACAACGAGACCGCCCAGGCAATCGCCGGCAAGCCCCGGCAAAACGTCCACAAGTCGCCAAACGTAACGCTGCCGGCCTCGCTGCTCGGCGCACCGCTACGGCCCAGCAACAGTAAGGGTGCGATCAGCAGCAAACCGACACCCACCCAGAACCCGTAGTCATGAGCGGTCCCCAGCGCGCCCAGCAGCAGTGGGCCGGACAACTGGCTCAAGGCGTAGCTGCTGCCGTACAGCGCCACCAGTCGCCCACGCCATTTCTCAATGACCAGTTGGTTGATCCAACTCTCACCCAGAATGAACACCAAGGTCAGGACCACGCCAATCAACAGGCGCAGCAGCAGCCAGACCGGATAGCTGGGCAGCAGCGCCAGCAACCCGATGGACACCGCGCCGCCCCACAGGCACAGACGCATCAACGCTGCCGTGCCAAACCGCGCCGCCAGCCGGCTGGACACCTTGGCCCCGAGCAACACCCCCACGGCCGGCATGGCGGCCATCACGCCAATGGCGAACGAGCCATAGCCCCAGCCCTCCAGGCGCAGCGACACCAGCGGCATGCTCACGCCCAAGGCCAGGCCGACACTCAGGACAGACGCCAACACGGCGAAATAGGTCGCCCAACGCATTTCCACGCTCCTGTGGACAGTTATCAATCCCAAGCGCCACCCAAAACATTGTGGGAGCGAGCTTGCTCGCGATAGCGGCGCAACATTCAACAAAGTCGTCGACTGTCATACCGCGATCGCGAGCAAGCGCGCTCCCACAGGGGATGTGTGTCTACCGCAAATCTTCCGCTCCCACAAAAGGGATCAGAGTTTGATCCAGGTCGACTTCAGCTCGGTGTACTTGTCGAACGCATGCAGCGACTTGTCGCGACCATTACCCGATTGCTTGAAACCACCGAACGGCGCGGTCATGTCGCCGCCGTCGTACTGGTTGACCCAGACGCTGCCGGCACGCAGGGCCTTGGCGGTCAGGTGGGCCTTGGAGATGTCCTTGGTCCATACCGCCGCGGCCAGGCCGTACGGCGTGTCGTTGGCGATCTCGATGGCCTGCTCGGCGGTGTCGAAGGCAATGACCGACAAGACCGGGCCGAAAATCTCTTCCTGGGCGATTTTCATGGCGTTGCTCACGCCGTCGAAAATCGTCGGCTCGACGTACGTACCGCCCGTTTCCTCAAGGATGCGCTTGCCGCCGGCCACCAGTTTGGCGCCGTCGCTGTGACCGGCCTCGATGTAGGACAGCACGGTGTTCATCTGCTGGGTATCGACCAGGGCGCCGACATTGGTGGCCGGGTCCAGAGGGTTACCAGGCTTCCAGCCCTTGAGGGCTTCGATCACCAGTGGCAGGAACGTGTCCTTGATGGAACGCTCCACCAACAGCCGCGAGCCGGCAGTGCAAACTTCGCCCTGGTTGAAGGCGATGGCGCTGGCGGCGGATTCGGCGGCGGCTTGCAGGTCCGGGGCATCGGCGAACACGATGTTCGGGCTCTTGCCGCCGGCTTCCAGCCAGATACGCTTCATGTTGGATTCGCCGGAGTAGATCATCAGTTGCTTGGCGATCTTGGTAGAGCCGGTGAACACCAGCGTATCGACGTCCATATGCAGGGCCAGGGCCTTGCCGACGGTGTGGCCATAGCCTGGCAGCACGTTCAGCACGCCCTTCGGAATGCCGGCCTCAATCGCCAGTGCGGCGATGCGGATAGCGGTCAGCGGGGATTTTTCCGACGGTTTGAGCACCACCGAGTTACCGGTGGACAGCGCCGGGCCGAGCTTCCAGCAGGCCATCATCAACGGGAAGTTCCAGGGCACGATAGCGCCCACGACACCCACCGGCTCACGGGTTACCAGGCCCAACTGATCGTGCGGCGTAGCCGCCACTTCGTCGTAGAGCTTGTCGATGGCTTCACCGCTCCAGCTCAAGGCTTGCGCCGCGCCGGGAACGTCGATGTTCAGGGAATCACTGATCGGCTTGCCCATGTCCAGGGTTTCGAGCAGGGCCAGTTCTTCGGCATGCTGCTTGAGCAGGCCGGCAAAACGAATCATGGTGGCTTTGCGCTTGCTGGGTGCCAGGCGCGACCAGACGCCGGAACTGAATGTGGCGCGGGCGTTTTCGACCGCACGCTGGGCGTCGGCGACGTCACAGCTGGCGATCTTGCCCAGCAGGCGGCCATCGACCGGGCTGAGGCAATCGAAGGTTTCGCCGGACACCGCATCAGTGTACTCGCCGTTGATGAAGGCGCGGCCCTCGATCTTCAGGTCGCGGGCGCGTTGTTCCCAGTCGGCACGAGTCAGGGTGGTCATGCGTGTGTCCTCCTCTTATTGAGTACGAACGCCGCGCGGTGCGCAGCGCTCAAAAGTATTCTGCCCAACCAGCCTGGTTTCGGCGCCGTTTTCGGCATAGGGCACCCGCCACCCTAAACCAGCGGCTGGTCATGTTTCAATATATTTGACACAACGCGGGCAAACGACCTTGCGATGTTCGTTTTAATAAACATAGACTCGAAGCCTTCCAAGCGATCACTGGGGATCACCCGCATGAGCATTCAGGACATCGTCGATTTCAGCCAGGCCAATACCACCGCCGAACGTTATCGCCCGGACCCGGCCAAGGTGTTCAAGGGCGACCCCGAGCAAACCGTGTTCAACCATTACAGCAGCCCCTGCGGGCAGATGAACGCGGGCGTATGGGAAGGCGCCGTCGGCCAGTGGACGGTCAATTACACCGAGCATGAGTATTGCGAGATCGTCCAGGGTGTTTCCGTGCTGCGGGACGACAATGGCAATGCCAAGACCCTGCGGGCTGGCGACCGCTTTGTGATCCCAGCGGGTTTCCAGGGCACTTGGGAAGTGCTGGAGCCGTGCCGCAAGATTTACGTGGTGTTCGAGCAGAAGGCTTGAGCCCCGCCGAAAAAGAAGCTGACACTCTATCGCTGGTAAAAACCAGCGCAGCAGATAAGACTGCTCACGGGCATCACGTATTTTATCGTCGCAACGGCACGCACAGGACGTGCGGCCAACCGACAGGTGAGCGCCCTGACCCTATCACTATTGCAAGGAGGCAATATGCCCGTCGTACCCGATCAATGCGATCTCGCCATCGCCCAATACACCATCGGCCAAAAATGCACCCCTCAATTGCTTGAAGAGGTTCGCGCCTTGGCCAATGGAGCCCCCGTCCGCGCCACAGGCCCGAAATATCCGTCGAGCTGGGACCTGCGTCCGCGCCGGATCAACCTGCACACCGACGCCGACAGGATCATTGTCAGCATCAACTGCGGCTGACCCCCTCGTCGCTGACCACACAATCCAAGCGCAACAAAAAAGGCCCGTATCTCGCGATACGGGCCTTTTTCGTAAGAAGGGAAAAATCAATTACTTGATTTTGCCTTCCTTGTAGATCACGTGCTTGCGAACAACCGGATCATATTTCTTGATCTCGATTTTGTCCGGGGTAGTACGCTTGTTCTTGTCGGTAGTGTAGAAGTGACCAGTACCGGCGCTCGAGATCAAACGAATCAATTCACGCATGATTAGCTCCCTTAAACCTTGCCATCGCGACGAAGTTCGGCCAGCACGACACTGATGCCACGCTTGTCGATGATACGCATGCCCTTGGCAGATACGCGCAGACGCACAAAACGTTTCTCTTCTTCAACCCAGAAGCGGTGATGCTGCAGGTTCGGCAGGAAACGACGACGGGTTTTGTTGTTTGCGTGGGAAATGTTATTCCCAGTCACCGGACCCTTACCGGTAACTTGACAGACTCTCGACATGCCTCAGCCCTCTAAAACCACATGCCCAACCCGGCATGGGTTGGCCGCTTAATCTCTCAGTCATTTGGCGCCAGGCGCCGCGTTTCTTTAAGGGTCTTACCGGCTACACCTACAGTGAAGGAACCGGGCCCCTAGAAAAGAGCGCTGCTTTATACCAGAAAGACCACAGCGCAACAACAGCCGATGTGATTTGTCTTCATGGCGAATCATCGACCAACCGCCCCGGGCGGCGGGGGCAGAGGCTGGCACAGCACCTTACCGCTCGTCGCTGCATGCAGGTTTTTTTCACCTGTGGCGATTTTTAGTCCATCCACGCGTTGGCGCAGAGTGCCGGAAAATGCAAAAAGGGGATAGTCATTTAGCGGCGAGCCCACTAGGGTAGGCCTTTTCCAGACTGCACTCGCAGATGGGCCTTCGACTTGCACAGGAAACCGACCATGCGCCTCGCTGCCCTACCATTGTTGCTCGCCCCTCTGCTGATCACCCCACAGGCCTTGGCCGCCGCCCTGAGCGTCTGTACCGAAGCCAGCCCGGAAGGGTTCGATGTCGTCCAGTACAACTCCCTGACGACCACCAACGCCTCCGCCGACGTGCTGATGAACCGCCTGGTGGACTTCGATACCGCCGGCGGCAAAGTGGTCCCCAGCCTGGCCGAGCGCTGGGAAGTCTCCACCGATGGCCTGACCTACGTGTTCAAGCTGCGGCCACAGGTCAAGTTCCACCACACCGACTACTTCACGCCGCGCCGCGACCTGACCGCCGAGGACGTGAAGTTCAGCTTCGAGCGCATGCTCGACCCGGCGAACCCCTGGCACAAGGTGGCGCAAAGCGGTTTCCCCCACGCCCAGTCCATGCAACTGCCAGCGCTGATCAAGAAAGTCGATGCGCTGGACCCGTTGACCGTGCGCTTCACCCTCGATCACGCCGACTCGACCTTCCTGGCGACGTTGGGCATGGGTTTTGCCTCCATTTACTCGGCCGAATACGCCGATCAGTTGATGAAGGCCGGTACGCCGGAAAAGCTCAATAGCCTGCCGATCGGCACCGGCCCGTTCATTTTCAGCCGGTTCCAGAAGGACGCCTCGATTCGCTACAAGGCCAACGACGCCTATTTCGGCGGCAAGCCCCAAGTGGACCCGCTGGTCTTCGCCATCACGCCGGATGCCAATGTGCGCCTGCAGAAACTGCGTCGCAACGAATGCCAGATCGCCCTGTCGCCCAAGCCGCTGGACGTACAAGCCGCCAAGCAAGAACCTACGCTGAAGGTCGAGCAGACCGACGCCTTCATGACCGCGTTCGTGGCCATCAACAGCCAGCATCCGCCGCTGGACAAGCCTGAGGTGCGCCAAGCCATCAACCTGGCCTTCGACAAGGCCAGCTACCTGAAGAGCGTCTTCGAAGGCACCGCCGAAGCCGCCAATGGCCCCTACCCGCCCAACACCTGGAGCTACGCCAAAAGCCTGCCCGGCTACGCCCATGATCTGGCCAAGGCCCGCGACCTGTTGGCCAAGGCCGGCTTGAAGGAAGGCTTCCAGACCACCATCTGGACCCGCCCTTCCGGCAGCCTGCTGAACCCCAACCCCAGCGTCGGCGCGCAACTGCTGCAGTCCGACCTGGCGCAGATCGGCATCCAGGCCGAGATCCGGGTGATCGAATGGGGCGAACTGATCCGTCGCGCCAAGGCCGGCGAACATGATTTGCTGTTCATGGGTTGGGCCGGCGACAACGGCGACCCGGACAACTTCCTCACGCCACAGTTTTCCTGCGCGGCGGTCAAGTCCGGCACCAACTTCGCCCGCTACTGCAATCCCGACCTGGACAAACTGATCAGCGCCGGCAAGACCACCGGCGAACAAGGCGTGCGGGCCAAGCTCTACGAGCAGGCCCAGGCCCAGATCCAGCAACAGGCCCTGTGGCTGCCCCTGGCGCACCCGACCGCGTTCGCCCTGGCCCGCAAGGATGTGCAGGGTTACTCGGTCAGCCCGTTTGGGCGGCAGGATTACTCGAAGGTCAGGCTCAAGCCGTAAGCTGCAAGCTGCAAGCTGCAAGCTCAAGAGCAGATCACACCCGGCTCTGAACTTGCGGCTTGAAGCTGACAGCTTGCCGCTGCCTCACATCCACCCATGCTCCGCCATCGACAGCGGCTCCCCATCGCCAACAATGAAGTGGTCGAGCACCCGCACATCGATCAGTTCCAACGCCTCCTGAAGCCGCTCAGTGAGCACCCGGTCGGCCTGGCTGGGCTCGGTGTTGCCGGAGGGGTGGTTGTGGCACAGGATCAACGCGGCGGCGTTGTGGGCCAGGGCGCGCTTGACGACCTGCCGGGGATGGACACTGGCGCTGTCGATAGAGCCGCGGAACAGTGCCTCGAAGGTCAGCACCTGGTGCTTGGCATTGAGAAACAGGCACCCGAACACCTCGTGGGGTTCGTGACGCAACATCGATTTCAGGTACTCACGCACCGCGAACGGGCTTTCCAGCGTGGTCTTTTCCCGTGCCCGTTCAGCCAAATGCCGACGACTCATTTCCTGAGCCGCTTGCAGTTGGGCAAACTTCGCCGGTCCGAGCCCCATATGATTACTGAATGTGATCTGATCGGCTTCAAGCAGCGCGCGCAGACTGCCAAATTGAATCAATAGTTGTCGCGCCAGATCCACCGCGCTTTTGCCCGACACGCCGGTGCGCAAAAAAATCGCCAGCAGCTCGGCGTCCGATAGACTCCCCGCCCCTAGCGCCAATAACCGCTCCCGTGGCCGCTCGGCCGCGGGCCAATCGCGAATACTCATGGCATCTCCCTGATTGTGAGCGCCGCTGTTCCATAGCGGTCGCTGTGATATCGTAGCCCATCTTTTTTGCAGGCGATTTGCACCCTGGCAGCTGCTGCCAAGGGGTTCGTCTTGCACTGACCACTGAAATCGAAAGGCAGGCCTATGCAGCGGCTGTATCGGAAACGCATCGTTCTGGGCGTCGGCGGCGGCATTGCCGCCTACAAGAGCGCCGAGCTGGTTCGCAGGCTTATCGACCAGGGCGCGGAAGTACGGGTCGTCATGACCCGCGGTGGCAGCGAGTTCATTACCCCGCTGACCATGCAAGCCCTATCCGGGCACCCGGTCCACCTGGATTTGCTCGACCCGGCGGCCGAAGCCGCCATGGGTCACATCGAACTGGCCAAGTGGGCCGACCTGGTGCTGATCGCCCCGGCCACGGCCGACCTGATCGCCCGTTTGGCCCAGGGCATCGCCGACGACCTGCTGACCACCCTGGTGCTCGCCACCGACGCGGTGGTCGCCGTGGCGCCGGCCATGAACCAGGCCATGTGGCGCGACCCGGCCACCCAGGCCAACCTGCAATTGCTCGAAAGCCGCGCCCTGAAAGTCTTCGGCCCGGCCTCCGGCAGCCAGGCCTGCGGCGATGTCGGCATGGGCCGCATGCTTGAAGCCACCGACCTGGCCCAGTGCGCCGCCGACTGCTTCCAGCGCCAGGCCCTGACCGGCAAGCACGTGCTGATCACCGCCGGACCGACCCAGGAAAACATCGACCCGGTGCGCTACATCACCAACCACAGCTCCGGGAAAATGGGCTTCGCCCTGGCCGAAGCCGCGGTAGAAGCCGGCGCCCGGGTAACACTGATCACCGGCCCCGTGCACCTGCCGACTCCGGACCGGGTCACGCGCATCGATGTGGTCAGCGCCCGGGACATGCTCGCAGCCTGCGAGGCCGCCATCCCCTGCGACCTGTTCATCGCCTCGGCGGCGGTGGCGGACTACCGCCCCGAAGTCGTCGCCCCGCAAAAATTGAAGAAAGACCCTACAAGCGGCGACGGCCTGCTCCTGCAAATGGTGCGCAACCCGGACATCCTGGCCAGCATCGCCACCCGCCCCGACCGCCCGTTCAGTGTCGGCTTTGCCGCCGAGACCGAACACCTGCTCGATTACGCCGCACGCAAGCTCAAGGACAAGAATCTCGACTTGATCGTCGCCAACGACGTGGCCAACCCGAGCATCGGCTTCAACAGCGAAGAAAACGCCTGCAGCGTGATCGACCGCCAGTTGCACGCCACACTTTTCGCCCAGACCAGCAAGAGCAAGATTGCCCGCCAGCTGATCACTTTCATCGCCGAACGTCTGAACCAGGTTTAAATGTCATGCACGCCCTACAAGCCAAGATCCTCGACCCACGCATCGGCAACGAATTCCCGCTGCCGCAATACGCCACACCGGGCTCCGCCGGCCTCGACCTGCGGGCGATGCTCAAGCAGGACACGATCCTGGAGCCGGGCCAGACCCTGCTGATTCCTACCGGCCTGTCGGTGTACATCGGCGATCCTGGCCTGGCCGCGCTGATCCTGCCGCGCTCGGGCCTGGGCCATAAGCACGGCATCGTGCTGGGCAACCTGGTGGGCCTGATCGACTCCGACTATCAAGGCGAACTGATGGTGTCGTGCTGGAACCGCGGCCAAACAGCCTTCAACATTGCCGTGGGCGAACGCATCGCGCAGCTGGTGCTGGTGCCGGTGGTCCAGGCCCACTTCGAACTGGTCGAAGAATTCGACGAAAGCCAGCGTGGCGCGGGTGGTTTTGGGCATTCCGGCAGCCATTGACCGGTGTTTTCAAGCCGGGCGTCCTGCCCGGCCCGTTTGTGAAGCTTGTGTTTCAGGACAAAAAATGCGCAGTGGCTTTCTGCTAGGTTTCCCATCCGGAATCAACGTATTAGGCGAGCGAGGCCGGGATAACGCTGTCTCATGGCATTTTCCCACCACGAACTCTCTGTCAAAAACGCCGTCATACCCTTCAGCTTGAGCCTGCCGACGCGACCCGTCGGCCTGTCCAGTCACTTTCCTGATAGAGCGCCCCGCCCATGAACACCCCAGCCGCAATCGCCCCGATCTTCCCTGACAGCATCTTCCGCGCCTACGACATCCGTGGCGTGGTACCGGACACCCTTACCGCCGAAACCGCCTACTGGATCGGCCGGGCCATTGGCTCCCAGAGCCTGGCCCAGGGCGAACCGAACGTGTGTGTCGGCCGTGATGGCCGCTTGTCGGGGCCTGAGCTGGTCGAACAACTGATAAAAGGCGTCGCCGACAGTGGCTGCCACGTCAGCGACGTGGGCCTGGTGCCGACCCCGGCGCTGTACTACGCCGCCAACGTGCTGGCCGGCAAATCCGGAGTGATGCTCACCGGCAGCCACAACCCATCGAACTACAACGGTTTCAAGATCGTCATCGCTGGCGACACCCTTGCCAACGAGCAGATCCAGGCCCTGCACACCCGCCTCAAGACCAACGACCTGAGCAGCGGCCAGGGCAGCATCACCAAGGTCGATATCCTCGAACGCTACAACGACGAAATCGTCAAGGACGTGAAGCTCGCTCGTCGCCTGAAAGTGGTGGTCGACTGCGGCAACGGCGCGGCTGGCGTGATCGCCCCGCAACTGATCGAAGCCCTGAACTGCGAAGTCATCCCGCTGTTCTGCGACGTGGATGGCAACTTCCCTAACCACCACCCGGATCCGGGCAAGCTGGAAAACCTTGAAGACCTGATCGCCAAGGTCAAGGAAACGAACGCCGACCTGGGCCTGGCCTTCGACGGCGACGGCGACCGCGTGGGCGTGGTGACCAATACCGGCAGCGTGGTGTTCCCCGACCGCCTGCTGATGCTGTTTGCCAAGGACGTGGTAGCGCGCAATCCGAACGCCGAAATCATCTTCGACGTTAAATGCACCCGTCGCCTGGTGCCGTTGATCAAGGAATACGGCGGTCGTCCACTGATGTGGAAAACCGGCCATTCGCTGATCAAGAAGAAAATGAAACAAAGCGGCGCCCTGCTGGCCGGCGAAATGAGCGGCCACATCTTCTTCAAGGAGCGCTGGTTCGGTTTTGACGACGGCATCTACAGCGCCGCGCGCCTGCTGGAAATCCTCAGCAAGGAGAAATCCAGCGCCGAAGAGCTGTTCGCAACCTTCCCGAACGATATTTCTACGCCAGAAATCAATATCCATGTGACCGAAGAGAGCAAATTCAGCATCATTGATGCACTGCACGACGCTCAATGGGGCGAAGGCGCCGAACTGACCACCATCGATGGTGTGCGGGTCGACTATCCCCACGGCTGGGGCCTGGTTCGCGCATCCAACACCACACCGGTGCTGGTACTGCGTTTCGAGGCCGACAACGAGGCCGAACTGCAGCGCATCAAGGATGTGTTCCACACCCAACTCAAACGTGTTGCACCTGATCTCCAACTACCGTTTTGATTTTTTGAAGCACTACCGGAGCCCTGAATGACCCTCGAACGCGAAGCCGCCGCCAACACCGCCAAGGTCCTGTCCGAAGCGTTGCCTTATATCCGACGCTACGTCGGCAAGACCCTGGTGATCAAATACGGCGGCAACGCGATGGAAAGCGAGGAGCTCAAGACCGGCTTCGCCCGCGACATCGTGCTGATGAAGGCCGTGGGCATCAACCCGGTGGTGGTCCACGGCGGCGGCCCGCAAATCGGCGACCTGCTCAAGCGCCTGTCGATCGAAAGCCACTTCATCGATGGCATGCGCGTGACCGACGCGCAGACCATGGATGTGGTGGAAATGGTCCTGGGCGGCCAGGTCAACAAGGACATCGTCAACCTGATCAACCGTCATGGCGGCAGCGCCATCGGCCTGACAGGCAAGGACGCCGAGCTGATCCGGGCGAAGAAACTCACCGTGACCCGCCAGACACCGGAGATGACCCAGCCGGAAATCATCGACATCGGTCATGTGGGCGAAGTGGTCGGTATCAACACCGATCTGCTGAACCTGCTGGTCAAGGGCGACTTCATCCCGGTGATCGCACCCATCGGCGTGGGCGCCAACGGCGAGTCGTACAACATCAACGCCGACCTGGTGGCGGGCAAGGTGGCCGAGGCACTGAAAGCTGAAAAGCTGATGCTGCTGACCAACATCGCCGGCCTGATGGACAAGTCGGGCAAAGTCCTGACCGGACTGTCGACCCAGCAGGTCGATGACCTGATCGCCGACGGCACCATCTACGGCGGCATGCTGCCGAAGATTCGTTGCGCGCTGGAAGCGGTGCAGGGCGGCGTCGGCAGCTCGCTGATCATCGACGGCCGGGTACCGAATGCGATTCTGCTGGAGATCTTCACCGATACGGGTGTGGGTACGTTGATCAGCAATCGCAAGCGGCCTTAATACCGGAAACGCAACAGATCGCGACCTTTACAGCTCCAATTGGATTTTCGAGTTTGCGAAAATCCGTTAGGGCTGGCGAGGCTCGCGATTTTTTTTGCGCTCGAGAATGTCGAGGGAAGCTGGATTTTCATCAAATACGCGCATTTCAACAAACGCTGAAACTGCCATATTTATTGAAAATACTGGAAGAATTTCACCAGTTGACCTATTTTCAACATTCGTTGAAAAGGGCTCCATCAATGAAAGATTTCGAAAAAAGCTCAAAAGAGGCGTTGTGCGATCTCCTGCGCAAAGTGCCAATCATCGAAATAAAAAGCCTGGAAGCCGCGCCGCAGACAAAATACTGGGCCCCCGATTTCATCGTTGAAATAGCCACATCGGGTAAATCTCGCTCTCTGGTCTGCGAGGTTAAAGCCAGTGGGCAGCCCAGATTTGTAAACGCAGCCATCCTTCAGCTTCGTGACTACGTAACTGCGTGGGACATTGACGTCACAGCTATCGTAATCGCCCCCTATCTCTCGCCCGCTGCCAGGCAGGCATGTCGGGAAAAAGGTGTCGGCTACTTGGACCTTGAGGGTAATGCCTGGATTTCATTCGATGGCGTATTCATCGACCGTCAAGTTGCGGATAAGCCGCCAGCAGAACATAGAGAGCTGAAGTCACTCTTCAAGCCGAAGTCAGCACAGATCCTTCGTGCAATGCTGCGCGAACCGGCCCATGCATGGCGGGTAATTGAGCTCTCCGAAGCGGCCAGCACAAGCTTGGGTCAAGTCAGCAATGTGCGTACCGCCCTGCTTGATCGGGAATGGGGGCAGGTAACAAGCAATGGATTCTTCCTATGCGATCCTCAGGCCCTGCTGGATGCATGGGTCGAGGCCTACGAACCTCCATCGGGGGAGCGTAAAAAGTTCTATACCACCTTACATGGCAGCGCCCTGGAAAATGCAGCGCGGAGCGTTATTGGCGAACAGAGCTGCGGGCGCACGCTTTTCTCCTCGTTTTCCGCCGCGCAATGGCTCGCGCCCTATGCCCGTGTGGGCACGCATTACTTTTATGCCGACAGTGAAGGGTTGGATAAACTGATCGAAGCTCTACAGCTTGTCCCTGCGGCCAAGGGCGAAAATGTGGTGATCACCGTTCCCAGGGACGAAGGACTTTTACTGGACACCGTCGAAGCAGCACCCGGCGTGCTGTGCACCAGCCCGGTTCAGACCTATCTGGATTTGACGGTGGCCGGAGAACGCGCAAAAGAAGCTGCTGAGTATTTACGCCAGGAAAAATTGACATGGCCCCGTTAGTGCCGCAAGAGCCTCAATCTGCCTCGGATTATGAGGATAGGACTACGGCCGCAGTGAAGGCCGTGCTCGTCGAAATGGGCCAGATTCTGGGAAGTTTCAAAGGCAAGTTCGCAGTGATCGGAGGAGCGGTGCCATGGCTGCTCCTTGCCCATAATGACATGCCGCATGTGGGTACGCTCGACGTCGACTTGAGCCTAGATGCAGAAGCACTTGGCGATGGCGAGTACGCAACACTGGTCGAGGCCCTGATGGGCAATGGGTATGAGCAAAGAGGAGAGCTACGACGCTTCCAGCTCGTTCGCCAGGTTCCCGTGAACGATGGGGGCGCCCCGATAGATGTGATCGTGGATTTCTTGATGCCTCGCGATGCCGAGATCATCCAGAATAAACCGCCTATCCTGAATGACTTTGCGGTTCAACGTGCCGATGGCGCCGATTTGGCAATGCGGTTCTATCAGATGGTCGCGATTGAAGGCCCCATGCCAACTGGCGGCAAAAATCGCGTCGAGGTTGCCGTTTGCTCTATCCCGGCACTGCTCGCGATGAAGGGCTATGCCCTTAATGGGCGACATAAGCAAAAAGACGCCTACGACATCTACTATTGCGTCCGTAATTATCCAGGTGGCATAGCGGCACTCGCTGAAGAATGCCGCCCCGTCATTGAAACCGGAAGTGGCGAACAAGGCTTCCTGCACATCTGCCAAAAATTTGATGTAGCCGACGGCTATGGCCCGACCTCTGTAAGGCGTTTCGTCGAAGACAGCCAAATCCTTGAGGATCGGACCCCGGACCAGTGGCAACAGGACGCGTTTGGACAAGTGGATGCTTTACTGCGCGCCCTTTGCCTTCGCAAGTGAGCGCCACTGAATAAAAGGCCCTGTCTCACAGGGCCTTTGGTTTTTCAGACACCAAACTGCGCCCGATAAGCCTCAACCGCCGGCAAATGCTGCTTGAGCTGCGGATCGTCGGCCAAAAACTCCAGCACCTGGTTCAGCGACACAATGCTGATCACCGGAATGCCGAAGTCACGCTCCACTTCCTGGATCGCCGACAGCTCACCGTTGCCGCGCTCCTGGCGGTTCAGGGCGATCAGCACGCCAGCGGCCTTGGCGCCTTCCTGGGCAGCGATGATCTGCATCACTTCGCGAATGGCAGTGCCGGCAGTGATGACGTCGTCGATGATCAACACGTCGCCGGTCAGCGGGGCACCCACCAGGCTGCCGCCTTCGCCATGGGCCTTGGCTTCCTTGCGGTTGAAGCACCAAGGCAAGTCGCGGTCGTGATGTTCAGCCAGGGCGACGGCAGTGGTGGCGGCCAGCGGGATGCCTTTGTAGGCTGGGCCGAACAGCACGTCGAACGGGATGCCGCTCTCGACGATGGCCGCCGCATAGAAACGACCCAGTTGCGCCAAGGCAGAACCGCTGTTGAACAGGCCGGCATTGAAGAAGTACGGGCTGGTGCGCCCGGACTTGAGGGTGAACTCACCGAAGCGCAAAACGCCGCGATCGATGGCAAAGCGAATGAAATCGCGCTGATACGCCTGCATGAAAAAAAGCCTCAAATACCGCGGATTTAGCTAAATAGGTACACGGCGTGTATCATACACGCACGTGATTTTTGGGGCCATTTATGCGGATCATCAGTGTGAACGTCAATGGTATTCAGGCTGCAGTCGAGCGTGGTTTGCTCAGTTGGCTGCAAGCACAGAATGCCGACGTCATCTGCCTGCAGGACACCCGCGCCTCCGCCTTTGAACTGGACGATGCAGCCTTCCAACTGGATGGTTACTTCCTTTATGCCTGCGATGCCGAAGTCCCCGCCCAGGGTGGCGTGGCTTTGTACTCGCGGCTGCAACCGAAGGCTGTCATCAACGGTCTCGGTTTCGAGACGGCGGACCGCTACGGGCGCTACCTGCAAGCCGATTTCGACAAGGTCAGCATCGCGACCTTACTGCTCCCTTCGGGGCAGAACGGCGATGAAGATTTGAATCAGAAATTCAAGTTGATGGACGACTTCGCCCGTTATCTGGATAAACAGCGGCGCAAACGTCGCGAGTACATCTATTGTGGCTCGCTGTACGTGGCGCAACAGAAGCTGGATATCAAGAACTGGCGCGACAGCCAGCAATCTCCTGGTTTCCTGGCGCCGGAACGGGCCTGGATGGACGAGATCATTGGCAACATGGGTTATGTCGACGCCCTGCGCGAAGTCAGCCGTGAAGGCGACCAGTACAGCTGGTGGCCGGACAACGAACAGGCCGAGATGCTCAACCTTGGCTGGCGCTTCGACTACCAGTTGCTGACGCCTGGCCTGCGCCGCTTTGTACGCAGCGCCCGCCTGCCGCGCCAGCCACGGTTCTCGCAGCATGCGCCGCTGATCGTGGATTACGACTGGACGCTGACCATCTAGCGTACCGGCGACATTCCCAGGTCGACCGAAAAAGAAAATGCCCGTATCGCAAGATACGGGCATTTTTTATGGCAAACGTTACCGCGCAGAACCTCAAGCCACGGCAAACAACGGCAGGGCAAGGTACAACTTGATGACGATGACGTTAATGATATCGATGAAGAACGCTCCCACCATCGGTACCACCAGAAACGCTATCTGCGAAGGCCCGTAGCGCTGAGTCACTGCCTGCATATTGGCGATGGCCGTCGGCGTGGCGCCCAACCCAAAACCGCAATGCCCTGCCGCCAAGACGGCTGCATCGTAATGACTGCCCATGATTCTGAACGTCACGAAAATCGCAAACAGCGCCATGACCAATGTCTGGGCCGCCAGGATAATGAATATCGGCAATGCCAGTGACGCCAGGTCCCACAACTTGAGTGACATCAAGGCGATAGCCAGAAACAGTGACAGGCTGACATTGCCAAGTACGGATACTTCTCGCTCAAAGACCTGATACAAGCCAAGTGCCGAAAGTCCATTGCGCAAGACCACCCCCACGAACAAGACACAAACGAACGTCGGCAACTCGAATGCGGTGTCGTGGAGCTGCCCATTCAAGAGCGTACCGGCCAGCAGGCTGACTGCAATCAGGGCGAGCGTCTCAATAAACGAAAACGGCGTAATCGAGCGCTCTTTGTTCGGCTGTTCGAAACCCTTGGGTATCCGGGGCTTTTCTGATTCAAGACCGCCGGGTGACTGAACACGCTTGATGAGCAGGCGCGCAACCGGCCCACCGATCAAGCCACCTAACACCAAGCCAAACGTCGCGGAAGCCATCGCAAGTTCGGAGGCAGAAGCCAGGCCGAACTTCTCACTGAACACCGTCCCCCACGCCGCGCCAGTACCGTGACCGCCCGCCAAGGTGATCGAGCCAGTCAGCAACCCCATCAACGGATCGAGCTCCAGCACTGTTGCGAGCCCGATGCCCATGGCGTTCTGGACCACCAACAGGCCGACGACCGCCAGCAGGAAAATCCCAACCACGCGCCCGCCTTTCTTCAGGCTCGCGAAGTCCGCGCTCAGGCCAATCGTGGCAAAAAATGCCAGCATCAACGGTGTCTGCAATGAAGTATCAAATCGAACTTCAACTTCAAGCCCCCGCAAAGCCAGGAGCACCAGGGCAACTACCAGCCCGCCCGCTACAGGCTCAGGGATATTGTAGGCGCGAAGGAAACCAACACGCGTAACAAGTCCGCGCCCCAGCAAAAGCACCAGAGAGGCGGCGACAAGTGTTCCATAGAAATCGAGCTGAAACATGAGTGTTTATTCTTTGAACATATATTCAGGGGCGAACTTTTTACCTGGACACGCCTCTTGAACAGGTTGATTGCCTCAACACTGATTGGCTTTGAATTCAAGGACCTTCAATGGTCTGAATATATCGAAATATTTCTGAAGGAATATAACTTGGCGCAACTCTATCAATCGAAGCGTCTTATTGCCAAGCATAGAGACCGCACTAAAACCGTGCAGTTGTGACTAGAAGTGTAAGAGCGGAATATGCGCACAATAACTCGCTACGCAGTGGGAAACTGCACATAAAAAGAAACATTTATGACTTCAAAAAAGACAATGCCCCGATAGGCCAGGGCATTGTCCTTGGATCGCAGGGCTGATCGTTATTTGACCAGGCGCCAGGTAAACGGGTACCGATACGGCTGCCCTTCATTGGCCTTCACGCCACCAATGATCGTCAGCACAAGCGCACCGATGGCCACCAGGCCGAACAGGAAGAAGCCGATCACCACGACCATCAGCAGCAGGCTGATCGCCGAGGCAATCGCCACGGTGATCTGGAAGTTCAGCGCTTCCTTGCCCTGGGCATCGATGAACGGGTCGGACTCACGCTTGAGCTGCCAGAGCACCAGCGGCCCGATCAGCGTGCCGAACGGAATCCAGATCCCCAACAAGGCGGACAGGTGACAAAACATTGCCCATTGACGCGCCTCTTTGCTCGGCTGGGGCAGTAGGATTTGCTCATCACTCATGACACTCTCCTTGTCTTGAAGCGGGAATCGATCAGTCAGCCAAGGCGGCCTTTTGCAGTTCGAAGATCTCGTTCATGCCTTTCTTCGCCAATTCCAGCATAGCGTTCAATTCTTCTGGCTGGAACGGCGCGCCCTCGGCAGTGCCCTGGACTTCGATGAAACCGCCGGCACTGGTCATGACCACGTTCAGGTCAGTCTCGGCAGCGGAGTCTTCCAGGTAATCCAGGTCCAGCACCGGCTCGCCCTGGTACATGCCCACGGACACAGCGGCAATCATTTGCTTGAGCGGGTCGCCGCCCTTGAGGCCGCCGCGCTTCTTGATCACTTTCAAGGCATCGACCAGGGCGACCATGGCCCCGGTGATGGAAGCAGTACGGGTACCGCCATCGGCCTGGATCACGTCGCAATCGACATACAGCGTCACGTCACCCAACTTGGACATGTCCAGAGCGGCACGCAGCGAACGGCCGATCAAGCGTTGGATTTCCAGGGTACGACCGCCCTGCTTGCCACGGCTGGCCTCACGCTGGTTCCGCTCACCCGTGGCGCGCGGCAGCATGCCGTATTCGGCCGTCAGCCAGCCCTGGCCCTGCCCCTTGAGGAAGCGTGGCACGCCGTTTTCGACACTGACAGTGCAGATGACTTTGGTATCACCGAATTCGACCAGTACAGATCCCTCGGCGTGTTTGGTGTAGTTGCGGGTAATGCGGATCGAGCGAAGCTGATCGGCAGCGCGACCACTTGGACGTTTCATAGGGAATACCTGTACGGAGGACGGAAAACTGCCGAGCATTATAGAGCCGTGAATCGTCATAGGGCAGTCAAACGTCACTCGGCTCCAAAAAGCCGGCGCGAGCGAAGCCGCGCAAAGGCCTGCCCGACGGGTTGCAGCGCTTTGTCACATGCGCGTTTGGGGCATGCGCTTCACTGCGCTACAATCCTGCGCCTTTGCTGCCCTTCGGCTTTTATTCACAGATTCCAGGCCCCACCACCACCCGTTGTGGCCGCCTGCATTGCGAGGACCCTCCATGGTGCACAGCATGACCGCTTTCGCCCGCGTCGAAAAAGCCGGGGCCCAAGGCACGCTGAGCTGGGAACTGCGTTCGGTCAACAGCCGCTACCTGGAGCCACACCTGCGCCTGCCCGAGTCTTTCCGCGACCTCGAAGGCGGCGTGCGCGAGGCGCTGCGCCAGGGCCTGTCCCGGGGCAAGCTGGAATGCACCCTGCGCTTCACCGAAGAAAGCACTGGCAAAGCCTTGCAGGTGGACCGTGAGCGCGCCGCGCAACTGGTCGCCGCGGCCGAAACCGTCGCCAGCCTGATCAAGCATCCTGCCGCCTTGAACCCACTGGAAGTCCTGGCCTGGCCCGGCGTGCTGGTGGGCGATGCGAGCGACCCCCAAGCGCTGAACGCCGAGGCGATGACGCTGTTCAATGAAGGCCTCAAGGAACTCAAGGCCGGCCGCGAGCGCGAAGGCGCGGAGCTGGCCCGACTGATCAACGAGCGCCTGACCTCCATCGAAGAAGACGTCAGCACCCTGCGCGAACTGGTCCCACAGATGCTCGCCACTCAGCGCCAGAAAGTCCTCGACCGCTTCACCGACATGAAGGCCGAACTGGACCCGCAACGCCTGGAACAGGAAATGGTCATGCTCGCGCAAAAAAGCGACGTGGCCGAAGAACTGGATCGCCTGAGCACCCACATCATCGAAGTTCGCCGGGTGCTCAAGTCCGGCGGTGCGGCCGGTCGCCGCCTGGACTTTTTGATGCAGGAACTCAACCGCGAAGCCAATACACTGGGCTCCAAAGCCTTCGACCCGCGCAGCACCCAGGCGGCGGTCAACCTCAAGGTGTTGATCGAACAAATGCGCGAACAAGTGCAGAACATTGAGTAAGGCTAACGACATGACCCACAGCACCGGCACCCTCTACATCATTTCCGCGCCCTCGGGCGCCGGCAAGACCAGCCTGGTCAAGGCACTGATCGATGCCGAACCGCAGATCCGCGTCTCGGTCTCGCACACTACCCGCGCCATGCGTCCGGGCGAAGTGAATGGTGTGAACTATCACTTCGTCGACCGCGAAGAGTTCGTGAAGATGGCCGAACACGGCGACTTCCTGGAGCGCGCCGAAGTTTTCGGCAACCTTTATGGTACTTCGCAAAGTTACTTGCAGCAGACCCTGGACGAAGGTCACGACCTGATCCTGGAAATCGACTGGCAAGGCGCCGAGCAGGTGCGCAAGCTGATGCCCCAGGCTCGTTCGATCTTTATCCTGCCGCCAAGCCAGCAAGCCTTGCGCCAGCGCCTGACCAACCGTGGCCAGGACAGCGACGACATCATCGAGGGCCGGATGCGCGAAGCGGTCAGCGAGATGAGTCACTACGTCGACTATGATTACCTGATCATCAACGACGATTTCGCCCACGCGCTGGACGACCTGAAGGCGATTTTCCGCGCCAGCCAGCTGCAGCAGAAACGCCAACAGCAACGTTTCGGCAAATTATTGGCCGAATTGTTGGGCTGAACAGCCCTTCCCAAAACCGCTGCGACGGCTTTACATTGGTAGTCGCAGCGCGCCGAGGGGTTTGGTTAAAAAATCAGCGCTTCCCTAAACGCTGGTGTTTTTTTAAACTGTCGAGTCCGCTCGCCCAACCGGGCAGCGCGCATATTGCATTCGCTCCGAGGAATACCATGGCCCGCGTAACCGTTGAAGACTGCCTAGAACACGTGGAAAACCGCTTTGAGCTGGTCATGCTCTCTACCAAGCGTGCCCGTCAACTGGCCACCGGCGGCAAAGAGCCATTGGTCCAGTGGGAAAACGACAAGCCTACAGTAGTAGCGCTGCGTGAAATCGCCGAGGGCCTGATGAGCTACGAGTTCATCGCCAACGCTGAAATCGTCGAAGACGAACCGCTGTTCGCAGCGTTCGAGGACGAGTCCAACGAGGCGGTCTAAGCCTATGCCTGGTCGACGTAGCACGGCGCGGGGTCACAGCAGACGGCAGGAGTCATCATCATGCCGAGCATAGACGCCCTCGCCGATCGCTTATCGGCCTATCTCGGCACGGACCAGGTCAACCTGGTCCGCCGAGCCTATTTCTACGCTGAACAAGCCCACGACGGCCAACGCCGCCGCAGTGGCGAGGCGTACGTCACGCATCCTCTTGCGGTGGCGAATATTCTTGCCGACATGCACATGGACCATCAGAGCCTGATGGCGGCGATGCTGCATGACGTGATCGAAGACACCGGCATTGCCAAGGAAGCGCTGCAAGCGCAGTTCGGCGAAACCGTGGCCGAACTGGTCGACGGGGTCAGCAAGCTGACCCAGATGAACTTCGAGACCAAGGCCGAGGCCCAGGCCGAGAACTTCCAGAAAATGGCCATGGCCATGGCACGCGACATTCGCGTGATCCTGGTCAAGCTCGCCGACCGCCTGCACAACATGCGCACCCTGGAAGTGCTGTCCGGCGAAAAACGCCGGCGCATCGCCAAGGAAACCCTGGAAATCTACGCACCCATCGCCAATCGCCTGGGCATGCACGCGATCCGCATCGAGTTCGAAGACCTCGGCTTCAAGGCCATGCACCCGATGCGTTCGGCGCGGATCAACCAGGCCGTCAAGCGCGCCCGGGGCAACCGCAAGGAAATCGTCAACAAGATCGAAGAATCCCTGAGCCACTGCCTGGCCATCGACGGCATCGAAGGCGAAGTCAGCGGGCGGCAGAAACACCTCTACGGCATCTACAAGAAAATGCGCGGCAAGCGTCGGGCCTTCAACGAGATCATGGACGTCTACGCGTTCCGGATCATCGTCGACAAGGTCGACACCTGCTATCGCGTGCTGGGAGCTGTACATAATTTGTACAAACCGCTGCCGGGGCGCTTCAAGGATTACATCGCGATTCCCAAGGCCAACGGCTATCAGTCGCTGCACACCACGCTGTTCGGCATGCACGGCGTACCCATCGAAATCCAGATCCGCACCCGCGAAATGGAAGAGATGGCCAACAACGGCATCGCCGCCCATTGGCTGTACAAATCCAGCGGCGACGAACAACCCAAGAGCACCCATGCCCGCGCCCGGCAGTGGGTCAAGGGTGTGCTGGAAATGCAGCAGCGCGCCGGCAACTCCCTGGAGTTCATCGAGAGCGTGAAGATCGACCTGTTCCCGGACGAGGTCTACGTCTTTACGCCCAAGGGCCGGATCATGGAGCTGCCCAAAGGCTCCACGGCCGTGGACTTTGCCTATGCGGTACACACCGACGTCGGCAACAGTTGCATCGCGTGCCGGATCAACCGCCGCCTGGCACCGTTGTCCGAACCGCTGCAAAGCGGCTCCACGGTGGAAATTGTCAGCGCCCCGGGCGCACGACCCAACCCGGCATGGCTCAATTTCGTGGTCACCGGCAAGGCCCGCACCCATATCCGTCATGCCCTGAAACTGCAACGCCGCTCCGAATCCATCAGCCTCGGTGAACGCCTGCTGAACAAGGTATTGAACGGTTTCGACAGCTCCCTGGACAAGATCCCGGCCGAGCGTGTGCAACTGATGCTCAATGAATACCGCCTCGAACTGATCGAAGACCTGCTCGAAGACATCGGCCTGGGCAATCGCATGGCCTACGTCGTTGCCCGTCGGCTGCTCGGTGAAGGCGAACAGTTGCCAAGCCCCGAAGGTCCGCTGGCGATTCGCGGCACCGAGGGCCTGGTGCTCAGTTATGCCAAGTGCTGTACGCCGATCCCGGGCGACCCGATTGTCGGCCATTTGTCCGCCGGCAAAGGGATGGTGGTGCACCTGGACAACTGCCGCAACATCAGCGAAATCCGTCATAACCCGGAAAAATGCATCCAGCTCTCCTGGGCCAAGGATGTCACCGGCGAATTCAACGTCGAGCTGCGGGTCGAGCTGGAACACCAGCGTGGCCTGATCGCGCTGCTGGCCAGCAGCGTCAATGCCGCCGACGGCAATATCGAAAAAATCAGCATGGACGAACGCGATGGCCGCATCAGCGTCGTTCAATTGGTAGTCAGCGTACACGACCGTGTGCACCTGGCCCGCGTGATCAAGAAACTGCGCGCCCTGACCGGCGTTATCCGCATCACCCGGATGCGCGCGTAGCCCATTCGTTATCAGGAGTCATTCATGACCAAGACTGTTATCACCAGCGACAAGGCCCCGGCCGCCATCGGTACTTATTCCCAGGCGATCAAGGCCGGCAACACCGTGTACATGTCGGGCCAGATTCCACTGGACCCCAAGACCATGGAGCTGGTGGAAGGCTTCGAAGCCCAGACCGTGCAGGTGTTCGAAAACCTCAAGGCCGTGGCTGAGGCCGCCGGTGGTTCGTTCAAGGACATCGTCAAGCTGAACATCTTCCTCACCGACCTGAGCCACTTCGCCAAGGTCAACGAGGTGATGGGCAAGTACTTCGACCAGCCTTACCCTGCCCGCGCCGCCATCGGCGTGGCCGCCCTGCCCAAGGGCGCTCAGGTTGAGATGGATGCCATCCTGGTCATCGAGTAATAAGGCCGGCGCAGCCTCCCCTGCTGCGCCGTTTTCGTTCTGAAAGGATTCCACCATGCGCAAAGCGCTTGCTCTCTCGCTGGCTGCCCTGCTTCTGGGCGGTTGCGCCAGCGACCCTGCCGACCGTGACATCAGCGGCACCTGGATCAACCAGGCAGCCATCGACGCTGCCGCCAAGGGCGGCCCGCTTCGCGAAGCGCTGCAGGGCTACGGCCCGAACCTGGAATGGGACGTCAACACCCGGGCCGGTCAGGCGCGCTACACCAACGGCTTTGAAAACGTCGAAGGCAAGTTGCTGGGCGAAGAAGACGGCGCCTGGAAAGTCGATTTCTACGGCAGCTCCGCCAGCGAACTCAAGCGCGATGGCGACCAGTTAAGCCAGGCCGCCACCGAGAACGAACCGCAGCAGGTGTTCGACCGGGCGTCAGTCCAGGCACCCGCAGGTGCGCCGATCGGCGCCAGTTTCGAGCGAGCGCTGTATACCGCCTACCTGGGTGGCACCTGGAGCATCGTCAACGGCCCCGGCCAGGGCGCCAGCGTGCAATTCCAGCCCGACGGCCAGGTCAGCGGGCTGCCGGGCGCCGATCGTTACGCCTTGTGCCTGGCCGGCGATTGCGCCTCCATGAGCGGTGGCAACGACAACATCTGGTTGCAGCAGAACGGCCAGGGCAACACCTGGATCTTTGCCCGCGACGGCAAGCGGCTGGAGATTTTCCAGACCGTCAACGCCGCGCTGGCCGATGAAATGCCGTCGTTCACGCCGGGGACTCGGCAATGGGTGCTGGAAAAGCAGTAAGGGATAGGGCGCCTCGAAATAAATGTACGGGCGCCCCACGCCGGTAAAGGTTCACACGCGAGAGGGGACAGGCTTTCTTCTGCCCAGGCGGATCAGCTCATTGGAGAAACACAGCCCAATGATGATCAGCAGTGCGCCCGGGTACAGGCTTTCGCGTGGCACCTCATTGAGCACAACAAATGCCAGCAGTGCGGCGAACAGCGGCTCGGTCAGCTCCAAGGCTTGCACCTGGGATGGCTTGAGGTACTCGATTGCCTTGGTGGTGCAAAAAAAGCCGAGGATGGTCGGCAGCGCGGCCAGCGCCAGCAGTGCGGCAATCGCCCAGGGCGACAGCTCACCGATCACGAAGCCGTCGGCCGAAGCCGGCATCAGCAAGTACAGGCTGCCGAAGAACAGCAACTGACGAGTGAAGTGCAGCCCACCGGACACGCCCATCCGTTTCATGGCTACCGAAAACGCCCCATAGCCGCAGCCCGCCATGGACGCGAGCGCAACGCCTTGGAGCGTGAAGCCCTGCCGCAGATCGGCGCCAAAGATCACCGCGATTCCGGCGATCGCCAAGGCGGCGCCCACAGTGGCGTTCGCGGTGATCGCATCCTTGAGGATTATGCGTCCGAGCACAATCGAGGAAATGGAAGCACTGGCCATCAGCATCACGACTACACCCGCCGCAGCGTAATGCCGATAGGCAGCCGTTTCGAAGTGGAACAGCACAAAGATACCGAGAAACGCGCAGATCGCCGCCTGGGTCCATTTGGCCGTCGTCGCCGGACGCTTGATAAACAGCAGCAAGGCCGAGAGCAGCAGACAACCCAGGACGGTCTTTATGACGGCGACACTGCTGGCGGTGAAGCCATTGCTCATGAGCACTTTGCTGAGCACGCCTATCGTGGCGTTAAGTGCGGCGGCGGAGAGTGCAAAGATAACGCCTTTGCTGAAACTGGCTTGCATTGATGACGGTCCTTGTCGCGGTTAGGTCGTTCGATCGGATGTTGGCCCACATCGACGACGCAAAAGATGATTGAAACGGTTGCGAGTGGCCTTCGGATCACTCCTGGTTTCGGCAAGCAACGGATAATGCTCGGCGAGCTTGATGAACCAAGTCAAGACGTGGAAGGTACTCAGGACGGTAAGAGCCCATAGAGATCTAGCCCTTGGCGCCGAACACTATCATCGAGCACATGCCGAGCAGGCCCGTGTCAGCTGCGCCCTTCCAGAATCGCCGCATACCCCTGGCGAAAACTCGGATACCGCGGCGTCCAGCCCAAGGCCTTCGCCCGGGCATTGCTGCAGCGCTTGCTGCCGGCACGACGCACGCTGGCGTCTTCGGCCCACTGGGTGACGCCCATGTATTCACGCAACCAGCCCACCACCTCGGCCAGCGGCGCAGGGGCGTCGTCGACGCCGATGTAGCAATCGTCCAGCATCTGGCCCTGGCGATCGGCCTCCAGCAGGAACGCCAGCAAGCCGGCCGCATCGTCGGCGTGGATGCGATTGGCGTACAGCGGCGGGTCGATCACGACGCGATACCCTTGGCGCACCTGGCTCAGCAACCATTCCCGACCCGGCCCATAGATGCCGGTCAGGCGCACGCGGCTGGCCGGGATGCCACTGCCCAAGGCCACTTGCTCGGCTTCGAGCATCAGGCGACCGGAATAGCCGCTGGCCACGGTTGGCGAGGTTTCATCCACCCATTCGCCCAGCTGTTGCCCATAAACACTGCTGCTGGACACAAACAGCAGACGCTTGGGCTGCTGCCCATGCTGCTTCAACCAGCCCAACACATGCTGCAACCCTTCGACATAAGCCGAGCGATAGCCCGCTTCGTCATGGTCGGTGGCCGCGGCGCTGTACACCAGGTAATCCAACGAACCGGTGGGCCAATCGGCCGGGCATTGCTCGCTGAACAAATCCCCCGCCACGCCGATGACGCCGGCCGGCAGGCTCGAAACCGTACGCCGCAGGCCATGGACTTGCCAATGTGCGGCCAATAACTGACGGGCCAGGCGGCCACCGATATCACCGCAGCCGGCGATCAAAACAGAAGGCGCGGACATCAAGAATTCCTCTGGCAAAGCCGCAGACTAGCCTCCGAGGGGGACGGGCGGCTAGCCATCGCACAAAAAAAGTAACTGTATTACTTTTGTTAACAAGAATTACTTGCAATAATGCCCGCCAGTTTTGTTCTCGGCCCCCGAGGCCTGGAAGAACATCAACCTTCTTTTTTCTCTCAGGTCCGGCCAGCATGAAACGCTCTCTATCCCCCGCTTCGCCAACCAATCGACCTCGTGCCTGGGGCACGGTAGCCGCCCTGCTATTCAGCCTGCTGCTGGCACCTGCCGCCGCGTTCGCCGATGCACAGGCGCCCGCCACGACCCCGGCCACCGCACCGGCTGCTGCCCAGGCACCGGCCGACCCGGCCGCTCCCGTTGCAACGCCGGTCGCCACCGACCCGGCCCAAGCCGTCGAAGCCGACGCACCTCAAGTGCTCGAAGCCGACAACTCCCTGGGCATGGCCCACGACCTGTCGCCATGGGGCATGTACAAGAACGCCGACATCATCGTGAAAATCGTGATGATCGGCCTGGCCATCGCCTCGATCATCACCTGGACTATCTGGATTGCCAAAGGCTTCGAGCTGCTGGGTGCCAAGCGTCGCTTGCGTGGTGAAATCGCCGCCCTGAAAAAAGCCACCACCCTCAAGGAAGCCAGCGCCACCGCCGCGAAGGCAGGCACTCTTGCCAACCTGCTCGTGCATGACGCACTCGAAGAGATGCGCCTGTCGGCCAACAGCCGCGAGAAAGAAGGCATCAAGGAACGCGTGAGCTTCCGCCTCGAACGCCTGGTCGCCGCCTGCGGTCGCAACATGAGCAGCGGCACCGGCGTGCTTGCCACCATCGGCTCTACCGCGCCATTCGTCGGTCTGTTCGGCACCGTGTGGGGCATCATGAACAGCTTCATCGGCATCGCCAAGACCCAGACCACCAACCTCGCCGTCGTCGCACCCGGCATCGCCGAAGCCTTGCTGGCAACGGCCTTGGGCCTGGTCGCAGCGATCCCGGCCGTCGTGATCTACAACGTCTTCGCCCGCTCCATTGCCGGCTACAAGGCCCAGGTCTCCGACGCCTCGGCTGAAGTCCTGTTGCTGGTCAGCCGCGACCTCGACCACCTGCCGCCCGAGCGCAGCTCGCAACCGCACATGGTGAAAGTGGGGTAATCGGCCATGGGCCTGCATTTGAAAGAAGGCGCAGACGACGATCTGGCCGAGAACCACGAAATCAACGTCACGCCGTTCATCGACGTGATGCTGGTGCTGTTGATCATCTTCATGGTGGCCGCCCCGCTTGCCACCGTGGACATCAAGGTTGACCTGCCGGCGTCGACGGCCAAGCCTTCGCCACGGCCGGAGAAACCGGTGTTCCTCAGCGTCAAGGCCGACCAGCGCCTGTTCCTGGGCGAAGAAGAGGTCAAGGCCGAAACCCTTGGCGCGACCCTCGACGCCAAGACCCAAGGCAAGAAAGACACGACGATCTTCTTCCAGGCCGACAAAGGCGTGGACTACGGCGACCTGATGAGCGTGATGGACGCGCTGCGGGGCGCTGGCTACCTGAAGGTCGGCCTGGTCGGACTCGAGACGGCGCGGCAGAAATGATCACGACGCGCCAAAAGCTGACGCGTTACAGCGGTAGCCTGGCAGTGGTGCTGGGCGTGCATGCGCTCGCCATCGCCCTGGCGTTGAACTGGACATCGCGCCCGCCCATCGAATTGCCTCCCCAGGCGATGATGGTCGAGCTGGCGCCGGTACCAGCCCCGCCGCCGCCGGCACCGCCAAAAGTCGTCACACCGCCGCAACCTCCCGAGCCGGTCGAAGAATTGCCTCTGCCCAAGCTTGCCGAAGCGCCGAAGCCGGAGATTTCCGTGCCCAAGCCGGTCAAGCCCAAGCCAAAGCCGCAACCGCCCAAACCCAAACCGGTGGAGAAAAAGCCCGAGCCGCCGAAGGAACAGCCGTCGGAGCAGAAGCCCAGCGACACCCCGCCAACCCAGTCAGTGGCCGAGAAGTCCGCGCAACCGGCTCCTGGCCCGTCACCTGCACAATCGGCTGCCAAGGCCAACTGGCAGGGCACGCTGCTGGCGCACCTGGGCAAGTACAAGAAGTACCCGCCCAGGGCCCAGCAGATGAACAAGGAAGGCATGAACCGCCTGCGCTTCGTGGTGGATGCCGAAGGTAACGTGCTGTCATTCGAACTGGTGGGCAGCTCCGGCACGGACTCCCTGGACCGGGCCACCCTGGAAATGATCCGCCGCGCCCAACCGCTGCCCAAGCCGCCGGCGGAGCTGCTGACCAACGGCACCATCGAACTGACGGCACCGTTTGTGTACTCCATCGACAAGCGCCGGCGCTGACTGAACCTGGCAACCCGGTAGCAGGTGAATCCTGTGGCGAGGGAGCTTGCTCCCGCTGGACTGCGCAGCAGGCCGTGGCCCGATCAACACGATCTGCCTGATACGGCGCATTCGCTGGTTTTGGGGCCGCTTCGCGGCCCAGCGGGAGCAAGCTCCCTCGCCACAATAAGTACAACCGGCAGGAAGGCATCGAAAGATGCCTTTTTCATATTCGGCAACGCCCCAACAGACATTGGACAGTGTCACACCGCCCCCCCAGTCTGATAACGTGCGTCTATCGATTGCAGCCGGTATGCTTGGCTCGCAACTTCACGGACGCTCGCCATGACCCTCACAGAATTACGCTACATCGTGACCCTCGCCCAAGAGCAGCATTTCGGCCATGCGGCCGAGCGTTGCCACGTCAGCCAGCCGACGCTGTCGGTGGGCGTGAAAAAGCTTGAAGACGAACTCGGTGTGCTGATTTTCGAGCGCAGCAAAAGCGCCGTGCGCCTGACTCCAGTGGGCGAAGGCATCGTGGCCCAGGCGCAAAAGGTCCTGGAGCAGGCCCAGGGTATTCGCGAACTGGCCCAGGCCGGCAAGAACCAACTGACCGCCCCGCTGAAAGTCGGCGCGATCTACACCGTCGGCCCGTACCTGTTCCCGCACCTGATTCCGCAACTGCACCGGGTCGCCCCGCAGATGCCGTTGTACATCGAAGAAAACTTCACCCATGTGCTGCGCGACAAGCTGCGCAACGGCGAGCTGGACGCGATCATCATCGCCCTGCCATTCAACGAAGCCGACGTCCTGACCCTGCCGCTCTACGACGAACCGTTCTACGTCCTGATGCCGGCCCAGCACCCCTGGACCCAGAAAAAGACCATCGATGCCGCCCAGCTCAACGACAAGAGCCTGCTGTTGCTTGGCGAAGGCCACTGCTTCCGCGACCAGGTGCTCGAAGCCTGCCCGACCCTAACCAAGGGCAACGAAGGCGCCAAGCACACCACGGTGGAGTCCAGCTCCCTGGAAACCATCCGTCACATGGTCGCGTCGGGCCTGGGTATTTCGATCCTGCCGCTGTCGGCGGTGGACAGCCATCATTACTCCCCGGGCGTGATCGAAGTCCGCCCGCTGACGCCGCCCGTGCCGTTCCGCACCGTGGCCATCGCCTGGCGCGCCAGTTTCCCGCGGCCCAAGGCCATCGAAATCCTAGCCGACTCGATCCGCCTGTGCTCCGTGGCCAAGCCGCCCGCTGGCAAGTAAGCCGCTCTCATGACTGAGCTGTCGAAAGTGCCGGTCACCACACTCAAGGGTGTCGGTGAAGCCATGGCCGAAAAACTGGCCAAGGTCGGCCTGGAAAACCTCCAGGACCTGCTGTTTCACCTGCCGTTGCGCTATCAGGACCGCACCCGCGTGGTGCCCATCGGCCATCTACGCCCGGGACAGGATGCGGTGATCGAAGGCACCGTCAGCGGCGCCGACGTGGTCATGGGTCGCCGTCGCAGCCTGGTGGTGCGCTTGCAGGATGGCACCGGCGGGCTCAGCCTGCGCTTCTATCATTTCAGCAATGCGCAAAAGGAGGGCCTCAAGCGCGGCACCCGTGTGCGCTGCTACGGCGAGGCGCGGCCCGGGGCTTCGGGGCTGGAGATCTATCACCCGGAATACCGCGCCATCACCGGTGACGAACCGCCGCCGGTGGACGAAACCCTGACCCCGGTCTACCCCCTCACCGAAGGCCTGACCCAACAACGCCTGCGCCAGCTCTGCCAGCAAACCCTGACCCTGCTCGGCCCCAGCAGCCTGCCCGACTGGCTGCCCACGGAACTGGCCCGGGATTACCACTTGGCCCCCCTGGCCGATGCGATCCGCTACTTGCACCATCCGCCCGCCGATGCCGACGTGGACGAACTCGCCGTCGGCCATCACTGGGCCCAGCATCGTCTGGCGTTCGAAGAGCTGCTGACCCATCAACTGTCCCAACAACGCCTGCGCGAAAGCCTGCGTTCCCTGCGCGCCCCAGCCATGCCCAAGGCCAGGGATCTGCCGGCCCGCTACCTGGCCAACCTCGGGTTCACCCCCACAGGCGCCCAGCAACGGGTCGGCAACGAAATCGCCTACGACCTGAGCCAGCCCGAGCCGATGCTGCGGTTGATCCAGGGCGATGTCGGCGCCGGCAAGACCGTGGTCGCCGCCCTCGCCGCGCTCCAGGCCCTGGAAGCGGGGTATCAAGTGGCGCTGATGGCGCCCACCGAGATCCTCGCCGAACAACACTTCATCACCTTCCAGCGCTGGCTCGAACCGTTGGGCATCGAAGTCGCCTGGCTGGCCGGCAAGCTCAAGGGCAAGAACCGCGCCGCCGCCCTGGCGCAGATCGCCGAAGGGGCACCGATGGTGGTCGGCACCCACGCGTTGTTCCAGGACGAAGTGCAATTCAAGAACCTGGCCCTGGTGATCATCGATGAACAGCACCGCTTCGGCGTGCAGCAGCGCCTGGCCTTGCGGCAGAAAGGCGTGGGCGGGCGGATGTGCCCTCATCAACTGATCATGACCGCGACGCCGATCCCGCGAACCCTGGCGATGAGCGCCTACGCCGACCTCGACACCTCGATCCTCGACGAACTGCCGCCCGGCCGTACGCCGGTCAACACCGTGCTGGTGACCGATACCCGACGAGTGGAGGTGATCGAGCGCGTGCGCAGCGCCTGCGCAGAAGGGCGGCAGGCTTATTGGGTGTGCACGCTGATCGAAGAGTCGGAAGAACTGACCTGCCAGGCGGCCGAGACCACCTTTGAGGACCTCACCGCCGCCCTCGGCGAGTTGAAGGTCGGGCTGATCCACGGACGCATGAAGCCCGCCGAGAAAGCCGCCGTCATGGCTGAGTTCAAGGCCGGCGCCCTGCAACTTTTGGTTGCCACCACGGTGATCGAGGTGGGCGTCGACGTGCCCAACGCCAGCTTGATGATCATCGAAAACCCCGAGCGCCTGGGCCTGGCACAGTTGCACCAGTTGCGCGGACGCGTGGGTCGAGGCAGCGCCGCCAGCCATTGCGTCCTGCTGTATCACCCGCCACTGTCGCAGATCGGTCGCCAGCGGCTGGGGATCATGCGCGAAACCAACGACGGTTTCGTCATCGCCGAAAAAGACCTCGAATTGCGCGGCCCCGGTGAAATGCTCGGCACGCGCCAGACCGGTCTGCTTCAATTCAAGGTAGCCGACCTGATGCGCGACGCCGACCTGCTCCCCGCCGTACGCGATGCCGCCCAGGCGCTGCTGGAACGCTGGCCCGACCACGTCAGCCCGCTGCTGGATCGCTGGCTGCGCCACGGGCAGCAATACGGCCAAGTGTGAGCACGCGCTCAGTTTTCCGGACGCGCGTACCGGACAAGCTGGTTATACTGACCAACTTGTAGGAAAACGGATACAGACCATGACAGAAGCTGCCCTCGTTCCCGAATCCCCGCACGCTCCGTCTGTTATTCGGCTGTTGCTCGAGAAATTGGGCATCGGCTTTGACGAAGTGCTCGAACGCCCCGGCCTGAACCCAGCCCGCAAAGTACAGGCAGTGTTGCTGCACGATGCCGTTGGCGCGCTGATGGTGCTGTTTCCGCAAAGCCAACTGCTGGACCTCAACCGCCTGGCCGAACTCACCGGCCGCAAACTCACGGCAGTGCCTACCGACCGCCTGGAGCGCATGCTCGGTAAACACAGCCTGAGCCTGCTGCCCGGTCTGCCGGCGCTGACCAGTTCACCCTGCCTGTACGAAGAAAGCCTGCTGCGTGAGCCAAAGCTGCTGATCAACTCGGGCGAGCCGGGACTGCTGCTGGAAGTCACCAGCGAAGCGTTCAAGACCATGCTCACCAAGGCCAGCGCCGCAACGTTCGGCGAAGCCGTGAGCAACATCACCCCAAACCTGGACCGCCCACACGACGACCGCGCGGAAATCACCCAGGCCGTACAGGCGTTCACCGCCCGGCGTATCCAGCAACGGCTGGAAGAAACCATCGAGATCCCGCCGCTGGCCGAAACCGCTCAGAAAATCATCAAGCTGCGGGTCGACCCAGACGCGACCATCGATGACATCACCGGCGTCGTCGAAACCGACCCGGCCCTGGCCGCGCAAGTGGTGAGCTGGGCCGCATCGCCCTACTACGCCTCGCCTGGCAAGATTCGTTCAGTGGAAGACGCCATCGTCCGGGTGCTGGGCTTCGACCTGGTGATCAACCTGGCGCTGGGCCTGGCCCTGGGCAAGACCCTGAGCCTGCCTAAAGACCACCCGCAACACACCACGCCGTACTGGCACCAGTCGATCTACACCGCCGCCGTCATCGAAGGCCTGACCCGCGCCATGCCCCGGGCCCAGCGCCCCGAAGGCGGCCTGACCTACCTGTCCGGCCTGCTGCATAACTTCGGCTACCTGCTGCTGGCCCACGTGTTCCCGCCGCACTTCTCGCTGATCTGCCGGCACCTGGAGGTCAACCCGCACCTGTGCCACAGCTACGTGGAACAGCACCTGCTGGGCATCAGTCGCGAGCAGATCGGCGCCTGGCTGATGCGCTACTGGGACATGCCCGACGAACTGGCCACCGCCCTGCGCTTCCAGCACGACCCGCACTACGACGGCGAATACGCCGCCTACCCGAACCTGGTGTGCCTGGCCGTACGCCTGCTGCGCTCGCGAGGGATCGGCTCCGGCCCGGACGAGGAAATTCCCGATGCTTTGCTCGAGCGTGTAGGACTGTCTCGAGACAAGGTCAATGACGTGGTCAGCAAGGTGCTTGAAGCCGAAGTGCTGCTGCGCGAACTGGCTTCGCAGTTCAGCCACTGACCACCGGCTGATCGATGAGCTTGTGGTGAGGGAGCCACCGCCACGTCTTCGACGCTGCGCTGTCGCGCAGGGAACTAGAACGACGTCCACGAGATATCTGTTTTTGATCGTTCCCACGCTCCGCGTCACGTTTCAGAAGCGGAACGCTCCTGTTCCCCTAGCGGCATGCAGGGGAACAGGAGCGATAAGGATGTCATTCAAACCCGTCTTTCTGACGGGGCATAGCCCGCGTCGCGTATAACTAACCCAGATAGCGAAGGACCCAATTGTTATTTCTGTCAAAGCCCGAACCGCTTACAACGATCCGTCTATCATCCATGTCTGCCATATCTGACGGGGGTCTAGCCCGGTCAGGCCCAGCATAAACAACAAAGCCTTGCCCGTCGTTGAATTCCGAATCTAAAGTGCCATCATCACGATAACAAGCGGTCAGCGTACCACCGTCATGCAACTCATTGCTCCCAAATCCGACAGCGATTATTGAACCATCATTACGCGCATTGCAGTTGGACCACCAAAAACTCCCGTAAGAAAACTTAGAATACAGCGGTTGTCCTTCGTTAAATAGCGGATCGTAATACCCATCACCGTCGAGCACCACCATAAAGCCGCTGTAATTCCCGCCACCAGCAACATAGCCTGCCAGTACTATTCTTTCAGTCCCATCTTGCCTCATATTCACTGCAACAGAGCCGAGCCTGGAGTCGGCATTTGTGGGAATTACTACTGGCGCACCATTGTTGAATGCCGCATCCGGACGACCTGAATTATCAAAACGTACTATAAACGCCCCCCGATACGTATCATCGCCATATACGCCAGTTGCCACCACGCGTCCATCCGACTGAACGGCGAATCCTCCGCGCAAAAGCCACTGATATTCGACGCCAGGAAGTTCGACAATTGCTCTGCCCCCATTAAAATTTTCATCAAAAGAACCATCGGACTTCAGGCGATTCACCACAACCCTGGCTCGCCCAAAGAAATCAATCTCGTCGATTAAAACTATGTTGCCGACTGGATCTTCTAACGCAGAGTACCGCCTTCCTCCCTGCGCTCTTCCTAATGGTTCATCATTTACTTGCAGGCTTCCAGCCCCTTCGCTTTGTTGCGAACGATTCGAGCCTAAAATCCTGACCACACCGTTATTTCCGAAGGTGGTATTGAAAGTACCGTCCGAGCGCAACTTTATTATTATGCTATATATATTCCCATTTTCCGGGTATCTAAAGCGAACCAGCGCGCCTCCATCCGCAAGGGCATTAATACCACTCAAAGCCTCACCTGACATAAAAGGCAGCTCAGTGTAACCGGCTCCCGAATCACCGAAATTGGTATCGAGTGTCCCGTCTTCATTTAAACGCACAACCACCACCGGCGCCCTTACTCCTAATAACGGCATGATAGCAAGCAGCTTATTGTCCGGAAGAGCGCAAAGCGCCGACACGTTGTTTGCGCTGATTTCCGGTATCGGAACGAGGAGTACTCCATCGGTGCCAAAAGATGGATCAAGGGTGCCTGGCTTTAAATTTTTACTTGGAGTAATCATGGCATTGCTTCCACTAAAAATGATGCCCACATTGACATCAAACCAAATGAAAACCTAAACCAAGCACTTACACACCTGTCAGAGTTAACAGTTCGATTTCTTTAATCGGAATAAAAATTCATTTAATGAGCGTAATTCCTCATTAAGGCTTTGGCTTGGCCTTCCTCGGCTTCAAATACTTGGTCAGCCCCTGGAACCAGATCACCAGCGCCGGGTTGCCTTTGATCTGGATCGACTTGTCCTGAATCCCCGTCATGAATGCCAGTTGCTTGTTCTTGGCCTGCATCGTGGCGAAGCCATAGGCGGCGTCCTTGAAGGCGATGGCGAAGGCCGGGGTCGGATAAACGCCGGACTGGCTGGTGATGCGCTGGTTCTTCACGGTGAAATGCCGGGCGACCTTGCCGTCCAGGGTTTGCAATTGGAACACCAATTCCTTATCGCCCAACTGCTGTTGGAACGCCGGATTGGTCCGGCTGGCCTTGCCCATCAACCACCCCAGCATCCACAGCAGAAAACGAAATTTCATGGGCACCGCCTCGTGAAGAAAGATGAATGGCGGGCAGTTTAGCGATTCTTCAGCGGAACGCCATCATCGGATCGCTTTGTCGGAAGATAAGCTTGTTTTCGCGAAAGATGACTGCCAAGTCACAAAACCAAAAGTCAAAAGATCGCAGCCTTCGGCAGCTCCTACACCCATTTCCGTAGGAGTTGCCGAAGGCTGCGATCTTTTGACCTTTTTGCTCTCTTGCTCCTCGGATATTTCCTTCAAAACGCCGAGCTGTTCGTGAACTAGGCAGGGCCCTGGGGCACCGCTAACCTTTGTTCGTCATCGCAAAAAACGGTGACACGGACGTGCAAGTCCGGTACATATCGGCGCGCAACTGCTATGGCGGCTGTGCGTGGGAGACTTTCGAGTCTGCCGGGGTCCGATATGCCCGGTCTTGCACACCTACGCACGGCTGCCACCTTAATTCGGTGCAACGAACGGTGGCTGTTTTCTTCAAATACATATCGGGATACATCTATGTTCAAGGTCACTCCTAATCCGCCGCAAAACGGTCACAAATCCCGCGTCGAAGCTCAAGAAGAAAAAAGGCTCGAAGACGCCGCCACCCGCGCCCTCGACTACTACCTCAACCCCCAACCCTCCCCGCCCGAACCCGACAAAAACCAACTCTTCATCGTCTCCCCCCGCATCGACACCGAAACCCTGCTGGCCAACGCCTCCGAAGACCTGCTCTCCATCAGCACCATCGCCGCCGACTTGGCCGACGACGTCGACGACTCACGCCGCTGCATAGCCCTGGCGATAAGCCGCATGGCCGATGGGGTGCAGTTGTTGGTCGAGCGGGCGTTGGATGATCTGGAAAACAAGGGGATGGCGGCGCCTGACGCCAAGGGGTAGCGCTGGCATTGATGCAAGCTGAACCGACGCCATCGCGAGCAAGCTCGCTCCCACAATTGGATCGGAGTACGACAGAGAGAGCCAGGCCGGCTATCAGGCCGCCTCGCGGTGGACGTTGATCTCGGCGCCCCGTTAACCACGATGGCCGAACGTAGGTATTGCGCAGTGGGCATCCCGGCATGGATGCCGGGATAGCCGCGCTGGGCCATGGATGGCCCTTCGCGGCGGCCCACGGAGCAATGCCTACGTTCGGGCATGCCGAGCCCTAGCGAGGCACCGAGTGGTGGGGCACAAGCGCTTTGGTTACTTTCGCGCTTTTCGAAAGTGACCCGCTGTAAGAGCGGAACCCTAAGCAGCCGTTACCGCAGCAACGGATATGTACCCCCCCACAAAACAACCTCAATCAAACATTCGGGCAAGGAACCGGTGCCCAGTCACCCAGGTCCGGGTTCTTGCACATGCTATTGACCTGAGTGGTACCCGCGCTGGCGACCTGCTTGCTCTCATCCTGCTTGGCCTTGGCGGTCTGCAGGGTTTTCTCGGTGGTCACCGCTTCTTTCGGCACGGTTGGCAACACCGGTGGTTTTTTCGCCGGCTTCACAATCTTCTTGGTCTTGCTGGTGGTCTGAGCCACGACCGGCGTGGTATCAGCAGTGGCCACAGTCACCACGTCAGTACGCTGCACACCCACCTGCTGCAGGTCTTTCTCATAGGCCTGGGTGTAGTTGTTCAGATCTTCCGAGGCCTTGCCGTTGACCGCGACAATCAGGTCGTTCGACTCTTTCAGGCCAGCGACGATTTCCGCCAGGCGCTTGCGGCCTTCGGTGTCGTTGACGGTCTTGGCCTTGCGGTCGGCAACCAGTTTGCTGAACGCGTTCTGGTAGCACTGCTGCGACGTCTTGGCGTAAGCGGTGCTGCGGTCGATGTCGGAGACGCTTTTGTTGACGTCGGCGGCGTAGGAGGCGATGCGCTGGTTGTCATCGGCGATCTGCTTCTGGCGCTCGGTGTAGTAACCGGCTGCACCACCGGCCAGGGCGCCGCCAGCAGCACCGATGGCCGCGTTGCGACCACGGTCTTCCTTGTCGGCGGTCAGGGCGCCCAGCAGCGCACCACCCACTGCACCAACGGCCGCGCCGGTAACCACCGACTTGGTCATGTTGCCTTCGGTGGAGCGCAAGTGCTGCACCGGCTCGTAGCAGTTAGGGTAGTACTCGACCTTGGTGCTCGAGGCGACTTTGGAAGTCGGCGACGTGGCGCAGCCGGTCAGTACGGTGCTGAAGCCGACAGCGACCATCAGCAAGTGACGCTTGGAAACCGAAGCAAAAGGTTTACGGGAGAAAAGCATAGTTGTGTTCTCGTTTTAAGTTTTGACCAGCTCAGCACAGCCCCATTGCCGCCTGAGTCCCTTCCAAGCTCGCTGACAACGAACACTCAAGACCGCTGAGCGTTCGATGCGAGCAATTCCTTCAATATCGCCGCCGGGTCGGCTCGTTTTTGCTGACGATAATCCCCGACATGACGAACGAATAACGTTGCACGCGCCACCAGGCTCTTGCCTAGGACCGGCTTGCGCTCCAATTCTTCCTTGATGCGCTGGAACTGCGCCTGGATCACCGCATCGGTGTAACGCGTGCCGGTGGCCAGGTTGTCGATGTAAATCGCCACCGCGCCGTCCAAGGCGCTGCGGCCATTGTCGATGGCTGTGGCAAACAGCTGGGCGCTGGCCTCGTCCTTGGCGTCCAGGGCGGCTTGCCGGCTGTTCTGCAGATTGGTCAGGCGAATGTTGTAGTTGTTGACGGTCTCGGCCACCAAGGCTGACGACTGGATCAGGTTGCCCGCCGCTTCCTCGCGCTGCTGGGCGATGAGCGAGACGTTGCGCTTGAGCTCTTCGTTGACCAGGCCCAGTTCGGCTTGCAGGCGCGGATCGACGCTGGCGGCGATGATGCTGTCCAGGCGCTTGGTCGGGTCGTCGGCGTCGTCGATGGCATCGGTCAGCGACGCGAGCCGCCCTTCTTTCTGCCATTGGGCAAACAATTCCTTGTAGCGCGAACGCGGCGCCGACAACGCCCCGACGGCCACGCGGAAGCCGGTGGTTTCGTTGCTTTGCTCGGTCCCGTCGGCGGCGAACAACGGGTACTCGCGGCGCATCCCGGTAAACAGCGTGCCCTCGCCTTCCAGGTAGTTGCCGCCCTTGACCACGAAGCCGCCATAGGCGCCCTGGCGGCGACCGGCGTGCACCAATTGGAAGGATTCCTGGACCATCTCGGCGGCGTTGCCCACCACGTCAAACAAACCGATAGGGTTCGGCAACTTGGTGCCAATGGGCATCAGCCGCGCCGCCTGCCCGGTGCCACCGGCGACCTGGTTGAACACCGCCCAATCGGCCAGCGGCCCGTCGCTTTCACTGCCTTCCAGGCGCCGTGGGAACAGGCGTCCTTCCAAGTCCTGACGACTCACGGCTTGCCCGCCGCGGGCGGCGAATTCCCATTCGACTTCCGTCGGCAAGCGCACGAAACCCAGCCCGCCGTCTTCGGCGGAGGTGCCGCGACCGCTCACCGGCAGCAGGTCCTTGTGGTACTTCATCAGCCAAGCGCTGTACACCGCCGAGAAACGCTCGGCCTCGAATTTCGACAGTTTCACCTTGGGCAAACGCCCGGCCACGCCTTGGGGCAAATCGGCTTGCAAGGTTTCGCAGGCCGGGGCCGGTTCGCCGCTGGCCAGCGATTGCGCCTGGGCCATGACCTGGGCGTACTGGCGCGCGGTGACCTCGTACTTGCCGATGAAGTACAACATCGGCTTGAGCGGCGTCTTGGCGTCGGTCTTGGGCATCAACGGCGTGATGGTGGTGTTCCAGTCCTTGGGCAGGTCCTTGAGGGTGAACTGACCGTTGATGAAGTCCCGCCGGTAGCCGGAAATGAACGACTGCTGATAACCCGCCTCGCCTTCGCTGAACGGGTAACCGAGGCTGATCTCGCGGTCGTCCAGGGTGCCCTGGGCGAGAATGTAGACGTAACGAAACACCATCTGCCCTTCGCACGGCAGCGGCAGGCTGACGTCATCGGGCAACGGCTTGGGGTTGTCCAACTTGTCGGTGCCTTCATCGGCCCAGGCCAAACTGGCCAGGCTCAACGCCACGGCGGCGCCCAATAACTTATACATCGCGAATTCCTTCACACGCCTGGATGCGCGCCACGCGCCAGCCGCCGCACGCCGCCGCCACGGCGCTGACGCCGAGCACGGCCAGCAGGGCCAAGGTGTAGTGACGCACGAGCAGATGGCTGGCGTACTCGCCCGGCATCTGCGCAAATAAATGATTCAGGCCCGACTGCGCCAAGCCATACAGCCCGGCACTGAGCAAGGCCGCAAACGTGGCGCTGTAGAGCGCCTGCAACACCACGAACAACAACAGGGCCGCCGTGGAAACCCCCAGCAGGCGCAACACCGACAGCTCCCGGCGCTTGCGCTCGACCGCTGCCAGGGCGCCGGCAAAAATCGCCGCGAACGCGCCGGCCAAGGCCAACCCGGCGATGATCCAGAACACGATCGACAGATTGCGGCTCAGCGATTGCACTTGTGCGATGGTCTGGGCCTGGGTCGAGACCAATAGGTTCTGCCCGGCGAAATACTGACGCAGCGGCTCGACGTCGCCGAGGCTGCGGGCATACAAACGAAACGCCGGGTAGACCCGTTGCCCGGCCACACTCACCGCATCGCCCGGCCAGCCGAACGCGGGCACGGCGCGGCCATCGCGGTAATCCTCGGCGGCCTCCAGCAAGGCCAGGGGTGCAAACAGACCGTCGCGGGCGAAGGCTTGCAGGGGCAGCACGTGCAATACCTGCACGCGAGTGCGCTGCGCCTCGCTGCGACCGGCCACCTGCCGACCGAAACTGGCCTGCACCCAATCGCCGGCCTTGGCGCCGAGCTTTTCGGCGGCGGTCTGGCTGAGCACCACTTGATCCAGGCCTTGCGGCACCGGCAAATGCTCGAACAAGGGATCGTTGGCCGCGGTGGGAATCATCTCGACCGTGACGACCGAAGCATCGCCGCTCAAGTCCGCCGTGGCGGCGATCTGCCGAGTGCGCGGCAAGGCAAAAGCCACGTCGCTGCGCTGGCTCAATTGCTCGACGAACTCGGCACTGAAGCGACCGCCGCCCAAGGGGATGATTTCCCGGGTGGCCGGGTCGTTCTGCAGGCGTTCGGTGAGGCTGCTGACCAAGCCGAACTTCAGGCCGAACAACACCAGCAACGGCGCCACCACCGCCACCAACGCCAGCACCGAGCAGGCCGACAGCCAGGCATCGTTGCGGTAATCCTGCCAGGCCAGGGAGGCCACCAGCGCGCCACGCATCAGCAAGCCTCCCCGAGGGTGGCGGTGACACCGCCGTCGACATCGCGACGGCAACTGATGCGCCGCACCTGCAAACCGCTGGCACGGGCCAGGGCCTCGTCGTGAGTGGCGACCACACAGCACACGCCGTGCTCGCGCGCCTGGGCCACCAGCAACTGCATGACGCGCTCGGCGTTCAGCGGGTCGAGGGCGGCGGTCGGTTCATCCGCCAGCAGCAGGCGCGGGCCATGGGCCAGGGCGCGGGCGCAACTGACCCGCTGGCGCTGGCCGACGGACAAGTCCGCCGGTTTTTTGTCCAGTTGATCGGCAATATCCAACTGCCCAGCCAGGCGCGTCACGCTGCCGTCATCCTTCAAGCCCAACAGTTTTCGCGACAACTCGATGTTGCCGCGCACGTCCAGGAAGCCCAACAGGCCGCCGGTTTGCAGAACATAACCCAGGTGACGACTGCGCAGCTCGGCCAAGGTGCCTTGTTGCGACCCACGCCACAATTTGGCGATGTCCAGCGGCGCATTGGCAGGCGTGAAGTCGAACCGCCCGGCCTGATCCGGCGCCAGCACCAGCGCCAACAGATCCAGCAATGTGCTCTTGCCACAGCCACTGGGTCCGACCACCGCCAGTTGCTCACCGCCGCGCAATTGCAGCCGTGGAATCACCAGGCTGTAGCGCTGGCTGCCGGCGCCCCGGCTTTTGTGCACTGCGCTCATGTCCAGCATCACGGCAGCGTCGACAACGGAACGCGGTACAAGGCGTCACCCGGCTCGGCATCGCCGAAACGCACCCAGTTGGCGAGGTCGTTGTGGAAGGTTTCGTAGAGGCGGATTTTCGAATCCAGCTCGTCGATGAAGTCTTCCTGCTCGGCCACGCTCAAGGACAACCACAGGTCCTGGGTCATGTTCAGCGACTTGCTGCGGTACGGCAGCCCTTCCAGGTACTCGCCCAGAATGCCGCCGTCGGCCAGGTTGCCGCCCTTGCGCAGGGCCGACGGGTCGCGGCTCATGTAGGCACTGGCGCTGGCGATTTCCTGGAAGAAATCCTTGGGTGAACTCTGGGTCTTGCGGGCCGCATCGACGATCAGCTTCAGCGACTGCTGCAAGTCGTTGAGTTGCAGCTTGGTCAGCATCACGCACACCTGGAACGCCGGCAGCGCCGGGTTGGTCAGGTCGCGGTCGGCGGTCCAGGCGCTGACCAGTTGCGGCGCCTGGCTGGCGGATTTACGCCCCAAAAAGTCCATGTGCATCGCGTAGCCGACCGCCGCCGATTTATCCGCCAGGCTCGGCGCGGCGCTCAACAGCGGCACGGTTTGCGGTTTGTTGCTGCGCACCTGGTGCACCAGGTCGGCGAACACCGAACCGATTTCGTCGACACGCTCGCCGAACTTGCGCACGTCAGCGCCCGGCACCGGAATGTACAGATCGCCGATCTGCGGGTTGGCGTCGGCGGTCAGGGTGCGGTACTGGCTCTGGGCGCCGGCGTGGGTTTTCTTGCCAGCGTCGCTGAGCAGGTGCAAGGCGTAGATCTTGATCTGCTTGCCCAGTGCGGCCTGGCGCACTTCGGCCTCGTTCATTTGCGTGGCGGCAAATGGATCGTTCTTGCGCAGGGCCCCGGCGTCGGTGACCAACAGGATCAAACGCCCGCCATAACCGGACCAGTCCATGCCTTCGACGGCTTCCATGACCCCGGCAAACGCATCTTCGTTGAACGAATGGCTCGACACCGTCGATGCCTTGACCTGGCGCGCCAGCTCCATGAAGCGTTGCGGGTCGCGGCCCTGCTCCAGGGTGATCAAAGTCTTGGCGACGTATTCCAGGCCCGGGGTTTTCTTGATGCTGCTGCGGAAACTCACCATGCCGAAGCTGACGCTGTCCAACTCGCCGCGCTCGGCAATGCGGGTTTGCAGCTCGTGGACCACGTCGCGCACCTGGTCGATGTAGGGCTGCATCGACACCGTAGTGTCCACTACCAGCACCACGGCGGTGCGGAACGCGTCGGCGTTGGCGGTGGTGATCGGCGTGTTGCTCGACGCCTTGGGGGTGTTGCCCGGATCGATCGACGCCACATTCAGCAACTGCACCGGCTGGCCGTTCTCATCGAGGCTCTCGCGGGAATCGAAGATCGGCAACAGGTAGAACTGGCTTTGCGGCACGGCGCTGGCGGCCGGCTCCAGGGCCAGTACTTGCTGGTCGTCCTGCGGGCTCTGCTGTGCCTTGAGCAACACGTTCTTGGCCGCCGATGGGTTAGCCAGGAGCTTTTCCACGTCGCCTGGCTGACGCAGGAACATCACGGGCGCACGGCCAGAACGTTCGGTGAACTTGAGCACCAGGCTCTGCTTCCAGTCGCTGACCTGGGCGGCGGGCAACCAGCCGTCGCTGCGCCCGTCAGTGGCCGCACCGACTCGTACCCACGAACCGCCGTCGACGTCCTTGCGCTGATACACGTAAAGCACGGAAAACGCTGGCAGTGCCTTGCCCGGTGCCGCGCCCGGCGCGTCGGCGAGCTTCGCCCCCGGTTTGCTGAGCACGCGCTGGAACAGGGTTTTCTTGCCCGCCATCAACAGCGGACGCTGGCCGCCATCAGCCTCGGTCGCCACGGGTGGCTGAGCCGCAGGGACAACAGGTGGTTTGACCCCTGGTACTTCCGGGGCCTGCGGCGGCTTCACTTCCGGTGGCTTGACCGAGGTGGTGGTGGCCACTGGCGTCTTCACTGCTTTGCCGTCATCACCGGACAACCACCAATAACCCGCGCCACCCAGCGCCAGCGCCACGGCGACCGCAACGGCGGCCAGGGCGAACACCGGGCCCTTGCGTTGCTCCGACACCGAGGATTGAACCGTCGGTTTTATCGGCGGCGCAACGGGCTTGGGCTGCGATTGTGGCGGCGGTGGTGAATAAGCCGGGCCGCTGGGAATGTCGATGGACATGGGCGTCAAACCCGCCAAGTCGTCCACCGCAGGCGACGTGGTCGGCAGTTGCAACGACAACGGCCGAATCAACGTCGCTTGCGCCGACTCGTCTGGCAGGTTATCCAGCGCCCGCAGCAACGCCGCCGCATCCGGGAAACGCTCCGCCGGATCCTTCGCCAGCAGCTTGCGCAGCACGTCCTGGTAACGGCCGTGGTGCACCGGCAGTTCCGGCAGCGGTTCGGTCAGGTGCGCCAGGGCCGTGGACAATGCGTCGTTGCCGGTATACGGCAGTTTGCCGACAAGGATTTCGTAGAGCACCACGCCCAGGGCGTACAGGTCGGCGCGGCCATCGATATCCTGCCCACGGGCCTGTTCCGGGCTCATGTAGCTGGGCGTGCCGACCGCGAAACCGGCCTGGGTAAATTGGGTGCGGTCGTCCAGGGACTTGGCGATACCGAAGTCCGAAAGCACCGCCGTGCCATCGGCACGGAACAGGATGTTGGCCGGCTTGACGTCACGGTGCACCAGGCCCAAGCCGTGGGCATAGCCCAGGGCCGAGGCGATCTGGCGGATGTAGGTCAGGCCCTGCTCCGGCGTCAGGCCCGCGGCGATGCGTTCCTTGAGCGTGCCGTTGGGCAGGTACTCCATCGCCATGTAATACAGCTCACCGACGTTGCCGATGTCATGGATGGTGACGGTGTGCGGGTGCGACAGGCGCGCCAGGGTCTTGCCTTCGCGCAGGAAACGCTCGCAGAAGGTCGGGTCGGCGGCCAGCGCGGCGGCCATCACTTTCAACGCCACCTTGCGTTCCAGCGAACGCTGGGTCGCCAGGTACACGCTGGCCATCGCGCCTTCACCGATCGGCCCTTCGATGTCGTAGCCGGGGATGACAATGTTCAGGGTCAAGCTCATGACGGCACCTTCACGACCACCACGGTGATGTTGTCCGGCGCGCCGCGCATCAGGCCTAGGGACACCAGGCTGCTGACGATTTCGCCGGGCTCGTCGTGGCTCAAGACTTCGCGGATTTCCTCGTCCTCGACGGTCTTGGTCAGCCCGTCGCTGCACAACAGGTAACTGTCGCCGGGCACCAGCAGCAGCTCGGTCAGCGCCAGGTTCAGTTGCGCCTCGACACCAATGGCCCGGGTGACGATGTTGGCCCGCGGGTGCACCCGCGCCTCGGCTTCGCTGAGCAGGCCGCTGTCCTGCAGATCCTGGACGTAGCTGTGGTCCCGGGAGATGCCTTCGAGCACGCCGTCGCGCAAGCGGTACAAACGGCTGTCACCGGCCCACAGGCACATGCCGCGTAGGTCGCGGGCGACCAACACCACCACGGTGCTGCCCATCATCGTCACGCCACGGTTGGCGGTTTCTTCCCGCACGGCGGCGTTGACCCGCAGCAGGTCGCTTTGCAGCGCCGCGACGTATTCGTCCAGCGAACGCCCCACGGCAATGCCGCGCAGGCTGTCGACGATCAGGCTGCTGACGTAGTCGCCCGCCGCGTGCCCGCCCATGCCGTCGGCCACCACCCAGAGGCCGTTTTCCGGCAGGTCCAGGCAGGCGTCTTCGTTGACCTGGCGGACCATCCCGACATGGCTCTTGCTTGCAGACTTGATTGCTTTTCCGGCACTTGGACGCATCTACACAACACCTTCTTGGCCGAGCAAAAATTGCGCAAAATCAGCCGCCGCCGGCAATCCCTGGCAGCGCATCAAACCCGGGGCAATGCGTTCCGATCCCTGGCCCCACCACAGGCTCGCGCCTTCGCAGGCCGCCTCGGCCAGGGCACTCGTGCGCCGCTGCGGGTCGGTGGCATCGAAGCGATGCAGGCTGGCGAAACGGCTGCTCGGCGTGCGCGGCAGGTGCATCGGGCTACCGAGGGTTTCCAGCTGTTCGTTGAACGCCTCGAAACTGGCCTCCACGCTCAACGTGCTCAGCAACAGGTTCTCGACCCGCTCAAACCACTCGTCCGCACCGCCCACCACGGACGCCGGGTCCGCGTCGGGCTCCAGCAGCACCGCGACGGTCAGCGGGAAATAACGGCCGACCCGGTCGATGCTCGGCATCACTACCCCGACGGCGGCGTCCGGGCCACACACACCCGGCGCGACCATGAAGCGCCACAGCGGGCTGACCAGATAAGCATCCAGCCAGCGCTCGCCGAGGCTGGTCTGGCTGGCGAGCAAACCCGCCGCCAACCACGAATCCCACGGGCCGATAAAACTCTGGGGCAAGCCACGGCTGACGAAATCCCCGCGGCTGGCCAACTTTCCATAGAAGCCCGGTGTGCTCATAGCCGCTCCGGCAGGCTGAAGCCGCTGAGCACCCGGCTCTTGAATGGATTGAAGGCGCTGTTGGCCCGCAGCTCATAAGAGGCGCTGGCGCCATCGACCCGCAACCGCAGGTTGAAGCGATCCGGCGAGTTACCGGCGGTCAGGTCCGATTGTTCCAGCAGTCGGAACCAGGCCCACGGCCCGTCCAGGGTGATGCCGGAGCGACCATTGGACGACGGCGGCATGATCGAGATCCGCACCACACCGATGCTCCCCGGGTTCGGCCACTGCATGGCGGTCGGGCGGCTTGGGCCGTGGTCGTAGCTCAACTGTTGGCCGTCGAGGTCGAGCAGGAACTGGGTGATGGTCGAGTCCATCGCCACCGGTTTGAGCTCGAAACGCACCATCGGCTGCGTGCCACCGGAACGGAAGAACGCATCGCGGATGGTCGCCGCGCGCTGGAAGGTCTGCAGCACGCCAGGGGCGATGCCGAGCTTCTGCGCCGCGCCCGGCTGCCAGCGCCAGGTCGGCGTCGAGGTGTCGACGTAGGGTTGCAGGTACTTGCGGAAGTAGTTGTCCATTACCCCGCCGACGCCGAAGAACTGGCCGAAATCATCCAGGGTCGCGTCCCGCGCACTGCCTGGCGACATCGGATAGCGCCCGGCCAGGGACTGGCGATAGATATTCACCACTTCGCTGGTCCAGGCGGCGTTCAGCTGGTTGCGCACCCCGCCCATCATGCTGTTGGTGGTGGAGTTGACCACCGACTTGACCAAACCCTGCACCAGCGGCGGCTGGCGTTCAGCGTTGAGGCTGACGCGCGTAGCAGCGGCCGTGGCCTGGTTCTTGGCTTCGCCGAGCAAGGCGTCGCCGCTGGCACCGACCATGGCACTGACCTGCACGTACAAAGCGTTCATGTCGGCCAGCAAGCCATCGATGGCCGCCGGCTCGCCTTCACTTTTGCTGACGATGCTGTTGAGCTCGGCGAAGTGCGCGGTGATCGGGTCATCGCTTTGCGCCGGTGCGTTTTGCGTCGACTGCTCCTGGCCGAGCAAGCTGCCCAGGCGCTCCTTGAGTTTGTCCACGCCGCCTTCTACCGGCGCACCTTGGGCGGCCAGCAGGCGTTCATCCTGTTGCAGGTCGGTTTCCTTCGCCACCGCCACCAACAGCTTTTTCAACGGCGAGGTCGGACCGGAAATCACCCGCAGCACATCGGCGGCCTGGGCCACGCTGGTGATCGGCACGAAGTCGATGTCGGCCAGCAAGGCGTCCCATTGGCGCAGGTAGTCCTGGAAGTACAAGCGACGCACATCGGCGGCCAGGCTGGCGACGTTCTGCTGATCGGCCTGTTCATGGCCCAGCACCCACTGCTCTTCAGCCAGGGTGCCGGTCTGGCTCAGGCTGGTGAGCAAGAAGCCCTGGCGGTAGCCCTTGACGGTGAAGAACCCGCTCAGTGGCTCGCCCAACGGCTTGCCACTCTTGCGGCTAAAAACCAGCGCGGCGTCACGCCCGGCGGCTTCGTTGATGCGGAAGTCCGGGATGCCTTCGGGCAGTTTCTGGCGCTTGATCCGGTCATAGACCCGCTGGGCCACCGGCAATTGCTGCAACTGGCGACGCAGGTCTTCGACCAGGCGCTGGTCCAGGCGCGCGAGGGGCGGACGCCGTTCGAACAGTGCCTGCAAATGCGCGGTCAGGGCCTGGCGCTGCTCGGCCGGCAAATCACGCGGCAGGCTGCGGTCCCAATCCAGGGCGATCCAGGCCTTGATGAAGTCAGCGTCGTAATGCTCGGTGTCGGCGAGCATCAGGTAGGCCTTCAAGCCTTCGTAGAGGAAATCCGAATTGCCGCCGCTGTGCAGCTGCTCTTCGATGCGCGTCAGCAGACGTGGCGCGAACACCGCGATCAGCAGCTTGCGGTAGACGCTGCCGGACTCGGCTTCGAGCATGTCGCCCTGGTACAGGCCCAAGCCTTCGGCCCAGCTCGGGGCGTCGTCGGCCAGATGCTTCACGGCGTTGAGCAATGGCAACACCGCGAGCACATCCCGTTGCGCCGGGCTGAGGTTCTGCACGGTCTGACCCAACGGCGCGACCTTCTGATCGACCTGGGCAATGTAGGCCTGGTTGGCGCGGTAGCTGACCCACCACAACGTGCTGACCACCAGCACCAACACCACGGTGGAGGCCAGAACACCGCGGGCGATCCACTTGCGCCGACGCTCGACTTTCGGGTCGACGCCCACCAGCCCGCGCTCGGCGAAAGCCACGGCGGTGAAGAGTTTTTCGATGAAGTAACTGCGCCCGGTGCCGGTCTGGCGCGCCAGGTGCTGACGGTCCAGGTTCATGCTCTGGGCCATGGAGCCGATCAGGCGATCGATCGGGCTGCCTTCCTGGGTGCCGCTGGTGAAATACACGCCACGCAGCAACACGCGCTCTTCGAAGGCGTTGGGTTTGAACACGCCTTCGAGGAAGCTTTGCAGGCAATCCTTCAGGGCGCCGAACTGCTGCGGGAAGCCGTAGATCAGGTCGCGCCGCGCCGGGTCGCGCTCTTGTTGCAGGCGTTCCACCAAGCGGTCGTTGAGGCGCTGCTCAAGGCCGGTGAATTCGCTTTGCAGGTGCGCCAGTGGGCTGTCGCTGCTCTTGCCATCGTCCAGGGCGAAGGTCATGCCCCAGACCTGGGCGCGCTCTTCCTTGCTCAGGGTGTCGAAATACTCCATGAACCCGGGCACGAGGTCGAGCTTGGTCAGCATCAGGTAGATCGGGAAGCGCACGCCCAGTTGGGTGTAGAGCTCCTGGATCCGCAGGCGGATTGCGGCGGCATGGGCGGCGCGCTCGGCGTCGCTGCCCAACAGCAGGTCGGACAGGCTGATGGCGATGAACGCCCCGTCGATCGGGCGTCGGGCTCGTTGCTTTTTCAACAGGCCCAGGAAGCCCAGCCAGGCAGCCTTGTCGATGGTCGCGTCGCTGTCCTGGGTAGTGTAGCGCCCGGCGGTGTCGAGCAGGACCGCCTGGTCGGTGAACCACCAATCGCAATTGCGCGTGCCGCCAACACCGCGCACGGCACCGGCGCCCAGTTGCGCGGCCAATGGGAAATGCAATCCGGAGTTGACCAGCGCGGTGGTCTTGCCCGACCCCGGCGGGCCGATGATCACGTACCACGGTAGCTCGTAGAGATTACGACGCTCGTCACCGCCCAGCTTGGCTTTCTTGAGCAGGGCCAAGGCTTCGTCCATGCGCTGGCGCAGGGTTTCGAGCTCTTCGGCAGTGGCGATGCTGGTCGGGTCCGGTGGGGTTTGCGCGGCCAGGCTGCGCATCACTTCGGCGGCCTGACGGCGCGCCTGGATGATGCGGAACACCCGGTAGGCGATCCATACCGCGAACACCAGGACGATCAAGGCCCAGCGGCGGCCTTCGGGCACCAGCCAATCGAGCAGCGGGCCAACGAACCAGATGATCAGGCTCAGGGCGATCAGCCCCAGCAATGGGATGACCCAGCGGGTCATAAAACTGAAAAACGCCTTCACTCGACCCCCTCCGCCAATACTGTGATTTCAACCCGACGGTTGCGCGCACGCCCCTCTGGGGTGGCGTTGGATGCCAACGGCTCGGTGTCGCTGCGGCCTTCGGCGCTGAAGCGCTCGGGCTGGCCGGTCTTGGCCGAAAGAATTTGCAGCACCGATTGGGCCCGCGCTTCGGACAACGCCCAGTTGGACGGGAACCGGAGGGTGGCGATCGGCCGATTGTCGCTGTGCCCGGTAACCAGGACCTGGCCCTTGACCTTGCGCACCGCATCGGCGATGCGCAGCATCAGCGGCTGGAAGTCGTCCTTGATGCTGGCGCTGCCCGAGGCGAACAGTTCATCGCCGCGGATGGTCACCACCGAGCGGTCAACGGCGTCTTCCACGGCAATCCGGTTGGCGCGGATTTCATCAGCCAAAAAGCCTGCCAGGCGTGGGCGCTCGACCACTTTCGGCTGCACCACGGGGCGGTCGATGGTCTGTACCGGGATTTCGCCCAGGAAGTGAATGTTCTTGAACACCGGCTCGGCATCGGAGGCCAGTTTCATCCGCAGGCCGAACAGCAGCGCCAGCAGCAAGGCCGCGCCGATGGCCACGGCGATCCATGGCGGCATGAATTGCGCCAGTCGATCACGGGCCACGGTGACACCGCGCCAGTGCGGCGACAGCTCGCGCTCGTAATCGCCACGGGCACTGCGGATGACGGCGGCGGTGCGCTCACGCAACGCTTCCAGTTGACTGCGGCCGTCGTTCATCACCCGGTAGCGCCCTTCGAAACCCAGGCACATGCACAGGTACAAAAGCTCCAGCAGATACAGGCGCTCGCGCGGGCTTTGCAGGCAATGCTCCAGCAACTGGAACACCTTCTCGCCGCCCCAGGCTTCGTTGTGCACGGTGATCAACAGGCTTTGCTTGCCCCAATCGCTGGTGCCGCCCCACGGCGTGCTCAACACCGCTTCGTCCAGCGCGGTGCACAAGGCGTAGCGGGCCAGCAACACATCGTTGCGCACCACACCGGCGGCCTCGGCGCGCTCTTCGAACTGGCGCAGGTAAGCCAGCAGTTGTGCGCGCAAACTGGCCGGCGCCGGGTGAGCAATGGTGTTGCGCAGGCGCGTCAGCAGCGCCAACAGCGGGCCGGCGGCGCTTTCCAACGGGTTGAGGCCCTCGGCCTTGCCGGTGAGCACCGGCGCGGCTGGCATCGACAGCGGTGCAGGCGCAGGCGTCGGCTGTGGCCGGCCAGCGTCCGGGCGGAAGGGATCTCCACCACGGCCACCGGGCGTCGGCATGAACTGGGTACGATCGTCGTTACTCATCGCGATTTATCCTCGAATCGCCCAGAAGGCCAGGTTCAGCCCTGGGAACTGGCCGGCGATGTGGAATGCGAAGCCGCCAGAGTTGCTCAGCTGCTGCCAGTGATCGCTGCCGCGGTCGAGCTCGTAGTAAGTGGAGCCGGCGTGGTACGGCAGCTGCCTTGGCGCCACCGGCAACGGCAGCAGGCCGATGCCCGGCAGTTGCAGGTTGACCAGATCGCGGATGTGCTCCACCGAACCGACCTTGCTCTGCTGGCCGAAGCGGCCGCGCAGGGTCTCGGCCGGCACGTCGGCGCGCACCACCAGGATGAAGCTGGCACTGTCGAGCAGGGTCTTGTCGGCCAGCATCGCCACGTGGATGCCGTAGGCTTTCTCGACAATCGGAATCGGCGTCGCCTTGCTGTCGATCAGCATCGACAGGGCTTCACGCAGGGCCTGCATCACCGGCGCGTAGCTGAGCGCCAGGTCATCGTGCTGGTATGGCGGGTATGGCTGCGGTCGTCGCCCGGACGCGGTGAACGTGGAGAACTCCCCGGCCAGGCTTACCAGCTCGCTGTAGAAACGCTCGGGATGCAGTGGGCTCAACTGGCTCAGGTGCTGGATCAGCGGTTGGGCGCGGTTGACCAGTTGCAACAGCATGAAATCGGCAATTTCCGAGGCGCCACCGGCGCCGGACGCCACCACCCGCCCGGCCAGGGCTTCGCCGCGTTGATGCAGCAGGCCCAGCAGTTCACTGCGAAACGCCGCCAGCGGCTTGGAGGCGATGACATCCAGCAGTGGCGGGATGTAGGTGTCGTCGAGCACCAGGGCACGGTCGGCGCGTTTTTCCTTGATGCGCACCACACCGATGGCGGCGTAGTCGCCGATGCCATCCTGTTCGGTCAGCAGCCGCAGCGCCCGCGAGCCAAGGGCCACCGGTGCGCGGTTTTCGAACGGTGCGTTGTCGTCGCGCACTTCGCACACCTGGCTCACATAACGCGCAGCGCCGAGGTCTTCGCCTTCGTCCACGGTGTCCCGGGCGCCGGCGCGCTTGAGCGGCAGGGCCAGGTACACCAGGCCATCGCGCAGGTTGTCATCGACGTTCAGCGGGGTGGGCGCCAGGTCATCCTGGGGAATGTTGAAGGGCGTACCGTCCGGCAACAGGCCGCGCGCCGAGATGATCGCCAGCTTGCCCTGGGCCAGCAGGCCCTGGTCGATCAGCAATTCGGAAAAACCCCAGGCGCCGGCCGACAACGGGCGGCTGCGTGCGTCGATGAGGTTTTCCAGGTAACGGTCATGCTGTTGGAAGTGCTGCGTTCCAATGAACATGCCTTCCGACCAGACCACGCGATTGTTCCAGGACATGGGGGCTCCGATTGCTTATTGGGCAGGGCTGGATGGGGGGACGACGACGGCGCTGCGCACGGCGCGCACATCGAGGCTGATCTGGTATTCGGTGTATTCGCGCGCCGGGACATTCATCACCGTGCGCCACAGCGACTGGTCCAGTTCGCGATAGCCCACCAGTATTCCGATATGCCGCGTGGCCGGGTCGAGGTCGCGTTGCAGGCTCAATTGCTGGCCGGGCTGGATCAGCACCTCGTCCTGGTCGATCAGGTCGGCGCCCAGCGTTGCCTGGGCCCGTTCGGCGAGGGCGAAATAATCGGCACGACCGAAGGTCGCGGCATTTTTCAGTTCGAAAATGCGCACCCGGACCGGGGCCGGCTGGCCGGTGGCGCCGGGGTTGAGGCCGGCAATGGCGTGAAAGTGCAGCTCGATGGCGGCGGTGTCGGCCTCAGCTTCTTCGGGCTGGGGGTTGGCCGCATCCTTGGCGCACGCCGTCAGCAGAAGCACGGTGGCGACTGCGAGTAAAAACCTGGGAATCATCCTGCGTCCTCAATGACGTTTGAGCTATCCGTTGTGTGCCGATCAATCTTGTTATGGGACGGAGCCGCTTAGCGGCGTCGCTGTCGCGTACTGTGTTCTTCGTAGGCGCGGCTGAACTCGCGACCGAACAGGTCCTGGAAATCTTCCTGGGCTTCCCGGGAAATGTTGCTGTAGAGCTCGGTGAACTGCTGCCAGTACTGGGCCTGTCGCGAGCCACTGAAAATACCCGAGAGCCCACCGGGCTTGGCCATGCGTTCTTCCAGTTGCGCCGGCTCGAAGCGCCCCAGCAAATGCTTGATGGCCGCTTCCACACCGGCCATCACCGCCAGTTGGTGGGCCCGCAAATCATCGAAACTGTCACGCACCGCCACGTCCGGGGCCATGAACGCCTGATTGCCGTGGCGCAACAGCAACAACAGGGCCTCATCGACGTTGGGAGCGAATTTCAGCGGGTTGTTTTCCACCGGCTGGATCATCGTCTGCTGGATGCGGAACTCACCCTTGAGGCTGCTGCGGGCGCGCAAGACATCGATCAGGCCTTCGACCATCAACCGATAACTGCGCCCGATGCTTTCCATCTGGGCTTCGGCGTTGGCCTTGTCCAGGCGCAACTGGTCCAGCCCGGCACCGCGCAGGAAGGCTTGCAGCAAGTCGGGTTGGGCGGCCTCGGCCGGGACAGCCGGAGCAACCGGAGCAACCGGAGGTGCGACCGGGGGCTCGACGCGGGTGACCGACGCTTCAGGCACGGGGGCCGGCGGCGGTGCGCTGATTTCAGCAAAGATGTCGGCGAGCGGAGCCTGCGGGGCAGGCGTCGCGACCGGCTCAACCACGGGCGGCAGCGGCACAGGCGGCGGGGCCACGGGCTGCGGGGCCACCGCCACCGGCTTGTCGCTAAAGGGGTCCCAGTCATCCGGAATCATCGAGGCAGACGGCGGTATCACCGGCGCCACCACGGGCGGCGGGCTCGGCCGGGGAATCGGCGTCGGCGGGCGGAAGTTGTGCTGCTCGGCCGGCACATGGTCAGGCTGGGTGGCCGGCGGGACACTGCTCGGGCTCAAGAAATCGAACAGGTCCGGCAGGGTGTCCATGGCCGACCCGCCCTGGAAATGCGCAGGCGCAGCCACTGGAATCGGCGATGGCGCATGCACCGCGGCGCCCTGGCGCCCCATCAAGGCCTCGAAAGTGCTGGGCGATTCGGCGAACGGGTTGCTGTCGGTGACTGGCAGGCTGAAATCGACGCGCGCCTGGATTTCATAATCACCGATGCGGATCACTTCGCCGTCTTGCAGGGGTTCGCTGTTGCCCTTGCGCAGGCGAACACCGGCCTTGACCAATTCCACACCATTAGTGCTGTTATCGGTTAAGTAATAACGCCCATCTTTGTATTGAATAACGCAATGTTTGCCGGAAACCAGACGCTCAGGGTCCGGCAATACCCAGTCATTATCGGAATTACGGCCAATTGCCATCACCCCCTGATCCATGGACTTTTCAGAACACTGGCCCGGGGTAATCTTGTGATAACTAGTGATAGTCAAACACAGCGGCATCTTGCCTCCTTGCTGAATACTTCGCGCGCGGGCGGGTGAAGTGAGGATTGAAGCCCCGACTACCCACCAACAACCTTGCCAACCACCGCGAAACGGCTTTTTGCCAGCATGATTGCTGATCATAACCGGCTTGCGTGACAAAAACCCCACGTCAGTTGCCGCTTCGACCGATGGGTCGAGCAGGCTGTTAAGCGCATCACAACTGTTACAGAGGGGCTACACTGGTGAAATAGCTTACCTTGACAAGCGATAAGTACTACACCAAAAATGCACAACTTCTTGAATATAGATGATGGCACTTTAAAATCACCTAAGATTTAAAAGGCCATTACCGTCAAGGAACATGTGAGTTTCATCCGAAACTTGCGTGTGAACTGCCCGACTTCTTCAGCGGGTGATAGGGAGATCGATCCAAGTGGATGTGCCTTTGTTGCTCGCCGCCGTTTCCGCGACTTCGCCGTGCGGTGAAGATCTGGAATATGACGCGGATTTCTTGCGCCTGGAACGCGACTCCCGGGGCCAGCCCGAGCGCAGCATGGGCGATTCGATCTTGCCTGCCGAGCCTCCTGAATGGCGCAGCATCCAGCAGCAGAGCCTGGACTTGCTGCAACGCAGCAAAGACCTGCGCATCACCCATTTCCTGTTGCAAAGCTCCCTGGCCCTCGAAGGCCTGCCGGGCATGGCCCGTGTGCTGACGCTGATCAGCGAACTGCTCAAGCAATACTGGGCCGAGTTACATCCGCGCCTGGACGCCGATGACGACAACGACCCCACTGTGCGCATCAATGCCCTCGCCGGCCTGACGTCCGATGTCACCATTCGCTTGCTGCGCGAAAGCATCCTGGTCCGCTCGCGGACCTTCGGCGCCGTCAGCCTGCGCGCCGCCGCCAACGCCAGCGGCCTGCAAAGTTTCCCGGATGAGAACCTCGGTGCCGAACAGCTCGCCGGGGCCTTGCTCGACAGCGACCCCGAACAGTTGGAAATCATCCGTGCCGCCCTGCAGGAAGCCCGCAGCGCCGCCGAAACCATCGAACAGCAGGTCAGCGACCAGGTCGGTTCCGCCCAAGGTGTGGACCTCGGCCCGTTGAAGCAACCGTTGAAGATGGCCCTGCAGATTCTCGGCCAGTTCGCCCCGCAGAGTGGCGACAGCGCCCAGGCCGATTCCGTCAGCGACAACAGCCCAGCGCCCACTGAGCATGCAAATGTCACAAGCTCACCGCGCAACACCAATAACAGCACCAGCACCGTCAGCGGCGACATCAACAACCGCGACGACGTGCTGCGCAGCCTGGACCGGATTCTCGCTTACTACACCCGTCATGAGCCCTCCAGCCCGCTGCCGGTGCTGTTGAACCGGGCCAAGAATCTGGTGCACGCCGACTTCGCGGCCATCGTGCGCAACCTGATTCCCGACGGCATGAGTCAATTTGAAAACCTGCGCGGCCCAGACAGCGAATAAAAAGCGAGCGGATCACGCAGTCACGTCACCGGCACCCCCGATGACGCCAACACCGTCGCTCAAGCGACCAGGAGCAGCAACGTGGCGAAGCAAAGTTCTCAGAAATTCATCGCGCGCAACCGCGCGCCTCGAGTGCAGATCGAGTACGACGTCGAGCTCTACGGCGCCGAGAAAAAGGTCCAGTTGCCCTTCGTCATGGGGGTAATGGCCGACCTCGCCGGCAAGCCCGCCGAGCCTCTGGCCCCTGTGGCTGATCGCAAGTTCCTCGAGATCGACGTCGACAATTTCGACTCGCGCCTCAAGGCCATGCAGCCGCGCGTGGCGTTTCATGTGCCTAACGAACTGACCGGCGAAGGCAACCTGAGCCTGGACCTGACGTTCGAAAGCATGGACGACTTCAGCCCGGCGGCCGTGGCCCGCAAGGTCGATTCGCTGAACAAATTGCTCGAAGCGCGTACCCAGTTGGCCAACCTGCTGACCTACATGGACGGCAAGACCGGCGCCGAAGAAATCATCATGAAGGCGATCAAGGACCCAGCGCTGTTGCAGGCCCTGGCGAGCGCGCCGAAGCCAGCACAGGACCAATGATCATGACTGACAATACAGCCCGCGAAGGCGTGCAAAACCTGGGCGCAACCGAAGAAACCAGCGAGTTCGCGTCCCTGCTGCTGCAAGAATTCAAACCCAAGACCGAGCGCGCCCGCGAAGCCGTCGAGACCGCCGTGCGTACCCTGGCCGAACAGGCCCTGGCGCAGACCGACCTGGTGTCCAACGACGCCATCAAGTCGATCGAATCGATCATCGCCGCCATCGACGCCAAGCTCACCGCCCAGGTCAACCAGGTCATCCACCATCCCGACTTCCAGCAACTGGAAAGCGCCTGGCGTGGCCTGCACTACCTGGTCAACAACACCGAGACCGATGAGCAGCTCAAGATCCGCGTGCTCAACATCTCCAAGACCGACCTGCACAAGACCCTGAAGAAATTCAAGGGCACCGCGTGGGACCAGAGCCCGATCTTCAAGAAGATGTACGAAGAAGAATACGGCCAGTTCGGCGGCGAGCCTTACGGTTGCCTGGTAGGCGACTACTACTTCGACCAGTCGCCACCGGATGTCGAGCTGCTGGGCGAACTGTCGAAAGTCTGCGCGGCCATGCACTCGCCGTTCATCGCTGCGGCATCGCCGACCGTGATGGGCATGGGCTCGTGGCAGGAACTGTCGAACCCACGCGACCTGACCAAGATCTTCACCACCCCGGAATACGCCGGCTGGCGCTCGCTGCGTGAATCGGAAGACTCGCGCTACATCGGCCTGACCATGCCACGCTTCCTGGCACGCCTGCCGTACGGCGCCAAGACCGACCCGGTGGAAGCCTTCGCCTTCGAAGAAAACACCGACGGTGCCGACAGCTCCAAGTACACCTGGGCCAACGCCGCTTACGCGATGGCGGTGAACATCAACCGTTCGTTCAAACATTTCGGCTGGTGCTCGCGCATCCGTGGCGTGGAGTCCGGCGGTGAAGTGGAAAACCTGCCAGCCCACACGTTCCCGACCGACGACGGTGGCGTGGACATGAAGTGCCCGACCGAAATCGCCATCTCGGACCGCCGTGAAGCGGAGCTGGCGAAGAACGGTTTCATGCCGCTGCTGCACAAGAAAAACACCGACTTCGCCGCGTTCATCGGCGCCCAGTCGTTGCAGAAACCGGCCGAATACGACGACCCGGACGCCACCGCCAACGCCAACCTGGCGGCGCGCCTGCCGTACCTGTTCGCCACTTGCCGTTTCGCCCATTACCTCAAGTGCATCGTGCGCGACAAAATCGGTTCCTTCAAAGAGAAGGACGAGATGCAGCGCTGGTTGCAGGACTGGATCCTCAACTACGTCGACGGTGACCCGGCGCACTCCACCGAGACCACCAAGGCCCAGCACCCGTTGGCTGCCGCCGAAGTGATCGTCGAAGAAGTCGAAGGCAACCCGGGGTACTACAACTCCAAGTTCTACCTGCGTCCGCACTACCAGCTCGAAGGGCTGACCGTGTCGCTGCGCCTGGTATCGAAACTGCCGTCGGCCAAGGGCGCATAAACAACCGTTGAAATGGGCTTTCCTGTGGAGGCCCTTTGTGGCGAGGGAGCTTGCTCCCGCTGGGTCGCGTAGCGGCCCCTTCTTGTGGGCGCTACGCACCCAAGCGGGAGCAAGCTCCCTCGCCACAGAGTGGTCCACAAGAGATCTTCATTGAGTTCACAGATTTCGCAAGGTCAGCGTCAACCAAACAATGTGGTTAGAAACCACACAGGGAGAAAACATGGCTGTTGATATTTTCATCAAGATCGGCGACATCAAGGGCGAGTCCATGGACAAGGCCCACAAGGACGAGATCGATGTCCTGAACTGGAGCTGGGGCATGTCCCAGTCCGGCAACATGCACGTGGGCAGCGGCGGTGGTGCGGGCAAGGTCAACGTCCAGGACCTGTCCCTGACCAAATACGTCGACAAGGCGTCGCCGAACCTGATGATGCACTGCGCCAGCGGCAAGCACATCGACAAGGTCAAGCTGACCGTGCGCAAGGCCGGCGGTGAAAGCCAGGTCGAGTACATGATCATCAACCTGGAAGAAGTGCTGGTTACGTCCCTGAGCACCGGCGGTTCGGGCGGCGATGATCGCCTGACCGAAAACGTCACCCTGAACTTCGCCAAGGTGCTGGTGGACTACCAGCCACAGAAAGCCGACGGCACCAAGGAAGGCGGTCCGGTCAAGTTCGGCTGGAACATCCGTCAGAACGTCAAGGTGTAATCGAACACGCCCCCGGTGCCACGCGCCGGGGGTGTTTGGTGCTTGCTCGAATCCAATCCTTTACAGCGCGGTGTGAGTCATGGCCAAGCCTTCGTTTATCAATCTGTGGAAAGCCTATTCCGATCTGCTGGTGACCTACCCCGACGCGAAACCCTGTGATGGTCCGTGGGCAAACCAGTGCGCTATCCGCATGAGCATCACGCTCAATACAGAGCTGACCATCAAGGTCAACAAGTCCACCTACACCGAACCCAAGTGTGCACATGAGCACGCCAGGGGGGCCGAATCGCTGGCGAACTGGTTGTGGAAACATCACCTGGGCCGCCCGTTGATCCTCGGCGGAACTGCCGCGGACCGACGCAAGCTGCAAGACAAGACCGGCCTGATTTTCTTCAAGGATTGCTTCCAGCAATTGGGAGAGTCTTCGGACGGTCGCACCGGCGACCATATCGACCTCTGGAACCGTGGCCTGACCCTCGGGTATGACGATCCGGCCTATCGATCCAGGGCGATCTGGTTCTGGGAGCTTTTATGAACAAGGCTCGTTGCGCTGTATTGATTGGCTGCCTGTTTTCGAGCCTGACAGCCTGTGCCGGGCAGCAAGCCTCATCGGCAACTTCAACCGCAGCGGTGAATCAAGTCGTCGTGATGGGCGGGCAACAGTTGACGCTGGTCGATGACCAACAACGCTGCGCGCTACGCAAACCAGACCAGACGCTAATGCCACTCGACCTGCCATGGCCCTGCCAGTTCACGGTAGACAGACAAGGCAAATCTCATGTCGAGACCTTTGGCAAGGTGCCTATTGTCATTGTTCTTCATTTCTCGACCGCGGCTCAGAACAGTCCGCAATGTCACTCCGAGTACCGCGCCATACGCCTGGTCAATGGGCAACTCGAACCCTCGATAATCGCTCGCCGCGCCAGCTGCATGGGCGGCACAGGTGACCAGAAGAATTACACAGGCCTTTTCACTTGGTAACCGAAATCGCCGCCCGCGATCGCCTCCAACCGTCCCTATTGGACCGGTTGACCGACGACGATCCGACCAATCCAAAGGAAAGCGCCGACAAACGCGTGCTGTCCCTGACCCAATTGAAAGCCTCCGTGCTGCGTGACCTGGCGTGGCTGCTCAACACCACCTCATTGCTCAGCGCCGATGCCACGTTGCACACCCCGGCGGGCACCTCGGTGGTGAATTTCGGCCTGCCGGCACTGGCCGGCAACAGCGCGTCGAACGTCGATGTCTCGGCCCTGGAAACGCTGATCCACCAGGCCATCGCCACGTTCGAGCCGCGAATCCTGCGCCACACCCTGCGCGTGCGCGCCCGGGCGACGGCCGAGATGAACCACAACGCCTTGAGTTTTGAGATCGAAGGCGATCTCTGGGCCCAGCCGGTGCCGCTGCGCCTGATGCTGCAAACCGACCTGGACCTGGAAACCGGCCATGTGCGCGTGGTCAACGCCGACCAGCGGAGACGCTCATGAACCCACGCCTGCTGGAGCTGTACAACCAGGAACTGCACCACGTGCGCGAAAGCGCGGCGGAGTTCGCCAAGGAATACCCGAAGATCGCCAGTCGGCTGACCTTGTCCGGCATGGACTGCGCCGACCCCTATGTCGAGCGCCTGCTGGAAGGCTTCGCCTACCTGACGGCGCGGGTGCAGCTCAAGCTCGACGCCGAGTACCCGACCTTCACCCACAACCTGCTGGAAATCGCCTACCCGCATTACCTGGCGCCGACACCGTCGATGACCGTGGTGCAATTGCAGGCCGACCCGGACGAAGGCTCGCTGAGCAGTGGCTTCCCGCTGCCGCGCGATACGGTCCTGCGTGCCGCCCTGGGGCGTGAAACCCAGACCTGCTGCGAGTACCGCACCGCCCACGCGGTGACGTTGTGGCCGTTGCAGGTCAGCCAGGCCGAGTACTTCGGCAACCCCTCCGCCGTGCTCGGACGCCTGGCCGCCAGCGAGCCGAAAGCCAAGGCCGGCCTGCGCCTCACACTGCGCACCGGCGCCGAACTGCCGTTCAACAGCCTGGCCCTGGACAACCTGCCGCTGTACTTGAGCGGTGCCGACGAACAGCCTTTCCGCCTCTACGAACAACTGCTGGGCAATGCCTGCGCGGTGTTCGCCCGCAAGCCCGGCGGCGACTGGGTGGAACGCCTGCCCCAGGATGCGTTGCGCTCGCGCGGTTTCGACGATGCCGACGCCGCGCTGCCGGTGGTGCCGCGAGCCTTCCAGGGCTATCGCCTGTTGCAGGAATACTTCGCCCTGCCCCACCGTTTCCTGTTTGTCGACTTCACCCAGTTGAGCCGCGCGGTCAAGCGTTGCGACGGCCAGGAACTGGAGCTGATCGTGCTGTTCGACCGGCACGATCCGAGCCTGGAAGGCAGCGTCGGCGCTTCGCAGTTCCTGCCGTTCTGCACCCCGGCCATCAACCTGTTCCCCAAGCGCCTGGATCGCATTCACTTGTCGGATCGGGTCAACGAACACCACGTGATCGCCGACCGTACCCGGCCGATGGATTTCGAAGTGCATTCGCTCAGCGGCCTCACTGGCCACGGCACCGGGCCGGAGCAGCCGTTCCTGCCGTTCTACGCCGTACGCGATCCGTCCCGTTATGGCCGCGACCAGGCCTATTACACGGTGCGGCGCGAACCCCGTGTGCTGTCCAGCGACCAGCGGCGCAACGGCCCACGCTCGACCTACATCGGCAGCGAAACCTTCGTCAGCCTGGTGGACAGCCAGCAAGCGCCTTATCGCCACGACCTGCGCCAACTGGGCGTGACCGCGCTGTGCACCAACCGCGACCTGCCGCTGTTCATGAGCGTGGGCAACGGCAAGACCGACTTCACCCTCGCCGACAGTGCGCCGGTTGGCGCCGTGCGCTGCGTCGCTGGGCCGAGCCGTCCTCGCGCCAGCCATGCCCACGACGCCAAGGCCTGGCGGCTGATCAGCCAGTTGTCGCTGAACTACTTGTCGTTGAGCGAACAAGGTCAAGGCGCCGCCGCCCTGCGCGAACTGCTGCGCCTGTACGGCGACAGCAACGACGCGGCGCTGCAATTGCAGATCGAAGGCCTGCGCGAAGTCAGCAGCAAGGCTTGCACCCGGCGCTTGCCGATGCCCGGCCCGATCGTGTTTGGTCGGGGCCTGGAGATCACCCTGGAATTCGATGAAAACGCGTTTCGCGGCACCGGGGTGTTCCTGCTCGGCGCCGTGTTCGAGCGCTTCCTGGCACGCTACGTGTCGATCAACAGTTTTACCGAGACGGTGATCCGTACCACCGAACGCGGCGAGATCATGCGATGGAAAGCCAAGCCCGGACGTCGTCCGACCCTGTGAGTACCCTGGAGGCGATGCACCAGGAGCCCTGGGAATACGACTTCTTCCAGGCGCTACGGCGCATCGAGTGCGAATCCCCCGAGCTGCCGCGCCTGGGCCATTCTCTGCGCCTGGCCGATGACCCGCTGCGCCTCGGCCAGCAGGCCGACTGCACCTTCGCCCCGGCGACCCTGGCCTCGGTGCAACCGGGCAGCGACGGCACCCCGGCACGCCTGGAGCAGTTCTTCTTCGGCCTCGGCGGCCCCAACGGCCCGATGCCGCTGCACATCACCGAATACGTGCGCGAACGCCAGCGCAACAATGGCGACAGCACCAGCAAGCGCTTTCTCGATGTGTTCCACCATCGCCTGCTCAGCCTGTTTTATCGGGCCTGGGCCGAAGCGCGGCCGACCGTCAGCCACGACCGCCCGGACGATGACTACTGGTCGGCGCGCCTGGCCGCCCTCAGCGGTCGGGGCATGCCGAGCCTGCTCAAACAAGGGCTGATCCCCGACACGGCGAAGCTGCACTACAGCGGCCACCTGTCGGCGCAAACCCGCTACCCGGACGGCTTGAAGGCAATCCTCAGCGAGTACTTCGGCCTGCCGGTGGAGATCGAAGAATACGTCGGCCAATGGCTGGAATTGCCCGAACGCAGCCGCGTCGGGGTCAGCGCTCATCAATTGGGCGTGGACTTCTGCCTGGGCCGCTTCGTGTGGGATCGCCAACACAAATTCCGCATTCGCCTGGGGCCACTCAAGCTCGTTGACTACATGGGCATGCTGCCCGGCAGCCAACCGTTCAACGAGCTGGTGGCCTGGGTCGCCGAATACCTGGGGCATGAATTGGACTGGGACCTGAACCTGGTCCTGGCACAACCCGAAGTCCCGGCACTGCAACTCAATGGTCGCTTCCGCCTGGGCTTCAATACCTGGCTGGGTCGCCCCGAAACCGATGCCAACGATCTAATACTGGCCCGGCATTACGCCGAACAGGCCAACACCTCACAGACCTCAAGGAGCCATGAGCATGGGTGAAATCAGTCGCGCCGCGTTGTTCGGCAAACTCAACAGCGTGGCCTACAAAGCCATCGAAGCCGCCACCGTGTTCTGCAAGTTGCGCGGTAACCCTTATGTGGAATTGGCCCACTGGTTTCACCAGTTGTTGCAACTGCAGGACTCGGACCTGCACCGCATCATCCGCCAGTTCAACATCGAGCCGGCGCGCCTGGCCCGTGACCTCACCGAAGCCCTCGACCGTCTGCCACGGGGGTCGACGTCCATCACCGACCTGTCGTCCCACGTGGAAGAAGCCGTGGAACGCGGCTGGGTCTACGGCAGCCTGATGTTCGGCGAAAGCCAGGTGCGCACCGGTTACCTGGTGCTGGGCATCCTCAAGACCCCGAGCCTGCGCCACGCGCTGCTGGGTTTGTCGTCGGAGTTCGACAAGGTCAAGGTCGAAGCCCTGAGCGAACGCTTTGACGAATACGTCGGCGACTCGCCGGAAAACGCCCTGACCGCCAGCGACGGTTTCAATGCCGGTGCCGTGCCGGGCGAAGCCAGCGGCGCCATGGCCCCAAGCGCCATGGGCAAACAGGAAGCCCTCAAGCGCTTCACCGTCGACCTCACCGAGCAGGCCCGCAGCGGCAAGCTCGACCCGATCGTCGGCCGTGACGAAGAGATCCGCCAACTGGTGGACATCCTCATGCGCCGCCGGCAGAACAACCCGATCCTCACCGGTGAAGCCGGCGTGGGCAAGACCGCCGTGGTCGAAGGCTTTGCCCTGCGCATCGTCGCCGGCGACGTACCGCCGGCCCTCAAGGACGTGGAACTGCGCAGCCTCGACGTCGGCCTGTTGCAGGCCGGCGCGAGCATGAAAGGCGAATTCGAACAGCGCCTGCGCCAGGTCATCGAAGACGTCCAGGCCTCGCCCAAGCCGATCATCCTGTTCATCGACGAAGCCCACACCCTGGTGGGTGCCGGTGGCGCCGCCGGCACGGGCGACGCAGCCAACCTGCTCAAGCCGGCGTTGGCCCGTGGCACCTTGCGTACCGTGGCGGCCACGACCTGGGCCGAGTACAAGAAGCACATCGAGAAAGACCCGGCCCTGACCCGTCGTTTCCAAGTGGTGCAAGTGGCCGAGCCGTCGGAAGACAAGGCCCTGCTGATGATGCGCGGCGTGGCCTCGACCATGGAAAAACACCACCAGGTGCAGATTCTCGACGAAGCCCTGGAAGCCTCGGTCAAGCTCTCCCACCGCTACATTCCCGCGCGCCAGCTGCCGGACAAATCCGTGAGCCTGCTGGACACCGCTTGCGCCCGCGTCGCCATCAGCCTGCACGCCGTGCCGGCCGAGGTGGACGACAGCCGCCGGCGCATCGAAGCACTGGAAACCGAGCTGCAAATCATCGCCCGTGAACACGCCATCGGCGTGGTCATCGGCACTCGCCAGACCCAGACCGAAAGCCTGCTGAGCGCCGAGCGCGAACGCCTGGCCGAGCTGGAAAGCCGCTGGGCCGAAGAGAAAACCCTGGTGGACGAACTGCTCGCCACCCGCGCCACCTTACGCGAGCGCGTCGGCGTGGTAGACAGCGAAGACGCCAGCGAAGCTGCCGACAACGAAAGCCACGCCCTGCGCGAGAAACTGGTGGACCTGCAACAGCGCCTGACCGCCCTGCAAGGCGAAACCCCGCTGATCCTGCCGACCGTGGATTACCAGGCCGTGGCTTCGGTGGTCGCCGACTGGACCGGTATCCCGGTGGGCCGCATGGCCCGCAACGAATTGGAAACCGTGCTCAACCTCGACCAGCACCTGAAGAAACGCATCATCGGCCAGGACCATGCCCTGCAGATGATCGCCAAGCGCATCCAGACCTCACGTGCCGGCCTCGACAACCCGAGCAAGCCGATTGGCGTGTTCATGCTCGCCGGCACCTCCGGCGTGGGCAAGACCGAAACCGCCCTGGCCCTGGCCGAAGCCATGTATGGCGGCGAGCAGAACGTCATCACCATCAACATGAGCGAGTTCCAGGAAGCCCACACCGTGTCCACCCTCAAGGGTGCGCCACCGGGTTACATCGGCTACGGCGAAGGCGGCGTGTTGACCGAAGCCGTGCGGCGCAAACCGTACAGCGTGGTGCTGCTGGACGAGGTGGAAAAAGCCCACCCCGACGTGCATGAAATCTTCTTCCAGGTGTTCGACAAAGGCGTGATGGAGGACGGCGAAGGCCGGGTGATCGACTTCAAGAACACCTTGATCCTGCTGACCACCAACGCCGGCACCGAGCTGATTGCCGACGTCTGCAAAGACCCGCAGAACGTGCCGGAGCCGGAAGAAATCGCCAAGGCCCTGCGCCAACCGCTGCTGGAGATTTTCCCGCCAGCCTTGCTGGGCCGCCTGGTGACGATCCCGTACTACCCGCTCAGCGACGAAATGCTCAAGGCCATCACCCGCCTGCAACTCAACCGCATCAAGAAGCGCGTGGAGAGCACCCACAAAGTCGCCTTCGACTACGACGACGCGGTGATCGATTTGATCGTCTCGCGCTGCACCGAAACCGAAAGCGGCGGGCGCATGATCGACACCATCCTGACCAACAGCCTGCTGCCGGACATGAGCCGCGAGTTCCTGACCCGCATGCTCGAAGGCAAGGCCTTGGCCGGCGTGCGGATCAGCGCCGTGGATAACGAATTGCAGTACGATTTCAGCGACGCGGCCTGACGGTAAGGAACACTGCAAAACCCTGTGGGAGCGAGCTTGCTCGCGATAGCGCAGTCACATTCAACATCCATGTTGACTGACATACCGCCATCGCGAGCAAGCTCGCTCCCACAGTTGTTCCAATCAGCGCCGCAGCCATTACAACGATGAGATAACCGATGTTATTCAACCAAGCCTCACGCCTGGCCAAGGTCACCAGCCCCCTCGGACCTGAGGTGCTGTTGCTCAAGGACATGGGCGGCGGTGAAGAATTGGGGCGGCTGTTCAACTACGAGTTGCAGCTGCATTCGCTGGACAATGCCATCGATCTCAACCAGCTGCTTGGCAAGCCCATGTGCGTCAGCCTGCAGCTCGATGGCGGTGGTGAGCGCTATTTCCATGGCATCGTCGCCCGTTGCAGCCAGAACGTCGACCAGGGCCAGTTCGCCAGTTACCAGGCGACGTTGCGGCCGTGGTTGTGGCTGCTGACCCGCACTTCCGATTGCCGGATTTTCCAGAACCTGACCATCCCGCAGATCATCAAGCAGGTATTCCGCGACCTGGGCTTTTCCGATTTCGAAGACGCCTTGAGCCAAACCTATCGCGAGTGGGAATACTGCGTGCAGTATCGCGAGACCAGTTTCGACTTTGTCAGCCG